>CAMJXP010000044.1 GCA_946409745.1 uncultured Candidatus Saccharibacteria bacterium | reverse complement strand
GCTGCGCCCGCAATTAATTGTTTTTTCATTTTGTAACTCCTTCCACTCTCCGTGGATTTTTTATTTTTTTGTTTGTTTTAGGTGTATAACCCTTAACAATTCTAATTATACATAAGCTTTAAAAAATGTCAAGACTTTTTTAAGACTTTTTTAAGCTCTTGAGAAGAACATGCTGATTTACCCAGTCAATGAAACTTCCGTACTGGTTAAACGCATCCGCATCCTCATCTGAATCAGCCCTTAGAAACGCCCTCACGTTCCCTTTTCTTATCACCACTAATGATGGATAATACTTTACTTTTTCGTGCAATGTGGTTTCTTTTAGGTCTGCAAACATCATTTTGTAGACTTTAACGCCGTTTTCTGGGAAATAGTCTTTGGAAAACTTCCTTAATCGATCCGCCCCATCACAGCCACTCTGATCCACAAAAATCACAAAAGATTTTTTCTTCTTAATTAAATCTTCATAATCTTCCTTGCTGAGTTCCGTAAACTCCTCTTCACAGGTGCCTTCGCAGTAATATTCAGCGTCAAGCTCAGTCTCTGATGGGTCAAATACCCCACTGACCGCCAGCGCAAAGAGTATGCTACCAGTCACAATCATGACTAGTCCGAGAATTAGATAAGCGATACGTTTCTTTGGCATTATTTCTCCACCAGCGTACTAAAGTCAATATTGTGATAAGGCACCTTGTAGAAATCGTAAACTGCCTCGCCCTCTACGTTGTCTCTTCTAACTTCCACCTTATTCTTACCTTCGTAATACCAGTAGCCACCGACATTGTAGATTTTGTTTTCATCCCAACCGAGTGCCACGAGGAGCGCTTTCGTCATCCCAGCGTAGCCACCGCCACCGCACATCAGGAAGATGATTTTATCCTTCGGGAAGAGTGCCTCAAGGATCGCCATTGATTCATAATAATTCACTTTGTATTCGTTTGCCTTCATCGTAAAGAGAGTCTTGCCAGTGTAAGTGTTGCCGACCTCCTCTGGAAGCCCCGATACATTCACGATATAAGGTAGCGGTACCACTTCAAACCCTCTCACATAGCCAGATAGATAGGAATCGCCACCGATTGCCTTGTAATTTCCTGGATCCTTTAGCATGCGCATATCGCGATAGACCGCATCCGGACGATCTAGGTAATCGTCAATATTGCTTTCGTTGATATTCTTATCGATACCAAGTTCACCTCTTTGACCTTCCGATTTTTCTGGCTTCGGCAAAGGTGCTAGGCCCGTATTTGGAAAAGCAAATCTTCCTAATAAAAATGCTCCCATCACTAGAAGCGCCACTCCGGTCACAATTCCCCAGATGAATCTTTTCATATTTCCTCCACTATATATTATTTATATTATACACCAATTGCCGGCTCACTCGGGCAGTTTTTTAAAATACCCTTGATGGCGTTTTTCTCCGCCTCCGTCACCCAGAGGCTGTATTTGTATTTCACCGACACCTGTCTAGCCACGTATTCACAGCGGAACTTCTTGTTTGGTGGGAGCCACGTCGCCGCATCCCCATCGGATTTGTTTTCGTTCGCCGGGCCGTCCACTGCTAGTAGATTTAATGGATCCGTTGCAATCTTATACCTCGTCTCATACGACAGATATTGCGCACCCTTTTGCCACGCGTCCGAGAGTGCCACTACGTGGTCAATCTGAATCGCATTCGAAATCTGCGACTTATCTGTAAACACCATGTGTTCACCAGTATACGGCTCGTCAAATTCGCCCGCGATTACATTGCAACCCTTTAATCTCGCCGTATCACCAAGCTCCCGTTTAATAATCCTCTGCCTTAGCGAACACCCATCCACTAGTGGCCAACCATCATAAAATTGCTCTCTAGCGTAGCCAGTTTTTGGTGCCCGACCCTTCACCTCTAGTTTCTCTAGAATTTCGCTTGCGAGTGGCATCCCGTCCGTTCTCGGCACTGCCACCACGTCATTATTGTCTTCAACCTTAGTAAAGAATTTCTCGTAACTTTCCGGATTAAGAAATAACCACGTGCCAACCCCAATAAAGGCTAGAACCGTCATCAATATTCTCCGGTGTTTTATCTTCATGTAAATATCATATCACGGGTGGTCAAAATAGAAACCGCTTATGCTGGACTATTACAGAGAAAAATCGTATAATTATATACGTATGGAAGGTCAAAAACTCACAGAAACAATTTTTAATAAAATTCTTAAAAAATCCGTCGTTTATGCCGAGATTGCCGATCGCAATGCTATGGGCCAACCCGGCATCGCCAGGATCTACACTATTACCGGTAGTAAGCTAAATCTGTATTATTTAGACATCGCCGATACCAAAAATCAAGCCGACATCGAACTCTTTAATAAGGTTTATGATGTCCTTATATCCCTTTCTAAGGACTATACCCTTATTTACGATAATGCCGGCTATGGCACTCACGCTTGGAAAAAAGTTGGTACTCATTTTAAACGTTGCGATGAGGATAACAGCTTCATCTATAAAATCGGTAAAAAATCTTTCAAAATCGAGTCGCTAAATGCCGGTCTTTATCAGAACGTCGCTACTCGTTTTGCCGACCGCGACCTTGATTATTCCATCCTCCAAGATTTCATTAAGAAAAACCACGGCAAATTTAAAACTGCCGACGACCTTGCATTAATAAATATGTATACTGAGGTAATTAAGGGGGCTGACGCCAATCTTCCTCAGTATAAGATGGATGTTGATGATTACTGGGTCACCATTAATTATCTCCGCTGGAAAAATTACGAAGACTTTAATATTACGAATAATGATCGCATTGATGGCATCGAGAATGTCGCAAGATACCGTCTATTCTTCATGGTTAATCAAATCGGCTGGCGTAAAGTCGACGAAATCTTCGTCCATCTCATTAAAGACAACAACGTTGAAATCATCAAAGAATTTGACAAATATCTCTTCGAGCCAATCGAAAACTTCTTTAAAGAAGTCGGCTACACTGACACCAAGATTACTGACCCTTTTGGTACCGGCCCTGGCTCCATTATGCACTATAGCAGGTATCCTCTCCTGATGAATATTGACCCGAAAGTCCAACTCGATATTATAAGCCAAATTGCCAAGATGAACAGCGCTGAGCTAGAAGAAAATGCTCTTCCAATTGAGTTCTTCCTTGTGAGTTTCGTCCTCGGCGAACAGCGCATCCCTTACACGATTATCCTCCCAGCTGCTTTTCATATCGTTGAAACCATGCCTTTTTTGAGCGACGAAGAAAAACGCCTCGATTATCTCTTTTGGCTAGCCTGTGAAGT
>CAMJXP010000043.1 GCA_946409745.1 uncultured Candidatus Saccharibacteria bacterium | reverse complement strand
TGGTCTCTCACTGTCATTTTGCCGGTCGTAAGGGTGCCGGTTTTATCGAGGCAGATACAGTCGACACGGGCGAGCGTCTCAATCGAATAGAGGTCTTGGACGAGGACTTTTTGGCGCGAGAGGCGAATGGTCGCAAGGGCAAGGACGGACGAGGTTAAGAGGACAAGACCTTCTGGGATCATTGTAATAAGAGCAGCAACGGTCGAAATGATGGCGGTTTCATGAGTGGTGCCCGGGACATTGAAGCGGGACCAGAGGAGGAGAGCACCGATTGGAATGAGGGTATAGGAAATGTATTTTACGATGTCATTCATGAGTTTAAAGAGTTTGGAGTCGGCAGTTTTGATGACGTGGGCGGATTTTTCCAGTTTAGAGACGAGGTTCTCTTCACCGATGTGCTCGACTTTCGCGGTGCAGGTGCCGGAAACCACAAAACTACCAGAGATAAGTTGGTCGCCTGGGTGCTTGGTGATGTTGTCCTGCTCACCGGTGATGAAGGACTCGTTGACTTCGACGATTCCCTCTTCGAGTACTGAATCAAACATGATTTGGTTGCCGAGTTTCAAGACAATTGTGTCGCCAACCTGGACTTCTTCAACTGGAGTTTTAATTTCTTTGCCGTTTTTCAGAACAATTGGTGGTTTATCAGAGATGAGGCGGAGTTTGTCCACCATGCGTTTGGCGCGAATCTCGTTCACGATGCCGATCATAGTGTTGAGGAAGGCGATGTTGATAAACAACATGTTTTTGAAACTGCCAACAGAGGCGACCATGATGGCGAGAATCACGTTGACAAGATTAAAAAGCGTAAACGTGTGTTTCGCGATAATTTTCCAAACTGAGTTCTTCTGCATGTCTAAATTATAGCATTAATGGCGGATTTTCTTGGCAAGTGTGTAGGTTTTGCTAAGAGATAGCTCAAAGGAACCGATGAGTTCGACGACATGGCCGCCGAAGCCTTTTTTGAATTCGTAAATGCCGTAGTCTTTGGAGTTTTCATCTGGAAGGCCGTTGATGCCATAGAAGTTGTAGATTTCGAAGTGGTTCGCGGCGGCGAATTTCAGCATGTGGTATTGGATCAAATATTGGGCGTTGTAGTCACGCATGTATTTTTCGTCGGAACCGGAGAAGAGATAGATGACCTCGTCGCCGTAGGTCATGAACATGGCGGCGGAGAGAACGGTAGGTGTGCCCGAAGTGGCACACTCTCGGGACGGGTCGCTCGCGCCCGTCGTTACGGGGCTCGCCCCCTCATTCTCGGTCGTGACCTCCGAAAGCCCTCGAGTTGTGCCATCTTCGGTTATAACTGCTTCCGCTACTATGAATTTAACTTCACCGCGGGCGTGGAAGAGGTCGTACATGATTTCGTAGTAGCTTAATGGTTTATCAGTAAAGTGGCGGCGTTCAGAGGTGGATTCGGTGATCTTTTTGAATTTATCGAGTTCATCACGGCCGAGTTCCCTAATGGTGACGCCCATCTTTTCGGCTTTTCGAATGTGGTTTCTGGTGTTTCGTTTGAAGCTCTCCATTAGTTCGGTTTCTGTTCGGTTTTCTATAGGGGTGACGAACAGATATTTCGGTTGGGAGGCGTTTTTCATCTCTTTAAAACCCTGCTTTTCGAGATTTTCGAGGGCTTTTTTATGGTTAAAGCCGCCTTCGACCGGTAGACCGTCGCGGTCGCGTTCAATCAGTTCATAATACGGGTCGATATGAAGTAGATAGCCGTTTTTCGATTTGATGTATGATTTAAGATTATCAAAGAAGAAATCAACGAGTTTAGTGTTTTCGAGATCCATCAGCGGGCCGCCTGGAGCATAGAAGTAAAGCTTTTTCATAAAAGCTGGTTTCGAGACGAGCATCGAGGCTCCGAGAATCTCATCATCCTTTTTGACGGCGACATAGTGCGCAGTCCAGCCAGATTTACCTCTGAGCTTAGCAATTTCTGGGGTTTGCATGAAAGATTTGTATGGGCTTTGATTAGCAAAGGCGCGAAAATCTTCGGCGCTGATTTCTTCGAATTTCATAATTTCATTATAGCACAAGTGATTAGCCAAGGTGGCGACGGACTTTGCGGAGAGTTTTATAGAGATTATATTTGGCCGGCTTCAAAACAATATCGTAGGTACCGGCATAGTCCACTTCGTAACCGGCGAAGGTTTTCTTGAAATTGGTAAAACCGGCCCACGGGTGGTTTTTCGGGGCGCCTTCAGGGGCAATTCCCCAGAAATCGAAGATTGTTTTACCGTCTTTATAAGCGTCGAGGATCAGCTGAATGGTGAGGATACCGGTGGCATGGAGGCCACGGCCGGTGTCGGTTTGGGCGCCTTGGAGATTATATCTGGTGTCGTCGTAGTCAAAAACAAGACCAGCGGCAACGACTTCCTCTTTATTGGTCTCTGGATTCGTGTATTTGACGATGTAAAGAGTTGCGAAATCCTGCTTTAATTCGGTGGCGAGATAGTGCTCGGAGAAGGTCTTGATTCCCTTTTCTTTAGCGAGGGCTTTTTGGAGATCTAACAGATAGTGAATGTCGCTTGGATCTTTACTGGTTTCGATTTTTAGGCCATTTTTCTCATGATTCTTGTAATAACGAAGGAGACGCGATGGGAGGCGGGCTTTTAAATCGTCTTCGTTGCCTGTTAAATCGAGTTTCCAGGTTTCTTTTGGACAGAGGTCGGTAGATTTCTTGGTGTTTTTCGATTTAATCTTTAGAAATTCGAGATTTTGCGGCTCGACACGGATAAAAATCAGGTCACTGCCTAGATTTTGTAATGAATTAATGGCGGATTTCAGACCGGATTTAGTATCAGCGACCGGTCCATAAGGGAGGTATAGGTATTTCCCTACTGGCGTAGTCTTTTCAATAGCTAAATAAGTAAAGTCATCTTGAGCCTCGTAATGGACGGTTTCTCCCAGATCATTCTGTAGATTCATCCATTCCCTGCTCTGCGTAATTGGTAATTTCATAATTCCGATTATAGCACAATCTTAAATGACGTGAATTTAATTGACACATCATTCCCTTTATGTTTAAACATGAAGAAATCCCGGCTTGATGTCCCAAAGTCGGCCAATTTCTCCCAACTGAACCCCACTCTCTTCAGTTGTTACTTCGATTTTAGCGGAAGCTTTTTCGTTTGTCAAGTCGGGATGCTAGCCGTATGGGTTGCTAGACATATGGGAATTAATGCGAAAATACTTATGATTTTTGTGCAAAAGGTTATGGATTTCGTGTGCAAAAATCTTGGCCTCGTGCGCGGACTGCAAAAGAGATTCTTTTAAGATGTGGTAAAATGTAGGTATGGCATTTATCCGTAAATTCAAAACTACTTCCGGCGCAACCGGAGTGCAAGTATGTTACAAAGAACAGGGAAGTGTGGTCCGAACGGAGCACATTGGCTCGGCATCGACTGAGGCCGGTGTGGAAAAGCTGGTGAAAAAGGCCCAGGCGCTGATCGACGAAGGGAAGAACCCGCTGTTTAATCTGGATAAATACAATAAGAAGAAAGGTTAA
>CAMJXP010000042.1 GCA_946409745.1 uncultured Candidatus Saccharibacteria bacterium | reverse complement strand
GATGAGCCGATTTACATGCAAGATGTGGATGAATGGGGCGAGTCGCTTGAGGTTGGTGACGAGATTACAGTGCGCGATGCGCGTGACGAAAAAGAATACACGGTGAAGAAGATGCCAGATGGGCACATTTGGATGACGCAGAACCTTGATCATGATATCGATATGGATTATCCGTATGGTCCAGCTAATACCGATATTCCGTCGAGCTGGAATCCGGGGGCTTCGACTAAGCAAAGTAGCAATACAACTTGGGTAAATTCCAAAGTGATTGAGTCATATGATCCGGGTGATTTGTACTGGAATGGCGAGATTAATACGGCACAGGATTCGACAAACTATGTGGCAGATTCGGGTGATTCCCATTATCATCTCGGAAATTATTACAACTTTGCGGCGGCGCTCGCGGTGAATGATGCCAGTAGTTACAATGGCGCGAGCCAACTGGTGAACCAATCGATTTGCCCGGCTGGTTGGACTTTGCCAAGGCCAGGTAGTGGCGATGATACGTTCTATGCACTGCTCGATGAATATGGTTTTACGGCGAGCTCGATTAACGGCTCGAATGAAGAAGCGTGGGATGCGCCACTCTACTTCGCACTTACTGGCGTTTGGACGGGCAACTTAAGATTTGTAGGAAATCGCGGAGTCTTCTTTGCGTCGGCGACTGGCTCATCGCCAGATTCGGCAGCGGATTATTCTTTGCATTACAATGGACAGACGACGGTAGTCCAAAGCGACAAAGTGGTCGGTGGTGGGCAGACGATTCGTTGCTTTACAAGACCGGCGACAACGACACTTTCATTTGATTAAGGGAAAAGGTATAATAAGATCATGAATATTCTCTACTGTGGCGACCAAGGAATTAGCCGCGGAGTACTAGTTTCGATTCTGTCGCTTCTAAAACACAACCGGAAAGAACTCGACATTTATATTTTGACGATTAATTATGAAGACACTAAACCATTTACGGAGAAATCAACGGCGTTTCTAGATAGTTTAGTCAAGAAAACAAATTCGAAAAGCTTTGTAAAAAGAATTGATGCGACTAAGGTGTTTGTCGAGAATTTGCCGAAGAAAAATATGAAATCGTATTTTACGCCGTGCTCGATGCTCCGGCTCTACATTGATAAGATTCCAGAAATTGCGGAGCTAGACCGCGTTTTGTATCTTGATTATGATGTAGTCTGTCGAGCGGATATCAGTGAGTTTTATAATACGGATCTTAAGGATGTTGAAGCGGCAGGTGTGCTGGATATTTATGGTAAGAATTTTTATCACTACAATTTTCCGAAGACGGATTACATGAATTCCGGTGTGATGCTATTTAATATGGAAGAATGTCTAAAAAGTGGAATGTTTGAAAAAGCAGTCGCAAAGTGTATGAAGCGCTGGATGATGCTTGCAGATCAGGCGGCACTTAATAAGTCCATCAAGAAGCGTAAATTGATGCCTCGTAAATATAATGAACAAGGTGAAAGACCGCGTGAAGATACGGTGCTTCATCATTTTTCCAATAATTTTAAATTCTGGCCGTATTTTAGAGTGCAAAAAGTGAAACCATTTGAAATTGAGAAGATTCATAAGGTTTTGAAAATCACTGAGTATGATGATATATTAATGAAGTACGAAGAACTGAAAGGGAATTTGTAATGGCAAAAGCGGAATTATTCCAGAAAGATTTACCAGAAGAAGAGCGTGTTTTTTATTACGATAATGAAGAAGATGATCCGATCAAAACCAAGGAGCAGGAAAAGAAAGAGAAAGTACTTCTTCCAAAGGGTTATAAATTCATTCCAAAGAATCCGTTTGTAAGGATGTATTCGTCGATACTGTTTAGGTGTTTTAAGGTGTTCGCGAGATTTTATGCGAGATTTTATCTCCATATGGATATCGTGGGACGTGAAAAGTTTAAAAAGGTCAAAGGTACCGGCTATGTGATGTACGCTAATCACACGAATCCGTTTCATGATGCGTTTTCGCCTGCACTTGTAGCGAATAAAAGAATCTTTACAATCATTTCGCCAGTGAATTTGAAACTACCAGGAATCGGCAAATTTTTGCCAATGATTGGTGGCATTCCGCTCGGTACGAACGATGAAGAAAAGAAGGCAATGAATGAAGCTGTAGACAAGAGAATTAAGCAAAAGAAATGTTTAGTGATTTATCCGGAAGCACATGTGTGGCCGTATTATACAAAGATTCGTAAATTCCCGGCTGGTGATAAATCGTTTAAATATCCAGTGAGAAACAATGTGCCGATTTTCACGATGACTACAACTTATCATAAGTCAAAAGTGAAAGGCCAGGCGCGCCCAGATATGACAGTTTATGTGGACGGACCATTCTACCCAGATGAGAAGCTGACGGACGACCAAAATCGCGCAAAATTAGCGAAAGAAGCTTATGATAGTATGGTAAAATGGAGTAAGAAGAGTTCATATGAGTATTTTCAATACAGGCATAAATCTACTAAACGGAAATAGGGTTGTTCCTGTATTTTTGACGATTTCGAATGACTACGCGCAATATGCAGCAGCGGCGATTAGTTCTCTCATGCGTCATGCGAATCCAAATCGCAACTACCGTGTGATTATTATGTATGATCGACTGAGTCTGCCGAATCGTTGGCGTCTTCGTAACATGGTGACGAAGAACGTGGCAATCGAGTTCCGCAAGATGAAGTTCAATATTCATCTACAAATCATCCGAACTTATTGCGCAACTAAGACTGGTACGGGTGATTTCTTCTCGAAGACCGTGTATTATTACCGCGCCTTTATTGCGAGACTGTTCCCGCAATATGATAAGGCAGTTTATATCGATAGCGATACGATTCTGCTCGATGATATTGGTAAACTATACGATATTGATCTCGGCGAAAAAGTAATTGCGGCGAGAATTGACCCGAAGGTGACTTATGTGCCAGAATTTAAGGGCTATGTGGAGAATGCATTAGGAATTCCAGCCAGTGAATATGTAAATTCTGGTGTGCTTGTGATGAACTTAAAGAAGCTTCGTAAACTTCACTATATTACGCGGATGACGGATTTAATGAAAGACTTCGATGTGAGCCTCGTGGCGCCGGATCAGGATTATTTAAATCTGATTCTTCGTGGTAAGATTATGCCACTGGATGACAACTGGAATCTTGAACCGTCTAAAGAACTGCCAAAAGGTGCGAAGTTATTGCACTTTAATCTGTTTAATAAACCGTGGCATTATAAGGATGTTGCGTGTGAAAGATATTTCTGGAACGCAGCAAAAGGCACGGGCTTTTATGGCGATCTTCAACGGACACGCCAAGGATTTACGGATGAGATGCGAAAGAAAGACCACGAAAAAGTGAGTGCTTTGATTGCAAAAGCTGGTGAACTCGCAAAAGCGAAAGAACCAATTATTAAGTTTGAAGATAAGAACTAGCTTTTTAAATAATCCTCGTTATTTAGGAGAAGATATATTTTTGAAGCAGGGGAGTAAATTGCGAAGAGGAAATAAATGATACTTATTGCTGTATCAAATTGTTTTTCT
>CAMJXP010000041.1 GCA_946409745.1 uncultured Candidatus Saccharibacteria bacterium | reverse complement strand
ATTTGTCTGGCCACGCCTACTATGAAGATCACGTTGAATTTGTAACGAGACTTCACCCGAAGAATTATATGCCATATCACGGTGAGTTTTATATGCTTCAGCACAATGCCGAGATGGCAGAGAACGTGATTGGTATTCCGCATGATAATATTTTACTTGCAGATGATGGCGACATCGTGGAACTCACTCCTGAGAGGACGATTCGCAAAGCTGGTAGGATTTATGTCGGTAATAAACTTTATGATGATGCTGACCAACCAGTGCATGAAGCGGTGGTGAAGGATAGAATTCACATTTCACGCGAAGGTATTTTCGTAATTGTGCTGACACTCAACAAGAAGACCGGACATCTAATGAAGACGCCGGATATCGTGTCGAGGGCATTTATTTACCTTGATAACTCAGAAGAGTTGATTGGTAAGATTCGTCATTATCTAAGACAAAAGACCGATAAGTCGATTTCGACCGATCCGGAAATGAAGGTTCTAAAAGAGGAAATCAAAGAAGATATTACGCACATCTTGTTTGATGCGACTGGTCACACGCCAATCGTGATCCCGGTCATCAATAAAGTCTAGTCTGACGTGATATAATTAAACCAATGAAGAGGAATGTGGTAAAACGCATTTTCGGTTTTGATACACTACGTTTTGTTGCAATCACTTTAATCGTGATTTATCACGTTTTTCCGGGGGTGCTCCCGGGTGGTTTTCTCGCGGTTGAAACTTTCTTTGCCTTATCAGGATTTTTAATTTGCCAAAAGTTAATCCGTTCAAAGCGAAAAGAAGGGAAAAACTTTGGTACCGCGAAGAGTTTCATTAATTATTGTTGGAATCGACTAGTACGGTTTTTGCCGACACTACTGTTCTCGATTATTTTGATTTTGACGCTGGCGTATTTTGCGGAACCGGATCTTTTAACCGGTGCGAGACAGAATTCGCTTTCGGCGGTAACATTTACGACTAATATCGTGGCATTAAGAACTGGTGCTACATATGAAAATTCTCTGATTCCGAATCTCTTTAATCCGACGTGGTATTTGGCATTAGAAATGCAAGTTTGTATCATTTTCTATGCTGTTTTTGCGGTTTTTTATCGGATTACAAATGACAAAAAATGGCGAATCCGAAGACAGTACCGAGTATTTGCGAGAATTTGCCTATTAATCGGAGTCTTGTCGTTTGTCCTGATGGCAGTTTATGGTGGCTATTTCGGACTTTACGACCGCGCATATTTTGGCACAGATTCACACATCGGTGCATTTATGCTAGGTGCGGCGATGGCTTCGTATCTTGCGATTCAACCACGAATTAAACCGGCCAAAAAGAAGTGGGCGTGGTGGCTACTGCTATTATCTGCTACGGCCGGTGTTTTAGCGATGACGCTACTAGTGGTATTTAATTCGAAAGAAACCTTCTATTTTGCACTTCCTGGTACAGCGCTCCTAACGATGGCAATAATACTTGCGATTTTGAAACTGCAAGGAAAAGCGGTACCAAAGATTATAAAACCGTTCGAATTTTTAGGCTCAATTTCGTTTCCGATTTACTTATTGCATTATGGGTTATATATTCTATTCCCAAGTTTATTGTCTTTTGTACCGCTTGAAATTACACCATATTTAGCGATTCTTGCGAGTATTCTAATTTCGATTATTCTCGTTAAAATAATTGTGCCTTTTAGTAATAAACACAAAAAGATTTTTGCGATATTACTTCTTCTTAGCTTTATTTTGCCGGTTTTAGCGCTCATCAAAGCTCCGGAGAAATCCTCGATTGAACTGCAACTTCAGGAAGCGTCGCAGGAAGTCGCGGAAAAATTAGAGATAGATACAACAAATATTACGTTAGACTATAATGGTACCGCGGCGATGGCGAGTGTATTAAAGACTGACGTAATGAAGTGGTTCGACGGTGCGAAAAATTTTGCAAAACCATATCCAACCAGAGCGGTATATGGAGCTGGTTACGTGCCGGGTGGAAGAGCTTGGTATAACACGCCAGACTATTCCAGGGTTTCGGCACTGAGCCGGGCAAGAGTGCTGGTGCTTGGTGATTCGGTGGTAGTAGGTGCGACGAATGCGATTTACAACATGGTACCAGGAGCATTTGTGGATGCAAAACAATCTCGCAACATGACGGATGCAATTAACCTTCTCGCCGGTTACCGAGCGGCGAATGGTGGCACTTTGCCACGCGTAATTGTGGTTGCACTCGTTACGAATTATTACCGTTTTACGACCGGGACACTCCAAATGATTATGGATGCGGCTGGGCCAGGGCATCAGTTTGTCTTTATTACGGGTTATTGTGGTGACCAAGATCGTTCCGCACAGAATGCTACGCTTCGGGCGTTTGCTTCGATGCATGGAAATGTGCGGGTGGCGGATTGGGTTTCAGTAGTGGTGCCAAATGTGGGAGCATATACTTATGCGGATCATACGCATCTGACGCCAGCAGGTCGAACGGCGTACGGAAGATTAGTAGCTAATGCAACGGCAGGATTATGATGAAAACATTTAAGAAAATACTATTAATGACATTATCGTGGCTGATGATACTCTTTTTAGCGTCTTATGAAGGGACGTCGATTATCAAAAAGGAATATGAGCGCCAAATCCAAATCGCGAATACGGCGAGAGAACAGGTGGCACTTAATCTCAATATGATTAAGATTGCGGTACAAACGGAAGATGATGAAATCTATGGTAACAACCTCGCTGGGTTGAAGGAACAAACGGCGGTTCTAGAAGATTTGTCGTATCTAAAAAATCGTCAGAGCGGTTATCTTAAAAGATTAAACACATATATTGAAAGACTTGAAGAAAAAAGGGAAATTATTAGTGCCACTAAAACACTCAGTGAAAAAGTGAAGGAAGTGAAAGAATATCTAGCGACGAATTATGGTAACAACCAAACGGCGACACGCGAAAAAATCCGAGAAGGAAAAACCAAATTTGAAGAAATCAAAGTGAATCTAAAATACGATAATTCAGTACAAGAAACCGTTAATTACGTAAATGATATCTTAAATCGTTTAATCGAGGCATCAATTTCGTTAAGCGATTGCATTGATACGTGTTATAAAGACCGAATCGAAAAGATTAATGATGAACTGGCCGGATACATCAAAGCGTTTTCAGAAAAAGTAACGACTTTAAATAAGAATTACGAGAGTGAATTTGATTTTCAAACCCTAAACGATTTGCAATAATTTTAAGATATTTTTAGAGAAAACCAAGTATAATTAAGAAAAGGAGTTAGTTTTATGGCAAAGAGCATTTATGATTTTAAAGTGAAGACGCGTAAAGGTGAAGATTTAGATCTCGCTACTTTAAAAGGTAAGGTACTCCTTATTGTGAACACCGCAACCGGATGTGGTTTTACGCCACAATATGAAGGTATTGAGAATCTTTACAAAGAGTATCACGAAAAAGGTTTGGAGGTTCTGGATTTTCCATGTAACCAATTCGGGCATCAGGCGCCGGGTACGGAAGAAGAAATTCATGAATTCTGTACGGCAAAATACAAGACGACTTTTGATCAGTTAAAAAAGATTGAAGTGAATGGCGATAAAAGCGAACCGATTTGGGCATTCTTAAAGGAGACAATTCCGGATGACCCAGAGCCAAAAGGCATGAAGAATAAAATCGCGATGGGA
>CAMJXP010000040.1 GCA_946409745.1 uncultured Candidatus Saccharibacteria bacterium | reverse complement strand
AACTTCGAGAGTTCTTTAAAATACGGTTTATTAAACTCACTATCTAGAAAAGATTTCCAACTCTCATGCATGCTATAATTATAGCATGGCGAAATTATATTTCAGATACGGAGCGATGGGGTGTGGCAAGACCATGCAACTTCTCCAAGTCGCATTTAATTACGAAGAACGCGGGCATAAAGTCTGCGTGATAAAACCAAAGACCGATACTAAAAACGGTACGAAGCTACTCACTCGGATTGGCCCAGAAAGAGAGACCGATTTTTGCTTTGATAAAAAGACTAATATCTATGACGAGGTATCAAAAAAATATCAAGACGTACATTGTGTGCTGGTCGATGAGGCGCAGTTTTTAACGAAGGCCCAAGTCGACGAGTTAATGATGATTGTGAATAAACTCGACATTCCAGTAATGGCGTATGGTTTAAGGCTTAATTTCCGTCTGACTGACGGTGGTTTTGAGGGCGCTACGCGGCTTCTCCAAATTGCCCACAATATTGAAGAGATTAAAACAATTTGCGAATGCGGGCGAAAAGCGACTTGTAATGCAAGATTTTTAAACGGCAAGTTTGTCATCGACGGGCCAGATGTTTTAATTGATGACGGCAAAACCAAGATTGAATACCGCGCTATTTGCCCGGCCTGTTATCAAAAATATTTAGAAGGAGAAAAATAATGTATATCGTCATTGAAGGACAAGACGGCACTGGTAAATCGACTCAGGCTAGACTTTTAAAAGACTATTTTGAAAAACAAGGCAAAGAAGTTGTGGTGATGGACGAACCAGACGGCGATCTCCCGCAGGCACACGAAATCCATGACATTATCGTGATTAAAGGTAAAGAATGGAAGCTTGAGCCAATCACGAATCTTGCACTTTTCACTGCCGCCCGTTCCGAGCTCTGGCGTAAAATCGCGGAACCAACTTTAAAGCGGGGCGGAATTGTGATTTCGGCGCGTAACTGGTGGTCGACCTTAGCTTATCAAGGATATGGCGAAGGTGTTTCGAGAAGTAAAATTATTCGCGTCACCAAAGAAATGATGCCGGAACATTATTGCAAACCAGACCGCGGTTTTATTCTAAAAGTATCCGACAAAGTCCGTCTAGAGCGTCAAGGGAGCCGCGGTAAAGCCACCGAGACTTTTGAAGCCAAGCCGGATGAGTTTCAACAAAAAGTTAATGCCGGATATCTTCAAATTGCTAAAACCTTAAACATCCCAATCATTGATGCTTCCGGTACGATTGAAGAAGTCTTTGATTTAATTGTCAACAAATTGTGAGTTGTATAACTCGGCGTAGAAACCATTTTGTTTCAATAATTCTTCGTGATTGCCATGTTCAACAATATTACCATCGCGCATTACGAGGATTAAGTCAGAATTCCTAATCGTCGATAAGCGATGTGCAATTACGAATGAAGTGCGACCTTTGGTTAGTTTTTCGAATGAATCCTGGATTAATTGTTCAGTACGCGTATCCACATTTGAAGTTGCCTCATCAAGAATCATCATCGGTGGGTTAGCGACCATCGCGCGCGCAATCGTGATGAGTTGTTTTTCGCCAGCCGAAACGTTATCAGAATCTTCCGAAATCATCGTCTTGTAACCTTTTGGCAAAGATTCAATCACGTGATGGATATTGGAAGCCTTCGCGGCGGCCTTAATTTCTTCTAGCGTTGCATCCTGACGACCATAGCGGAGGTTCTCTTCGACCGTACCGGAAAATAGCCAAGTATCCTGAAGTACCATGCCAAATAATCCACGCACATCCGCACGTTCCATTTCTCTGGTTGGCACACCGTCAATCGAAATATATCCCGAATCCGGTTCGTAAAAACGCATTAAGAGATTAATAATTGTAGTCTTACCGGCGCCGGTTGGACCGACAATCGCCACTTTCATACCTGGTTCTACCTTTACGGAGAATCCTTTGATGACTGGCGTATCCTTTAGATAACTGAAATTAATATCATGGAATTCCACTTCGCCTTTAATCTTTTCGATTTTTTGCGCCGGCGAAATGTCCGGTTCTTCTTCTGGCTCGTTTAGGAATTCGAAAATACGTTCCGAAGCCGCTAGTAGTGCCTGAATAGTAGAAGTAGACGAGGCAATTTCGGTAATCGGGCGGTTGAATCGGCTGACGTATTGGACGAACGCTTGGATATCACCAATTGAGATTGCACGCTCAATCACAAGTACGCCGCCAACGATACAGACCGCCACGTAGCTTAGGTTTGTGAAAATATGTGTAACTGGCATAGAGAGTGACGAATAGAATTGTGAGCGAAGCGATGCTTTTGCCAGCTTTTCATTAGTATCATCAAAATCTTCGAGTGCGATTGGTTCATACGAGTTCGACTTAATGATGCTTTGTCCAGCGTAGTCTTCTTCGATTTTGCTATTCAAAATGCCAAGCATGGCTTGATGTTCGCGGAAATATTTGTGGGCAAATTTTGCAATCTTTCCAACCACCACCACGGAAAGTGGCACAATAATGAATGAAATTAGTGAGAGTGGCACGGAAATGATTAACATGATAATCATCACGCCGATTAAAGTTGTGAGGCTAAGCGAAATGTCAGCAATTTCCTGCGACATCGAAGTTGTCAATACGTCCACGTCGTTCGTCATACGCGACAAAGTGTCACCAAATTTATGGCGATCAAAATACGAAATCGGCAGCTTTGAAATTTTATCAATAATCATTTCGCGCATGTCGCGGGTATATCTAGCGGAAACCACACCAAGAATGAAAGCCTGCGCGTAGTTTAGGAGTGCCGAAATCAAGAATAAGACGATTACTAGAACGGCTTTTTGCCCAATTATTACATAATCAATATTCGGGTAGGTATCGAAAGCAATCGTCGTCATGTCGCCCAAAATCTTTGGCGTGAATAATCCTGTGACGGCCGAAGCGATAGCGAGGATAATCGAAATAATAATTGAAAAACGGTATTTTTTAATTGAAGTTAGGAATTGTTTGAAAGTGACCTTAGCATTCTTAACTTTACCGGCACCTAGACTAAAAGAATTATTATCCATTTTTTACCTCCGATTTTTTGTTTTTCGCAAGTCTCATCTCATTCTTAAATTCGCTATCCGAAAGTTGTGATCTCACGATATCTTCATAAACCGGACAAGTGTTTAATAAATCAAAATGTTTCCCTTTTCCGACTACTTTTCCGCCGTCTAAGACTACAATTTGGTCAGCATCTTTAATGGTGCTGATACGCTGAGCCACAATCAAAACGACCGCACCCTCAGTCTCCGGTTTTAGTGCTTCGCGAAGTTTTGCATCGGTTTTCATATCAAGTGCCGAAAATGAATCATCAAAGACGAAAATCTGCGGTTTTTTACAAATAGCCCGAGCGATTGATAAACGTTGTTTTTGGCCACCAGAAACATTGGTGCCACCCTGTGAAATATGGGCATTGTATTTTTCTGGTAAACGCGAAATAAAGCCATCAGCCTGAGCAACTTCGGCCGCGTGTTTTACTTCCGCGTCAGTCGCATGTGGTGCACCAAATTTAATATTAGACTTAACAGTGCCGGAGAACAGAATTCCTCTTTGCGGCACGAAACCAATTCTGGTCATTAAATCATCTTTTTCGTAATCTTTAACTGGAATACCATTTACAATAACATCGCCAGCGGTCGCCTCGTAGAATCTCGGCACCAAATTAATGAGCGTGGATTTACCCGAGCCGGTCGAACCGACAAAGGCGGTCGTTTCACCAGCATTCGCCACAAATGAGACGTCAGACAAAACTTTTTCTTCTGCATCCGGATACATAAAATCAACATTCTTAAATTCGACGGAAGGAACTTTGTTTGGTGTGCCGGTAGTTTCTTTTTTCCAATGGAT
>CAMJXP010000039.1 GCA_946409745.1 uncultured Candidatus Saccharibacteria bacterium | reverse complement strand
TTCAAACCAACCACGCCATAGCCAACTGCTAAAATTCCTTCATCTTCAGAAACAATCTTGCCATTCTCGAGCTTGATATTACTGAATTTCTTCTCATCGAGCTTCACGCCAGTAATCGTCACGAACGGAATCAACTTTCCGCCGTTAAACTTATGCACATAATAGTCAAACTTCACTTTTACATGCCCAGCTTTGCCAGCAATTTCGCTCGCCTTCACCTCGGCACCATCGAGAAAATACGAAACCTTTACGCTGACTGGCATCATTTCGCCACTTGTATTCAAAGTATTATTTACAAACGATTTGTTTGCATTTCCATTAGCGTCCGTAATTATATACACCGTTTCGTCTTTTGGTGTAAGGGCAGATCCAGAACTCTTACCGAGCTCCGTTGTTGCCACGAGTACCGGGTTATCTGTTTCGTTCCCACCACTATTTCTTACGGCAATCGCTGCCGAACTCCCACCGAGAATCAGCACGCTTAGAATCAGTGCACTAATTATCGCTTTTTTCATTGTTTTGCTCCTTTTACTAGTTTTTTCATTCCAACAGTTGTTCTAATAATGAACGGGTCAAAGAACATCAACATCGGTGCGAGCACCGTCGGCACTACGACGATACTAATTACTGCACCACGCGCGAGCAACATACAAAGGGAACTAATTAGGTTTGCTCTCGAATAGACTGCCACACCAATCGTCGCTGCAAATAGCACTGTGCCAGACACCAGAATCGACGGAATCGACGTCACCAGCGCTTCTTTCGCTGCCGCCTTTTTATCCTTGCCATTTAAGCGCTCGCGATTATAGCGTGTCGTCATTAAAATCGCATAATCCACTGTTGCACCGAGTTGAATCGTACTAATACAAATCGGCGCAATAAACGACAAAGAAGTGCCAGTGTAATACGAAATCGCGAGATTAACGAAAATCGCAAACTCAATCACTGTAATTAAAATCACTGGAAGCGACAGACTTTTCGTTACAATTGCGATAATGATAAAGATTGCGATAATCGAAATCGTATTTACCACCTGGAAATCTGATGAAGTCAGATTAATCATATCTTGCGTTAAACTCGATTCACCAATTAGAAGCGCCGTCTCATCATAAGACTTAATAATTCCGCCAATCTCCGTAATCTGCTTCGCAATCTCATCCGATGCGGTCTTGTATTCCGAGACTGCAAGTGTAAGCTCCCATTTATCACTCTTAAACACCTCTAAGATCTGGTCTGGTAGCACCTCAAATGGCACATTCTCCGGTACTATATTCTCAAGATTTAGTACTGATTTCACGCCATCGACTTCTTTTAATTTGCTAGTCATTTCGCGTGTGTCTTTTTCGTCTAACTTCGAGCTCGTCAGAATCATATGTACATTCGACAATCCAAAATTCTTATCGAGCTTTGCATTTGCAATTGCTGTTTTCGTATCACTTGGTAAGCCGCTACTGAGTTCATAATTCACATTACTGTTCGTCTGATGATAGCCGAATAATGCCGGCGGGATAATCGCGACAAATACGATTAGAAAAGCCGGGAAGAACTTCACAATCACATTCGAAATCTTCTCAAAATTTGGCATTAAAGGCTTGTGATCAAGTTTTCTCAGTACTTTGTCAAACGTGAGGATTAGCGCTGGAAGTACCGTTACACTACCAACTACACCAAGTAGCACGCCCTTTGCCATCACTAGACCAAGATCCAGACCCATCGTAAACGTCATAAAACAAAGCGCCAAAAAGCCCGCAATCGTCGTTGCTGAACTGCCAAATACCGAGCTTAAAGTTGCTTTAATTGCATCCACCATCGCATCGTTGTTACTACGGCCTTCCTTTAGATATTCACGATAGCTATGCCAAAGGAAAATCGAATAATCCATCGTCACTGCGAGTTGTAGTACCGCCGAGAGCGCCTTTGTCACATACGAAATCTCACCAAATATAATATTTGTGCCGAGGTTAATTAGGACCATCACACCGATACTCACCATAAAGATAATCGGCGCCAGCCAGTTATCGAGCAGTGCAAACATTACAATGAATGCCAAAGTCACTGCAATCACGATATATAGGAGTTGTTCTGTGTTGCTAACCTCTTTTAGGTCCACAATAAATGATGACATACCCGATACGTAAATGTGGTCATCCATCAGTTTACGAATCTGTGACACGGCTTCAAGTGTTTCGTCGGCCGACGTTGAGGTGTCGAAGAATACTGCAATTAACGACTCACTGCCTTTACTTAGCGTTTCATACAAATCATCTGGCAACATCTCCGGCGGAATGTTTGCATTTTGCAAGGCACCAAACCCTAGTACTGTATCAACATGTGGGATCTCTTTAATCTTTTCTTCTAGTTTAGCCTGTTCTTCAATCGGCAAGTCTTCGGTAATAATCATCGAGAACGCGCCCTTACCAAAATCCTTCAAGAATTCATCCTGGCCAATTACTGTCTCCATATTATTCGGAAGATAGCTGAGCATGTCATAGTTTACCTTCGTAGCAAGCGTACCAATAAGAGAAGGCACAAGCAGAATAATTGCGAGTGTCAAAATTAGATGTTTAAATTTTACTACGAATTTTCCCATATAGTTCCTATTGGTTCTAGATTTTATCATCAGGGGTGGGAAAAGGCAAGCATAAGCATCAATAGGGAAAGCCGAAACAACAGGTTCGAAAGGTTTTATGCTTGCAACAGCCACGGTCCTTTGCTAAAATAAACTCTATCGCTCATTTAAAATTCCCAAGACTTTAAGTCTGCTATGCGAGGTGGGTCGGTCGTCGAGCGATAAAATTAAGGAGAAAAATCGATACATGCGTATCAAAAAACTCAAGCGTTTGCATGAGCGAAAACAAAAAATCGCTCCTGCTAAGTGGCAAGAGTTCATCGAAATCTAAATCGATGACAAAAAATAAGCCCACCGATGTGGGCATATTTTTTTACTCTGCCGTAGCGGCAATTTCGAGTAGTAAGTCCGTAAATTCTGAACCCGTCAGATTGTGATCCCAAGAAACAGCCTTACCATTTACTGTTACACTGCCACCCTCTTTGTTAGACCAGTCGATATACTGACCTTCAACATAGAAGGTTGGAGTGCCCGGGATTTCAAGACGCTTACCAATTCCCATATCAAAGCTGATTCTCTTTGAAACATCTGGTGAAGACAAATCCTGCTTAAACTTCTCGACATCGCCCTTACCATCCGTCACCTCTTCAAAGACTCTCGTGAAGATATCAGTACGAGTCGAAGCCGTTGCGTAGTACCACTCATCCTGGACAGAGAATAGTTTGTCAGCATACGCCTTCCAAAGATCCTTTACGCCCTCAACTTCTTGTAGACCGGCGGCCAGCGCAGCTGAAGCAGCTGCTGTACCATTTTGGTGATAGCTAAGTAAATAGTTGCGATAGACTACTCCAAGTTTGCCATCGGCTTTCTCGACTGCTGCATTCACGCGTGGATTAATCGATGCACAATACTCACACTGATAATCGGCATATTCAAAGATTAAGACCTTTGCATTCCTATTGCCCTTTACGTGATCGGCAATATTACCATTATGCTCATCTCCTTCAATCACCGAATTAAAATCATATTTGCTGTAGTCGGTTGCCTTATTATTGCCGTCAATTACTAGGAAACTAGCGAAAGCGATAAAACCCGCCACAAGAATTACGGCCACAACACCTAATTTAGAAAATCCTGTTAGTTTCTTCATATAACTCCTTTTCCGTTATTTTAGCATATTTTTCTTAATTTTTCTTTAATTCGGCCAGTTATATCTTGTGTTATAATCAGGGTATCATGTGGTTCAATTTTTGGCGGAGGTTCACAAAGTTTATCGACCCGAAACTCGAGAAGTTTCGTGAGCATAAAAAAGAAGTGAAACCAAAATACACCCCGACTTCTCTAGAAGATTTCATTGGCGTCGTTCAACGCACTCCTAAATCCATTCTAAG
>CAMJXP010000038.1 GCA_946409745.1 uncultured Candidatus Saccharibacteria bacterium | reverse complement strand
ATTTGTCTGGCCACGCCTACTATGAAGATCACGTTGAATTTGTAACGAGACTTCATCCGAAGAATTATATGCCATATCACGGTGAGTTTTACATGCTTCAGCACAATGCTGAGATGGCAGAGAATGTCATTGGTATTCCGCATGATAATATCTTGCTCGCGGATGATGGTGATATTGTGGAGCTAACGCCAGAAAAGACGATTCGCAAAGCTGGTAGAATTTATGTCGGTAATAAACTTTATGATGATGCTGACCAACCAGTGCACGAAGCGGTGGTGAAGGATAGAATTCACATTTCACGCGAAGGTATTTTCGTGATTGTGCTGACACTCAACAAGAAGACTGGGCATCTGATGAAGACGCCGGATATCGTGTCGAGGGCATTTATTTACCTTGATAACTCAGAAGAGTTGATTGGTAAGATTCGTCATTATCTAAGACAAAAGACCGATAAGTCGATTTCGACCGATCCGGAAATGAAGGTTTTGAAAGAGGAAATCAAGGAAGATATTACGCATATCTTGTTTGATGCAACTGGACATACGCCAATCGTGATTCCGGTCATCAACAAAGTTTAATCAGGCGTGATTATAATTAATGAGAAAACCCCTGGATATTACTAGGTGGTTTTCTTGTGGTTGAAACATTCTTTATTTTATCGAGATTTAGTATAATTAAGAAAAGGAGTTAGTTTTATGGCAAAGAGTATTTATGATTTTAAAGTGAAGACGCGTAAGGGTGAAGATTTAGATCTCGCTACTTTAAAAGGTAAGGTACTCCTGATTGTAAACACCGCAACCGGATGTGGTTTTACGCCACAATATGAAGGGATTGAGAATCTTTATAAAGAGTATCACGAAAAAGGTTTGGAAGTTTTGGATTTCCCATGTAACCAATTCGGGCATCAGGCGCCAGGCACGGAAGAGGAAATCCATGAATTCTGTACGGCGAAATACAAAACGACTTTTGACCAGCTGAAAAAAGTTGAAGTGAATGGCGATGAAAGTGAGCCGATTTGGGCATTCTTAAAGGATGCGATTCCGGAAGATCCAGAACCAAAAGGCATGAAGAACAAACTAGCGATGGGTGCGATTTCAAAGATGCCGGGTGTTAGCAAGGAAAAAGGGTTTATTAAATGGAATTTCACAAAGTTTCTGGTTGACCGTGACGGTAAAGTGGTTTATCGCTTTGGCCCAACCGATGCGCCAAAAGATTTTGCTGATAAGATTAAAGAATTAATTGAAAAGTAGGAGTAAAAATGATTGAAGGAACATCCGACAATTTTGAAAATGAAGTATTAAAAGCCGAGGGCTTAGTATTAGTCGATTTTAATGCCGATTGGTGTGGACCGTGCCAAATGATGAAACCGGTAGTGGAAGCCTTTGGCGAAGAACATAAGGACGTAAAAGTCGTGTCGGTCAACATTGATGATGAAGAAGAATTGTCGGATTCGTACGAAGTATCGACGATCCCTTGCTTAGTATTATTTAAGGACGGTAAAGAAGTAGCGCGTGAAATTGGTGTGATTTCGCCAAAGAAATTAGCAAAAATGTTGGAGAAATAAATGCAAGACAAGATTTACGATGTAATAGTGATTGGTGCCGGCATGGCTGGCCTAACAGCAGCAATCTATGCCGTAAGGGCCAATAAAAAAGTTTTAGTGCTGGAAGGCAAAACTCACGGTGGGCAAATCATTACGACTTTCCATATTGCAAACTATCCAGGTTTACCAAAAGTATCCGGCGTAGATCTGATGAATAGCGTTTACAACCAAGCAAAGGAACTAGGTGCTGAGATTGAATATGCGGAAGTGATGAAAGTGAAGGATGAGGGCGAGTTTAAATCAGTTATTACGGAAGACTTCGAAGATGGTTCGGATGAAGGGAAGTATTTAGCACGAACTGTAATAATTGCGACCGGTTCAAGCGAAAGAAAATTAGGATTAGAAAACGAAGAAAAAATGACGGGACGGGGAATCTCGTACTGCGCGACCTGCGACGGTGGTTTTTATAAAGATAAACCGGTGGCGGTGGTTGGTGGTGGTAATACAGCGCTTTATGATGCTTTGTATCTTGCGGATGTGGCTTCAAAAGTTTATTTAGTGCATAGACGAAATGAATTTCGTGGTGATGCATTCCTAGTAGATAAATTAAAGACTAAAGAGAATGTTGAATTTGTCTTAGAAAGCGTGCCGGTGAAACTGATTGGCGAAAAGAAAATCGAAGGGTTGGAAGTCGAAAATCTAAGTCACGAAAAAAGAACCCTTACGGTTGATGGAATTTTTGTAGCAGTTGGGAGAGTACCAGCGACGGAGATTTTTACCAAACTAAAGAAGGATGAAGGTGGTTACATCGAAGCGGGTGAGGATTGCCATACGAATATTGACGGTGTGTTTGTAGCTGGTGATTGCCGTACAAAGAATTTGAGGCAGCTCGTAACGGCTTCAGGTGATGGCGCCGTGGCGGCGACGGAAGCGGTGCATTATCTCGGATAATATGATATAATATATATGTTGCCCGGATGGCGGAACTGGTATACGCGTTCGACTTAAAATCGAATGGAGAAATCCGTGCGGGTTCGATTCCCGCTCCGGGCACCATCTAAATGGTCTTAGGGCCGTTTTTTGTTTATGCTATAATGAGAGTATGAAGGCAAAAAGGTTCATACCTTTAATGGTGCTTGGTACGCTAATGGCGACGCCAACTTTTGCATTGACGTCTGAGTCGAGTTCGGATGTGCAATTTACTTTCCAGCCGATTTTGTCGCTTTCGCTGTCGGAATCCAATCTATCGATTAGTGAGCTCTATCCGGGGACGTTTGGACGCAGTAACTACATTGATGTGGTCGTGAACACGAATAGTATTTCTGGCTATACTTTGTCGGCGGCGGTGGGTGATGGTGAAACTTATCTTAATTCCAATCTCGTGAATAATGGCAACGTGACGCCATTTACGAGCCTCGCGACGAACGCTTCGATTGAGACACTTGAAGATGATAATACTTGGGGCTATACGCTCGATACTGGTGCGACTTATTCGGGCTTGCCGTATTACGGTGCGACCAACTGGAAGATTTTGAAACAGACCGCAACGAATAGTAGTGATAAGTCGATTCAATTTGGAATCGCGGCGAAAGCGTCGGAAGATATGGGTTCTGGCGAATACAAGAATGTGATTCAATTTAGAGTGATTGCAAATCCGATACCAGAAGAACCGGAACCAGAACCTGATCCAGACCCAGAACTAGGTGTTTAATTTGACTTTCATATTTTTATGTTATAATTAGGTTATGCTTAGGCATCATACACAAAAACAAAAACTCTTTTTGTATCTGATGAGCGTTTTGATACTTCCGATTATGTTGGGAGTTTTTTGTGACGTAGATGCAGTAAGAATTAATTGTGAAACGTCGGATTGCGAAAAAGATGTGACTTTTCGCGCACTCGTGAATGAAGTCCTAACCGTTTCAATTTCGGAGCCAGAATCCTGGGCGCAGGGTGGTTTAGTTAACCAAACTGGTAATCGCAATTATAGCGATTTGCTTAGAAACCGATTTGGAATTACGGTTTCTTCGAACAACCCGGCTGGTTTTGCCGTGATGATTAACACGGCTTCGGTGACTGGGGCACTCGCAAATGTACGTCAAGATCTTTCAACCGATTCGATTCCGATGCTGACGGCGAACTGGACGCGGGAGAATACCGTGCAGACGAAGTTTTGGGGCTATTCAACCAATGATGATAACGAGCAGGGCACATATAAAGCCTTTGCGAAAAGTGGGGAAACGCCGACGGCGATTTTAACATCTGACGTAGCGGCGGTATCGTCGATTAATTTGTATTTTGGTGCCATGGCGGACGATTCGATTACTTCGGGTACTTATGAAGAAACGGTGGTGATTAATGTAGTGACAAATGTGGCGCCGGATGAGCCGATTTACATGCAAGATGTGGATGAATGGGGCGAGTCGCTTGAGGTTG
>CAMJXP010000037.1 GCA_946409745.1 uncultured Candidatus Saccharibacteria bacterium | reverse complement strand
GGCTTAGCATTGAAGATGTGGTTGGGCGCTATGTGGAGCTGAAACGGGCCGGCCGGAACTTAAAAGGCCATTCACCTTGGGGAGTAGATAAGACTCCAAGCTTTATGGTTTCACCAGAAAAAGGTATTTGGCATGATTTTTCCGCCAACAAGGGTGGCGATATTTTTACCTTCGTCATGGAAGTTGAAGGTATTAGCTTCAAAGAGGCCATGGAAAAACTTGCCGCTGAAGCCGGTGTTGATTTGTCCAAATATCGTGGCGGTGACCCGAACGTCACCAAGCGTAAAGTCCGCGCCAAAGAAGCTCTCGTCCTCGCTACCCGGTTTTACCAGGCCTGCCTTGCTCGCAATCGTGAAGTCTGTGAATACGTTTTTTATAAACGAAACTTAAACCGTAACACCGTGAAAGAATTTAAAATCGGTTACTCGCCCGCGAGTGGCAAAGCTCTTTACGACGCTCTAAAAAAACGTGGCTTTACCGACCAAGAATTAAAAGATGCCGGCCTTCTCAATCAATATGGTAAAGACATGTTTAGAGATCGCATGATGATCCCATTCATCGACACCACCGGCAACATCATTGGCTTCACCGCTCGCATCGTCGGCAAAGGCGAACCAAAATATTTGAACACCCAAGATACTATTCTCTTTAATAAATCTCGTTTTATCTTCGGTCTTTCTAATGCCAAAGAGGCCATTCGTCATAATGGTTTTGTCGTCATCGTCGAAGGCAACATGGATGTAATCTCGTCGCACCAAGCCGGCGTCAAAGAAGCCGTGGCAACTTCCGGTACCGCCATGACCGAGCAGCAATTAAAAGCTCTTTCGAATCTCACTTCCGATATCCGTCTCGCTTACGATGGTGATGAAGCCGGTGTAAAGGCCACCGAACGCGCCATTATGATTGCCGGTGACCTCGGCATTGACCTCACTGTGATTTCAAACTACCACGGTGCCAAAGACCCTGACGAACTCATTCAAAAAGACCCAACTCTCTGGCAAAAGGCCGTCGAAGAACGCGTCCCAGCCGTCGACTGGCTCCTGAACAAATACGAGGAGAATTTGAATCTCCGCCTCGCTCCAGACAAGAAAAAGTATTCTGACATCGCCCTGAAACTCTTAAGCTACGTCAAAGACGAAATCGAACGCGCCACTTACGAAGAAAAAGTCGCCAAAAAACTTGGCGTTGAAGTCACCATTTTACGCGAAAAAGGGAAGCGCTTAGACGATAAACTAAGTCAAACCACCAAATACTTAAAGAAACCAAAAACCACTGTCACCCCAGACCACATCAAAAAACTTGAAGATAGCCTGCTCGCCTTAAAACTCTTCGGTGGCATCACAAAGACCAACATTCCTCTTGATGTACCTGAGGATGAAACCAGAATCAACGAACTCGAATTCATTTTTAACACTAGCCACGAAAACGTCAAATCCCCGAATTACGAGCAGGAAGCCGCTGATTTAATGGCACGCTACAACACTGAAATAAGGAAAGATCGCATCAAAGAATTAAACGAAAAACTCGCCGGATTAGACGATTCTTCCGATGAATATTTGAAGATCCTGCAAGAGATTACTGACTTGCAAAAATCATCAAACTAGTCTATACTTTATTCAATGAATTCTAATAGTGATGATATTTTGAATCCGAGTGATTTATCACTCGACTTTGACGAGCCCGAAACTTCTGACCTTGAAGGTGAAGAAGAGTTTTCCGACGAAGACCTCGCCATTACCG
Organism: uncultured Candidatus Saccharibacteria bacterium; assembly: GCA_946409745.1. GTDB lineage: Bacteria > Patescibacteriota > Saccharimonadia > Saccharimonadales > Saccharimonadaceae > Nanosyncoccus. Next base: position 2,259 of record CAMJXP010000037.1, on the reverse strand, counting down.
CTGAAAACGTCGACGCCTTTGCCGACGACTCCGTGCGTCTTTATCTTCGTGAGATTGGTAAAATTCCACTTCTCACTCCAGAAGAAGAAGCCGACCTTGCTCAGCGCATCGTCAAAGGTGATAAAAAAGCCAAAGACAAGATGGTCGAATCCAACATGCGTCTTGTCGTCTCGATTGCCAAGCGTTATGGTGGCCGTGGCCTCGATTTTCTCGATTTAATCCAAGAGGGAAACACTGGCCTACTTCGTGCCGTCGAAAAATTCGATCCAGAAAAAGGTTTCAAATTCTCCACCTACGCCACTTGGTGGGTACGCCAAGCCATTACCCGTGCTATCGCTGACCAAGCCCGTACCATTCGTATTCCAGTTCACATGGTTGAAACCATTAACAAAGTTCTCCGCACTACTAGAAAACTTACTTCCGAACTAAATCGCGAACCGACTAACGAAGAAATTGCTAAAGAGCTCGATATGGAGCCAGAAAAAGTCGACTACGTCATGCGCATTAAGCAAGACATCGCTTCGCTCGATGCTTCCGTCGGCCGTGAAGGCGACGACGAAGACTCTGTTCTTGGTGATTTTGTTGAAGATGAAGAACGTGATTCGCCAGAAGATTCCGCCGCTAACCAAATTTTGAAAGAGCAACTTTCTGAAATTATTGCCACTTTAACCGATAGGGAACAAAAGATTATCCGTCTCCGCTTTGGCATTGGTGGCGGTCGTCCGCACACACTCGAAGAAGTTGGTAACGAATTTGATGTTACCCGTGAGCGTATTCGTCAAATCGAAGCTAAAGCTTTGTCAAAACTTCGCAAGAACAAAGACACCAAAAAACTACACGAATATCTAAAATAGGAGGTATATGATTAGAAAAATTGCTCTAGCTCTCACCGCACTCGTACTCGGAGTCGCGACTATTGCTACGCCAGCTCCAGCCATGGCTAGCAATGGTCCTAGCCAGCACAGCGAAACGACTCACACCGACGGTACTGCTAAAACAGCAATTCTTAAATCCTGTGCTAAGGATGACGGTAAGGGTGGCGGAATTTTGTGTCTTTTAAGGGAAGGTCTTGATATTCTTTCGTGGATTGTTGGTGCTCTTGGTTTTGCTGCCTTAGTCTTTGTCGGTTTCCAATATCTCACTGCCGGCGATAACGAAGAGCAGATCAAAAAAGCCAAACGCCGTATCGTTGAAATCGTGATTGGCGTCGCGCTCTTCCTCCTAGCTAATGTGATTGTTCAGTGGCTCACTGGCACTGATCCAAATGCTAATAATAGCGGTTCTAATAATGGTGGTAGTTCTGAGCAGCAAAGTAGCAGTGGTGGCAACAGATAATGCGCCGTCTCCTCGTTGTCTATAATCCCAACTCCTCGAATTATGTTCGAGTTAAGAATGAAGTCCTAGAAAGACTCCCGAATATAAGTGGCTTTATGATTGGTAAATTCGTCATTGAAAAAGCCCCCTTTGAGGACAACGTCAAGCGCCTTAAAAAGGTACTAGAAGACGGCGACGTCGTTTTGTCTGCCGGTGGTGATGCTACGGCTGCCGTCTCTGCCAACGCTATTTTAGAAAGTGGCAAGGACGTCACTCTTTCCGTTCTTCCGTACGGCAATTTCAACGATCTCGCCCGCACGCTCGGAACCTTCAAATTTGAAGACGTTATTAATTCCGGCTTCAAATCCACCAACTTCTATCCGCTTGATGTCATTGTCGATGGCAAACATTGGCGCTACGCCTGTTGCTACGTCACGATTGGCATGACCGCCGAATCCGTTGCGCTCTTCGATGATAAAAAGATTCGCAAAAAACTCCAAAAAGGCCACAAGAGTTCCTGGCGCTCCTATATTTACCTCATGAAGTGGTATTTTAAAAATCGCCGCAAAAAAACTTTCATTCCGGAATTCAAGATAAACGGTGAACTTCAACATAAGAAAACTTCCGATTATGCCGCCGTTAGTGGTAGCTCTATGTGTCGCGTCATGAAAGGCGGAAAAGATTTCTTAAAACCAGACGTTTTTCGTAGCTACGCCGACCGTCTCGCCACGAACTTTTGGCGTCTCACTAAACTGATGACAAAAAGTATCCTTTCCCGCGTTCCAGGCAAAGAAACTAAAGGCGACATCCTTGAATTTATTGAACCATCTACCGTCTCACTCCAAGCTGAGGGTGAATACAAAACCTTCGAGAATATTAAAATCATTGAAGTTAGGAAACCGAAAAAATGTCTGAAAGTCATTCTGAACTAGAACAAATCATTGC
>CAMJXP010000036.1 GCA_946409745.1 uncultured Candidatus Saccharibacteria bacterium | reverse complement strand
TGGCCACTACCACCTCAAGGTAGCGTGTCTACCAATTCCACCACAGGCGCATGGCAATATTATATCACATTTTTTTGTTTTTGTGCAATATTCTGGGCTGAAGGCTAGGATATTAAATCCATGGTCTAATAAATATCCAAATCAACGCAATAATAATTGAAAGGATTGATGCACTTAAGACGTGTTTTAAATTCTTACCAGTTTGCTGATGATAAATAACCACCGCGACCACACCAGCCGCTCCAAGTACTCCCGCCGCTCCAATTATTATATCGAAGACAACCAATCCTCCACCTATAGCAAATTTCATAGTCATAGCGCCGAGTAACCCCAGTACAGCTAACGCGGCGGCGCCATCTGAGAGTTTCTCTCCGCTCCGTCTAAAATCCTCAGGCTCCCGAGAAAAACCTTTTCTAGCGGCGAATTCTTCCGCTCCAAGATGTGTTAGGTTGCCTTTGTTTTCTTGGTCGCCCGCCATCTCGGCTTTTCTAATTTCAGCCTTGATTCTCTTTTGCTCTTCCCAATCTTCCGGTTCTTGGTCCATTATGGTGTCTTGTTTTTAGTAGCCTTCGTTGCAGCATAGGTTGTCACATCCGAGAAACGATCAAGCGGCGTTACGAGCGTCACGTTATTGCCAAACGCCCGCGTATTCTTGTTGTAGATATAGGTCATATTCGCTTGGTATAAACCAATTGCTGGCACGTCATCAACCCAGTAGTTTAGGAATGATTCGTACTTCCTAATCCGAAGCGTTTCATCAAGCGTTTCCCTTGCACCAATCAACAAATCGTCTACAATCGCATTCTTATAATTAGACAGGTTTAATCCTGATGTCGAAGCCTGCGTTGAGTGATAGTATGGCAAAAGATCCGGATCGGCACCGAGTTCTACTTCATAAACCAGGATATCGTAATTACGCTTCGCAATCACATTCCCGACGAAGTCCTGCGTCTCTTCGTAGGCGGTCACCGTCGCATCAATACCAAGTAATTCAAGTTGGGCCTTAATGCTCTCTGCGACAGCCGGTAGATAGCCAGAATTCACCGTGGCGATGTTAAGATTAATCGTGTTCCCGCCCGCGAGTTCGGCAATCTTTTCCTTCGCGGCGTCAAAATTGTAAGCCGGAATCTTTGGATAGTTCGTGAGTTTAATCTGCGAATCAATCAAAGGATAATCTAGCATCACGGCACCTGGGGCGCTCGTGCGCACATTGATGAGATCGAGACCTTGGCGAATTGCTTTACGAAGTTCTTTATTCTTCACGCCGTCGCTTGTCATATTAAAGAACATGAAAGCGCCAGAATTGATGCTTTGGTCGGTGCGGATAAAGCTATCAGAAGTTACGCGGTTAGCTTCCGGGCCAGAGAGTTCGGCCGTTGCCGTCACGGCGCCGGAATTTAGTGCGCTCACCACGGCGTCCTTATCACTATAAGCGTGCACTGCAAAGCTGTTTAGCATCGCTTTACCACGATAATAATATGGGTTCGCCGACAAAAATACCGTCACATCGTCACCAATCGTGTTTTTCTGAGTCGCATTAAACATGAATGGCCCAGACACTACTGGTGTTTGTGAGAATTCATCCTCAATCAAAGCATTGGCCGGTGTATCCTCAAGTGCATGGCGCGGCACAATCGGAAAGTCGAGCGCGCTCGCAAAGTCTGCATAAGCCGAAGGCAAAGTAAAGGTGATCGAGGCGTCCTCTTCTTCCTTCACTTTTACATTACGCATACTTGATGAATAAATCGTGCTCACTGCCGGGTTCTGCAAAAGCGAAATCGTATACAAGATATCATCATTCGAAATAAATTCACCGTCAGACCACTTGAGACCATGGCGAAGCACGGCCTTCCAGACCTTGCCATTATCATCCGGTGTCAAAGATTCAAGGAGTCCCATGCCGATATTGCCGGAATAATCTACAGTCGTGAGCGTCGAGAACATCAATTTGCTTAAGACTCTTTCGCTATTAGTCGTCGCAAACAGCGGGTTTAACGAGTTTACTGCACCAACAGTAGCTTCTGTATAGCTACCGCCATTCACAAATACATCCTGGGCATACGACGAACCAGACCAAAAAGCCTGCGTCACGGCGAGCATTACGAGCCCAGCCACGAGCAAACACCACTCCGCAATGAGCAGTTTGATATCACGGATATGAGAAACCCTTGCAATCAAGTTTTCCTTGATGTGCTCTTTCCCTTCCTCGCGGGCTTTCACCGAAATGCGAGAAAACTTCCGAATTATTTTTTGCCCACGCTTTTTGAGTGAATTTGCCATATTATGCTGGAATTAATAATAATCCTAAAATCGACGAAACGAAGATGACAGACGTTACAATGGTTGTGACGAAAAGCGACTTCTCGAGGCCACGACGGGTCGTATAAAGCTCTCCTGAGCTACCAAATCCGGCGCCTAGTGATGCTCCGCGGGATTGCAACAAGACCAGAACGATTGTGAGAAAGGCTGAGATTAATATAACTACTTCTAGAAAACTTCCTATTTGCATGATAACTCCTAGTACTATCAATTATAAAGGAAAATTTAGGAAAAGTAAAGCAAACTTACTTCAGCATACCCTTGCGTTTAAGGAGTGAATGATAAGTGATTGCAAACCGGTGCGACTCTTCATCAATCCGCGCAATCAACCTAGCAATGTGTGAATTTTGGCTTAGTGTCACGATACCTTTACCTGGCACGATAATCTTTACGCCCGCCGATTTCGAGTGATCGCCGGACTTATCACGCCCAATCACTGGAATGTTAAATGGCTCCACGAGTGGCAAAATCGCGTTTACTTGCCCAATACCACCATCCAGCACAATCAGGCTTGGGAAATCCCATTCCTCGTGCTTCAAACGCCTCGAAATCACTTCCTGCATACTCTTCAAATCATCATTCGTGCTAGTACGGATTTTGAATTTGCGATATTCACTGCGTGCCGACGCACCATTAAGAAATACCACCATACTTGCCACCGTATTAGTCCCAGATTGGTGTGAAATATCATAACCTTCAATCCGGCGTGGTGGCTCGTCTAGGCCTAATAATTCCTGCAGGGATTTCAGTGCCTGGTCCGAAGAAATGTCGAGGAATTCTTTATCCGAGAAGACAATCTTTTTCTTTAATTCTTTAAGGCCAAATAGTTGGTCGCGGGCTTCCGCCGCCAGTTCATAGTTCCCTTTTGATGCTTCGTCATACATCGTTTTCTCGAGTTCTTTTAGTAGCCCTTCGCGTTCGCCATTTAAGTAACGAATTAGTTTGCGCAAATTTCTTTTATAATCTTTTGGCGTGCATTTACCAATCTCAATTCCTGGCGTTAATCCTAAATCCGTATCGAGTGACTTTTTGCCATCATACGGCTTCGTGTAATACGGGAAAATCCGACGGAGCATCCGGACGGACTTCTCCACCACCGATTTGCCATAAAACGGCCCGATGTAAGTGGCTTTATCATCGAGTGGGTTTCTCGTAAACGACACATCTGGCACTTCTTCTTGCATCGAAATCCGCACGTAGCTTACGGTCTTATCGTCGCGAAGCAAGATATTCCACTTCGGCATATAACGCTTAATCATTTCGGACTCAAGAAACAGCGCATCCATCTCTGTATCGACCGTAATCCAATCAGTATCGTAGATTTCGGCCACCAAGGCCTCGGTTTTTACATCCTTTTTCGACTTCTGGAAGTATTGGCGCACCCGGTTTTTCAGCACCGCAGCCTTGCCAACATAAATAATCTCGCCACTGGCGTTTTTATGAAAATAAACTCCCGGGCTGTCCGGGAGTTTACTGAGTTTCTGTTTTAGCCTCTCGTCCATTTCTTAATTATATAACATATTTAAGAAATGTAAAGCTTAACGTTTTAATCCAAAGTGCTTGGATTTTGGTACATGCTCTTGAAGAGATCCTCGAGTTTGATTGAATCACTTGGAGCAGTTGCTTCAACAGTTGGATTGTAGTTAAGGGTGAGATCAACTTTAATTCCTAGGCTTTCGTCACTCGCCGTGTAATTAGTGTAGAATCT
>CAMJXP010000035.1 GCA_946409745.1 uncultured Candidatus Saccharibacteria bacterium | reverse complement strand
TGAAGCGAAGTCGCCGTCGAAATTACGGCATCTTTATTCTCAACCACCCGCACCGAACGCCCGTGTCGTACCAAAATCTTCTTTAGTTTCAGCGACTCAATCGTTGCGGTTTTCTTGGATGCGCCGCGTGAAAAATCGGACACACCGAGCGTAATCTTTCCTTCCGCTAGTTCTCTTAGATAATCCAGAGGTTTAATTTCGATTAGTTCAGCGAGTTTCAAGCTTCCACCCAGCCGATCAATTTCTGGTTTTTTATCCGCATGAAAAACTGCGAGCTTCCCCGTAATTTGTTTCACTTCACCAAAAAGCGCTTCGAGTTCTGCGACAGATATTTCCGGTTGACGACCTAAAACCGCTAGATATTTCATTTTACAATTACAAACTTATTCTTTCCCTTTTTCACGATGGCAGTTTGATTTAAGTCAATTTCTTCCGTTACTTTTGTACCGTTAATCGTGATTGCACCACCAGTAATGAATTCACGGGCTTTTTTCTTCGAATCAGCCAAGCCAGTATTAACGAGTGCATCAACAAGTGCCGTGCCTTTCGAAACTACCGGGAGATAGGCAGCAAATTCCGTGATTTCATCAGCTGTAAAATCGGCAAAATCCGTATTCTTATCAAAGAGCACAGCCGTGAGATTTTCAACGGCGGCGGCATTGTCTTTACCGTGCACCACTTCCGTCACACCACGCGCGAGTGCCTTTTGCGCGATACGCTTTTCTGGCGCTTCTTTATGGCGCTTCAAAATATCTTCAATTTCTTCTTTAGAAAGAAGCGTATAAATCTTAATCAAGTATTCAACGGATTCATCCGGCTGGTTCATCCAGAATTGGTAGAAATCAAAGATTGAAGTGTAGTTGCCGGAACCATTGTCAGTTGCGGCGAGCCAGACGGCGTTACCTTCAGACTTACCGAATTTGCGTCCAGTCACTGGATCAATCACGAGTGGCGTTGACCACACATCGGCTTCGCCATTCTCAAGTCTCTTAATCAAATGAATACCAGACGAACAGTTACCAAACTGATCAACACCACAAAGTTGCATCGCCACACCGTAAGTACGATAGAGATACAAGAAATCATAGCCCTGAATCAGCGAGTATGAGAACTCAGCATACGAAATACCCGAGCCACCTTCACCGATACGATTCTGCACGAATTCACGGTCGAGTAGTTGTGTCATCGAAAATGCCTTACCGACTTCACGTAGGAAATCGAGATAGTGGATATCTTTAAACCAATCATAATTATCAACCATTTTGAGACCTGGCGTGGTATGGTCTTTAGCATCGCCGTCACCAGCATTAATCACGCGTTCAATTTGTTCGCGAATGCATTTCTTGTTATGGTCGATTTCTTCGAGTGATTTCAGATCGCGCTCGCCATTATCCTTCGGGTCACCAATTTGCCCCGTGGCACCACCAACCAAAAGATATGGTTCGTAACCATGACGCACAAAGCAAGCACACATCATGATGGCCGCTAAGTTACCGATTGTAAGTGAATCGGCCGACGGATCCGCGCCCCAATAGAACTTTTTATTCTCTCTGGAATCAAGGTCCGCAGGATTTTCTATGGTTGTTTCGGCTTTAAAGCCACGATAAATTAGTTCCTCTGATAGTTTCATATATATAATATATCATAATTTCAGAGAAACGCTAGATTCTATCAGATTTCAGCGCCTTCACGCGCCTTGTTGGCCCAAATGTCTGCCATCTCGTTTAGTTCAGTGCCAACATGTCCGCGCACCCACACGATTTTCACATCATATGATTCGTATAAATCATATAATTCTTTTACTAGATCTAAATTCTTAATTGGTCCGGATTTCTTGACCCAGCCATTTACCTTCCAAGTCGGCGCCCACTTCGTGAGCACATTAATCCAAAACTCCGAATCGGAATGAATTTCGCAACCTTCATCGCCAGCATATTTAATCGCCGCAATCATGGCCTGGCCTTCCATCTTAATGTTGCTAGTGTCTTTATCGCGGCCAAGCACTACTGGCCTCGCTCCGTCTTCAGTTTGTTCAATCACGGCAAAACCGCCCGGTCCCGGGTTTGGTGATGCACTGCCATCAGTCCATAAAATCTTCATGAGTTAATTATACCATTATTCGTAAACTGGCAAATCTTCTGGGAATGGATCAAAGTTATCGCCACCAAAATCGTCGCCAAAATCATCCGTAAAGCCATCGCCATCCTCATCTTTAAACCCAGCCGAACCATACGGGTTATAGCCAAGCTCCGTCAAGAATCTCGACGGCATATTGTAGTTGCGACTTCCGAATGAATAACGAGATAGTGCGTAGGTTAGGAATAGTCTCTTCATCGCGCGCGTCATACCGACATACGCCAGACGTCTTTCCTCTTCCAGTCCTGCTTCGTCATCCATACATCTCGCACTCGGAAACAAACCTTCTTCCATTCCCACGATAAACACTACTGGGAATTCCAAGCCCTTCGCCGCATGGAGCGTCATGAGCGTTACCGAATTCTTACCAGCACTTTCATCCGCTGACGACATCAAACTTGCCTCCGCCAGGAAGTCTTCCAAGTTTTCAAACGATTCGGCATTGCCAGACAAGACTTCCAAGTTCTTCATTCTTTCATCGCTACTTGGCGTGCCATCGTCTGTTAACTTTTGGAAATCAAAATAGTCCACAACTTTTTTGATTATTTCACTCGGATTCGTACCGACCGCCGTCTCACGAATAAATCGTACCAATCTCGTCAGTGCGTTCTTCGCTTTTGCGGTCGTCAAAACTTCCGGCAAATCTAGACTGCGCATCGGATCAACACTTTCCGGCATCGAATCCATCGCCACCAAAATCTTCGCGAGCGATGCTTCGCCAATTCCGGACAACACATTCCCGACTACCCGCTCCAAACTGACTTTATCGCGCCCGTTCACAATGAGCCTTAGAATCGCAAGCACATCCTTCACTTCCTTACGGTCATAGAATCTCACGCCGCCCACAATCTTGTAAGGAATATGCAGATTCATGAACGCTTTTTCAAATGTGTACGACTGCGCATTGGTACGATATAACACTGCAAAACTCGAAAAATCCGGAAAGTCCTTCTGCAGTCTCAAAATCGACATCGCCACAAAACTCGCTTCCGATTCTTCATCACGAAGCGACTCGATATCCACCGGCTCACCATTCCCCGCCTCCGTAAACAAAGTCTTTTCAGTTCGCGTTTTATTCTTATTAATCACTTTTTGTGAAGCCGTAAGAATGTTCCCGGTCGAACGATAATTCTGTTCGAGTTTAATTACCTTCGCACCCGGAAAATCTCTTTCGAAATGCAAAATATTGGTAAAATCAGCGCCACGCCACGAATAAATCGACTGCCAATCATCACCCACCACCGCGATATTATTCTTTTCATTCACGAGTAACTTCACCAAATGATATTGCACCATATTAGTGTCCTGGTACTCGTCAATCAAAATATATTTAAACCTGTCTTGCCATTTTTTCCGGACTTCCGGATGTTTCGAGAATAATTCCAAAGTTTTAATTAGAAGGTCGTCAAAATCAAGTGCTTCAGCTTTATTCTTTTCTTCTTCATATTTCTTAAAAACCTTTGCAATATCTCGCTGATTTGGATAGAGTGCCTTCGCTTCGTAATCGCTCGGATCGTTCCCCATGTTCTTTTCAGTTGAAATAATTCCCTGAATCGACTTTGGTTTCAGCGCCTTATTATCATTTAAATTAAGATTCTTCATCACGCGACGAATCAGCGAAATTTGGTCATCCATATCATAAATCACGAAGTTCTTATCGAGCCCCGCCGCATCCGCTTCCTGGCGGAGAATCTTCACGCAAATTCCGTGGAATGTCCCCATATACGGCATGAACGAGCGTGGCGCCTCAGCATCCTTTTCTACTCCCGGCGTGAGAATTCTAAACAAACGGTCACGCATTTCTTTCGCGGCTTTATTTGTAAATGTGACCGCGAGAATATTAGACGGCTTCACTCCGTGCGCAATTAAATTCGCAATGCGATGCGTCAAAGTTTTCGTCTTACCCGAACCAGCGCCCGCCAAAATTAAAAGCGGACCATCGAGCGTCTCCACAGCCTCTTTTTGCGCTGCATTTAAACCTTCAAAAATCGGATTCATTGTTTCATTATATACCAGTTAACGGTACAATGTCAGCCCCTAAATGACGAAGTCTCACTGCAAAATCTTGGTAGCCACGATTAATCGGATAAACATTGCGAAGAATTGATGTGCCTGGTGCAGCGAGCATGCCAATTAGTACCACTACTGCTGGACGCAGTGCCTGCGGTGCCACGAGCTCAGCTGGACGCCAGTTAGTCGGGCCTTCAATGTACACGCGGTGCGCATCTAAAAGTTCCACCTTCGCATTCAAATTCGAAAGCTCTGTAATATAAACTGCGCGATTTTCAAACACCCAGTCGTGAATCAAAGTTCTGCCCTTCGCCATCGCGGCAATCACCGAGAAGAATGGCAAATTATCAATGTTAAGCCCTGGAAACGGCATCGGATGAATCTTATCGACCGGCGCCACGAGTTCAGATTTCTTAATCGTAAGATCAACTAACCTCGTTCTACCATTTGCAGATAAATACTCTGGCGATTTTTCAAACTTCGCATTCATGTTTTTGAGAACTTCGAGCTCAACTTCAAGGAATTCAATCGGTGCGCGAATCAGTTTAATCTCGGAATGCGTCGCAAGCGCCACGGCGATAAAACTCATTGCTTCAATCGGGTCTTCCGAAACATTATATTCAACATCATCATTAATACGTGAACGACCACGCACTACTAAAGTAGTTGTACCGATACCAGAAATCTTCACACCGAGTTTTTCGAGGAAGAAACAGACATCCTGCACCATGTAGTTTGGTGAAGCACCCACAATCGTCGTCTTGCCTGGCGAAAGAGCCGCCGCCATCAACACATTCTCCGTCACCGTATCACCACGTTCAGTTAACACAATATAACGATCAGTGTATTTGTTAAGTGTTTCCTGATTCACTTCGACTTCGTAAAAACCCGAATTTTTCGTCGCATCGACTTTGAGACCAAATGATTTTAAGGCAAGTAGATGTGGTTCAATCGTACGCGTACCCAGCGAACA
>CAMJXP010000034.1 GCA_946409745.1 uncultured Candidatus Saccharibacteria bacterium | reverse complement strand
TAATTTACATTGTAGCGGAAAGCGGTTTCGCCACGGCGGGTAATCATTTTGCCGATATCTTCATAGTGCTGGCGATAGAGTTTTTCCTCTGGCATGACCATCTTCATACCGACGATTTTGAGACCAACGCGCTCAAAACGGGAAATGATTTCACCGATGATACCACGTTGTACGGTATCAGGTTTAAGTACTACCAAAGTACGCTGAATATAATCTTCTGATTTAGACATATTATTTCTCCTTTCCGATATTATAACACAAAAAGCCCTCTCTTCTGCGGTATAATATAGCTATGGATATTTACGATCTCATCGATGATTTTCTCGAACATCTCGAAATCGAAGTCGGCCGCAGCAAAAAAACTGTCGACAATTACCGCCATTATCTCGAGCGCTTCGTCATGCTGGCCCAAGAAATCCTACAAAAAGACGAAATCAAACCTTCCGACATCGACAAAGAACTCATCCGTAAATATCGTTTACTCTTAAACCGCTATGGCTCCGAAAACGGCACCGAAGACTTAAAGATTATTACGCAAACTTATCATCTAATTGCTTTGCGCGGTTTTCTTAAATACTTGGCTCGTCGCGATATTAAATCGCTCGATCCTTCCCTTGTCGATTTACCACACATTATCCGAAAACAGGTTACCTTTCTCCACTTTGGCGAAGTGGAAGATATGCTCGAGCAGATTGACCTCTCCACCGAATCCGGTCTAAGAGACCGCGCCATTATTGAACTACTCTATTCTAGTGGGCTTCGTGTTTCCGAGCTCGTGAATCTAAACCGTGACTCCATTAATCTCGAACGTCGTGAATTCATGGTTCGCGGTAAAGGCAGCAAAGACCGCCCGATTTTTGTCAGCAAATCCGCCGCCGACCGCCTTCAGGATTATCTGGATGCTCGCACTGATTCCCTCCCGGCCCTCTTTCTAAACAACTCTCGCAACACTCAAGCCGTGGATACTTCCGGTAATTATCGTCGCATGACTGCTAGAAGCGTCGAACGCATCGTCGAAAAGTATGCCCGCCTTGCCGGCATTACCAAGCATGTTTCACCGCACACTTTAAGACACTCTTTTGCCACCGACCTCTTGATGAATGGCGCGGATCTCCGCTCCGTCCAGACGATGCTTGGCCACGCCGACATCTCCACCACCCAGATTTACACTCACGTAACCGACGCTCACCTCAAAGAAATCCACGAAAAATTCCATTCCGACACCAATTAAAAAAGGCCCTTAAGAGCCTTCTTTTTTATTTCATAATACAACGGATGTAGTAGCCGTAGGCACGATTGCCACCACCATTGGTGAGCCCACCATTTTTGTAAGCTAGACCAACGCGTCCGGCACCACTCTCTCTCGAAGAACCCCACCAATAACCTTCACCGGTATCGACTAATGACCCACCGATATAACGGCCAGTTACAGTCGGACCATAAAGCGCCATGTTAGGCATCACCGATTGCCCCTGAAGGAGTGATGGTATCTTCCAACCCTTTGGACAAATATCACTGGCGGTCTCGTTGGTTTCGTTACGATCACCCGTAATGGTTCCGGCCGAAGCAGCGGCGAAATTATAATACACACCACCAGCGCCTGCATGCGAACGTGGCTCGGCCATCGAATCACCTTCAGTTAAATCGTGTTCCGACACATTAACCGCTCTACCCGAGAAGTTCGAGAATTCAGCATGAATCTCACCCGTAATGGCGAGGTTTGAAGTCATCCAACAACCACTACCTTCAATGTAGCGCACCGTGTAAGATTTATTATCGCGTTTATCGGTGAGCGAGACGGCTTCGCTCGCGGCACAACGCTTACAATAAGCACTGTTATACTCTTGTAAAGTTTGTGGACGATTCGTCGCACGGCAAATTGCCATCGGGTCTTCTGGGTCGTCATCCGGAATCACTGGCTCCGGGTCATCCGGACCATCCGGCCAAACCACTTCAATCGCATCTGGATCATAAAGCCTCATTACGGTTGAAATCGTAGTCGGAATTTCTGCACCCGGGCGATACCAGCACGCGCGAATATAAAAATCATAATAAGCCGCTGTCTTCGAAATCGACGAATCATCACCATTCACGATGTTCGTGCTATCCGGATCTTTCACCGCCACAATATAGATTCCCTCGGCCCTCGTAAGCGAGCTATCCGCATCCATGTCACCCTCAAGTAGTGGGTCATTATCCGCCGAAGCCCCGTAAATCACGTGTGGATAAGTCGAAGACTTGTCAAACACCTTCGAATCCTTCGCATAAATCACTACATCCTCGGTCCTAAGCGAACTAAGTCTCCTAGTATTAATAATAAATGCGCTCTGGTTCGAAAGATTATTTCCTTCGTAAAGCTCATCACAGGTAGTTGGCTGGTATTTCAAAATATCATCCGTGATTTGAAGTTTAGTCTTCGCATGTGCCGTAATCGTATGCCAAATATCCGTATAATCACTATTATCCGGATCTTCGCTAAACGTTTTACTATTCACATAAGAAGACTGAATAAACCGAAGCGCCTCGGCCTGTGCATCAATTTCTTCGCGCGTTAAAGTCTGCTCGAGTGCCACCTGCGCACGTGAAGTACTACCACTCACCACCGAAACTACACCGACAGCAATCAACGAAAAAATACCGATGGCAAGAGTCACCTCAATTAAAGTGTCGCCAAATTTTACGCCCAGGCGATTCCTCATATGCTTATTATATCACATATAAAAACCACTCAGAGCGTAAAAGAAAAATTCTGAAAATGTATAAGCAATCACAAACCCGATTACCATGAATGGCCCGAAATAAATCTTCGCATTTTTGGTCTTTTTCACCACCGGCGCCATCACTGCGCACGCCAGCACATTTGCAATAAACAGAGTGATTAATGCTAGCCACGGCTCCATCAACGCCAAACCAATGGCCGTCCCGAGTAGCCAATCGCCGTCCCCAACCCATCTGCCTTTTGATACTATATATAAAATCAAATACACACCACCGAGAATCGCCACCGCCGCAATCGGCATATAGATTAAACTCGGATCAAATCCGTCCATCATTGCCACAATTATATTTGTTGTGATAACTTTAATCGCTCCAATTACAATCGCGACAATTAACCATACTAATGGGAGCTTCCCCGAAATCCCATCATAAATCGCAAGAAATACCACCGAAATCAAGAAAACGAAAGTCAGAATAAAATCTACCGTTCCTCTTACGGACATCCAATCCATGTCTAATGTCGTCCCAAGCATCAAAAACGCTAGGCCAGTCAGAACTTCTGCCAAGATTTCGGCAATACCGATCTTCTCTTTACACTCGCGACATTTCCCTTTTAGTAGTAGCCACGAAACAATCGGAATATTATCATACCATTTCAACTTATAACCACATTTAAGACAAACTGATCTTTTATTTAGTTTTGGTGCCTTTTTCTTTTTGCCTTTTTTCGCCTCTTTATATTCCATTCTTCTAGCCTGGCAACAAAGGAACGAGCCAAAGCAAGCCCCGAGAATAAACATCAGCATCAGAAACAAAGCCTTCATATCCATATTTTATCACGACTCTTGAATTTTACTTAGATTAACCTTATAATAAGCATAAGGAGAAATATGAAAACAGGTGAATCAGAGAAAAAAGGATTTACAATTATCGAAGTTGTATTGGTTCTTGCCGTTGCCGGCTTAATCTTTATTATGGTATTCGTTGCTTTGCCAGCGCTTCAGCGTTCTCAGCGCGATAACGCCAGGCGTGAAGATATGATGAGCTTCATTGCCAAAGCCAAGGACTATTCACAAAACAACCGCGGTTCCCTTCCTGGTTCTGCCGAAGCTAATACTGACGCCATCATTAACGTGGCTTGGAGCGAAGCTCTTGGTGCTACCACTGGCAACACTAACACCTGGCGTGGTTTCTACCGCGACTTTCTTGGCAAAAACTTCCTTGATCCAGATGGCCAGAATTATAAACTCTCCGTCATGAAATGTGGCATGAAGACCGATGAATCTTGCAACGAGACGTCAAATGTCCGTGTAAAATCCGCTCTCGATAATATTTACGAGACTACCTTCCCGAATGAATACACTGTTCTCGTTGTCCTTCAAGCTAAATGCGAAGGCGACCACGTTACCGGTTCGCCAAACCCACGCGAGCTCGCCGTTTTGTATCGCCTCGAAGGTTCTGGCGTCTATTGTCGTAGCATGGCTGATTAATTCAGCATAATATATATATATATATATATTATTTCTCCAAATCTAGGCCTAAAAAATACTCCCCAATCGGGGAGTATTTCTTAGCATACAGTAATTCTACTGATCGTCGATACAGTAAACACCAGCACCTTCAAGACGGTAGAGCACTGCGAAGTGACGCTTTTGTGATTGCTTCACAACTTCACCTTCACAACGGCCACCTGGAACGATGTAAACCACGTGTTCAGAGAATGGGTTGCTACCACCGACGGTATAACCACCATCCTTCTCCACGAGCTTTGAGTTCTCGTTGAAGGTAATCACGCCGAGCGTACCGGAACCACCATCAGAAACCTTTGCCCAGTTGTCAGTAATAAGCACTGAGT
Source organism: uncultured Candidatus Saccharibacteria bacterium (assembly GCA_946409745.1). Classification (GTDB taxonomy): domain Bacteria; phylum Patescibacteriota; class Saccharimonadia; order Saccharimonadales; family Saccharimonadaceae; genus Nanosyncoccus. Next base: position 573 of record CAMJXP010000034.1, on the reverse strand, counting down.
ATGGAGTACCTTCTGGATCTTCGAATTCGTTGACCTTCTCCATTTCAGCAGCACCAGAGTTCATGTAATCACGAACGAACAAACATGCCGTATCGGTTGAAGAACAGTTGTTGCCTTCCTTGAAGTCGGCTTTACCCTTCCAAGAACCTGCACCTGGCAAGTTGTTACTCTTAGTGTTGTTGTTCGTTTGATATTGCACCAGAGAGGTATCGACACGAGACATGTCGTTACGACGAGCAGTATCACGTTGTGAACGCTGAAGAGCTGGGAGAGCTACGAACACCATAAGGAAGATAAGACCCGCGATAGCAAGCACGAGCACGACTTCGATGATGGTGAAGCCCTGTTTAGTGTTAGTATTGTTTTTCGCCATAAATAAATCCTTTCTAGATTTTATGCTTATGTTTATAATAACTTAAAACAATCTAAAAATCAAGTGGTTTTTCTTTACGTTGCGACGCTGTTGACGAGGGAGTAAATCGGAAGCAAGGTACCGCCTACCACTACGCCAATGAGACCAGCCATAATCACCATCAGAATTGGCTCAATCATGGTAGAAATACCATTAATCTG
>CAMJXP010000033.1 GCA_946409745.1 uncultured Candidatus Saccharibacteria bacterium | reverse complement strand
GCGAGAGCTCCAAGGCTCGACGTCCGGACACCGAGTGGGTCCCGGGAGCTCTGTTACCGGTGTTAACCGGCCGAGCTACGGAATCCGCAGCGCTTCATCCGTATCCCATAGGCAGGACGTGTCCCGCTATGGACTTTTTTCACCCCGCACGGCCTTCCCCGTGCGAGTCATTCCGCGCCGCCAATTGGCAGATGCGGCGTCGTGTACCATCCGCAGGCGGTCCTACGGCGGTATTGCCCCAAGGGGCTTTTTTACTCAGGGGCGTTTCCACCCGGGGTAAATCTCCGCGCAAAGGCGCGTGTGAGGTGATTGTGGCTATGCCACGGCCTCTTACCCCGAACAGAGAACGTCCCCTTCCCCTGAGTAAATCATTACCACGGGCGGCGTACCGCACCGTAGTTAGATCTTTTTCATTATATCACATCTTGAATAAATAGCAACTGTTCCACCGCTTATGCTATTTACTTTTTAGTCTATTTATGGTATAATATAGGTATATATGGCTGAAGTCATGTAAGTTCTTTGAAAGGAGGGATTATTACGGCTAATTCGATCTACCTCGATGAGGAAGAAGTCCGGATGCACGAAATTTTGACCGAGTATCTGTTCGTTCGTTATAAAGCAGTTTGCGATAAACTAACGGATGAATTTGTGAAAAAGTTGGAAGAAAAATGGAAGAACGGGGAAAGACCCGACCGAAAATTCTACGATTTTGAGTACGACAAGTTGGCATCTGCCAAGGCGCAAGCCGACGAAAAACTCTTTCAGCTCCATTCGATGAGTGGCGACGAAATTCGGCGTGTCTACGCTCGGTATTACCACGAAATGTTCCCGTAACCCCCTAGCCCACGCATAGCGTGGGCATTTTTTTGACATGAAAATCCCCCTCTTTCGAGGGGGCTTTAAATCAATCTTAGATTTGATTTGCATGGAGGCGGGTGTTTGCGAACTGCCGGTTAAAGAATACGGGGACGTATATGCAGCTACCGTCCACCATGTTTTTGAACTGTGCGCTATCCTTCGTAATCTTTAAAACGACGCGACGCCCAGTGGTAATTTTGGTTCTGGTCGCGAGTTCGATAGACGAGCCCATTTCGGTGACTCGACCATCGGTGACTAGGCCATGCGGCTCAATCTTAAGAAACTCTAGCACTTCTTCTGGTCTTCGCATCCATTCTCCGCCGAGCGCATTCTCGATGAACGCACAGAGCTCGACTTCGCTTGGTATGAAAATGTTTTCACCCTGCAAACGGCTCGTGCCAATACGATCGATGTCGCTAGACGAGAATGTCGAGAGCGGGAATTTAGTGCCGAAATAGTCTAGCCGAACTTCATGATAAAGCCGGTTAAACTTGCCAATGGATAGTTTGTTATCGAAGACGAAACGCTTGTTGCGAAACTCAACGATAGCGCTAAATGGATTCAGGCGATTGTTTGCGGCGACATATTCATCATGAAACCAGAAGCATCCGCCAACGGCGGAGCCACCAATCAAGATGACGGTACCAGCCTCCTCTGGAACGGTATTTTTGTTATATACCGAGTAGACCTTGCGGTTATAAATAAATTCATACTCGGAGCTAAACTCATTTTTGGTTCCAATGAAGAAGAAGCCGCTGCCGTTTTTGGTGCCGATATAGATTCGCCTTCTGGGGTCGACTTTTTCGACCTCCTGAATTAGGTTGCCGTAAAGTTTTTCCATAAAACACCTCCAAATTGTTAAATTCCCCCGGACTAAGCGTCCGGGGGTACTTGCTAGGGATTACTCCACCTCAGTGGGGTCAGGAATGGGCATCGAAATGGGTTTCTGGAAAATCCAGATGTCCACGTGGGGATCATTTGCGAGATTGTCCTTAGCCGCTACCAGGTAGCTATCATCCTCGAAGAGGAAGAGACCTTCTCTCCAGGTGACGGGCGAATCTTTGATTACCTTGCCGTCTACGAAGAAAGACCAGCCCTGGCAGTGCTCGGGATCCTCACAATAAAGATCCTTAGAGATGTGTTTCGGATTCAATACGTCGTGAATCCGAATTGGTTTGCCAATTTCGAGATCCGAAATTGGCGAGCAGAACCTTAAGAAGCAGGCCAGCTGCATTCCCAGCGTTCCGTCGCCGCCCAGCATGGCCGAGACGATAGAAACGTCTTCGCCCCAGGCTTTGTCGTCTTCAGGATAGTACATGTCAGCGATGCGGTTGCCGAGCACCCCCAGAATAATTGCCTTATTCGGAAACATTTCGGCGTTCACAAAGCTGTTGTGGGGGCAATACCCCAGGTTTTCATACCTCGCCATAAAAACTAACCTCCTTGCGTAAACCCGCCGGTTTTTCTAGCAAGTTAAATTGCCACAACCAATATTTTTGGTCATCTCTTATATTATAGCACACATGGGCGTTTTTGTCAAGATAAGGGAGATTCTTGATAGTTTTTTCTTCTCTGTGTTATAATAGATTAAACAAAGGAGGTTAAGTGAATAAATTATTGCGAGGATTTACTGTCGTTTTGGCTGGTTTTTGTGCTTTACTGGGTGTAAACGGAACGGTTTTTGCCGACGAAGCCAGCGAGGAAGCGAAACCGGCGACCAGTATTAGTATTAGCCCGGTTAATAAGGTCTTAAAACTCGAGCCAAATAAGACCTATGATGACTCATTTAAAGTGATGAATAACGGCGCGGAAGCGATTAAATTTGAGGTTTACGCTTCGCCGTACTCTTATACTAAGGATGAAGATGATGGTACTTATAAGCTTGGTTTTAGCAATGAGACTGCTTATACACAGATTACGCGCTGGATTACTTTTAGAGACAGTAATGGCGCTTATACGAGCAAGCCGAAATTCAAAGTAGAGCCAGGTACGACCTTTGTGGTGCATTACCGCATTAAGACTCCGTCGAGCATTCCAGATGGTGGACAATATGCCGTAATCTTTGCGCATACACTTTCAGACGACACCGAATCTGGTGGTCTGAAGACCGAAGCAAGCCCTGGGCTCGTCGTTTACGGTCGCTCGAATGGCATCACGAGATTCTCGTTTGAGACTTATGATCTGAAGATTAATAAGACCCTGCAGGATGGCGAAAAGACCGTTACCAAGATTAATGGTACCTCGATGGTCAACAACTCCGGTAACGTAGATTTCATGGCCTACGGGAAGCTGACTGTACGTGGTATCTTTGGCCATCAGTATTATGTCACACCAGAAACGAAGGGCGTTTCAATCATTCCAGAGACCGAGCTAGAAGTGTCTGATGCGTGGGACGACACACCGTATTTCGGGCTATTTAACGTGACTTGGTCCGTAACCGTGAAGGACGAAACAAAGGAAATCTCGAGGTTAGTGTTGATTCTTCCTGTACCAATCATCATACTTATGATTTTGCTATTGACAATTATCGGAATTTGGATTACAATTATGGTTAGGAAACGCAAAGAACGCCGTTCTAGGTTCGGTACCGTCTAGAAATGGCGCCCGTGTGGAGCGGGACTGCGAGGCCAAAATAAATATTAAACATAAAAAGAGTGTAGAGTATGAAGAACACACACAAGAGGATGCTAGGCTTCTTCGGGTTGTCGGTAGTTGCTACTATGACGGTAGTTGCTGCTACTATGCCGACTCCTGGAGTATCCGCGACGGCATCACCATCGGCGGTTGACACCTTGACTGTGAGGGTGCTCAATAACGTCCCGACCGCAGAGATTACCTCTCCGGTTAATGGAGTCACGGTTACGAAACCGATCCAACATGTCACAGTAAACTACGAAAAAATTAAGGAGGTAACCGTCTATATTAAATATATTGATGAAGACGGTCACGAATCAGCAGAACATATTTTCTTCCACCAGGCAGGATTAGACCCAACTGAGCCAGGAACGATTGATCAGAACTATACATTAGGTTCCGGTGGCTTCGGTTATGGTAGGTACGTATTTTCGGTGGTTGGCGTAGATGAGGACGATGGAACGCTCCCGCTGGATTCAGTTGTAGTTGACTTCACCCCAGTTAAGGCGGAAGCAGAGCAGAACGAAGAAGATGGTATGGTAGAAGTCAGATTCACAGATTATCAAGATGACGTAGAAGAAATTGAAATCTGGTTAGATGGGAAGCTAATCAAAACAGTACCAAAAGAAGATCTTGATAAAGTACAGAAACTTTCATTTGAAGATAAAGACTCAGGCACGTACACGCTCGAATTAAAAGCCAAGTACGCAGACGGAAGTACTGCAAACATGCCGAGTATTGATGTAGATTTCGATGCAGGATTTGTCCCGCACACCGATGTACCTGATACCGGTAGATTCTTTAGAAACTTAAATATTGCGAGTGAAGATTACTTAGTCACCGGTTTGATTGTATTCTTCGTGCTAGGAATTGTAGCATTTGGAATTGTCACGAGAAGCAAGAGAAGCACGAATCTAAGAAGAAAACGTCACTAATAATTATCATACTCTAGCTCTTAGTACAGGCGCCATTTAAACTGCGAGGGCGCCTGTACAGAGGTTTCAAAAAACGGGCTTTTCTCGGCCCGTTTTTTAGTCTCATTATTTTTTAGCTTCTTTTTTCTCAGCTTCTTTTTTGGCTTTCAAAGCTTTGTTTTCGAGAGCTTTCTTAAGAGCCTCAGCTTTGGCGGCGCGAGCCTTGAAGCGGTCAACACGACCTTCGGTATCGATAATCTTCTCTTCACCGGTAAAGAATGGGTGAGATTTAGAAGAAATTTGAACCTTAACTAGTGGGTATTCATTACCATCTTTCCACTTGATGGTCTCTTCGCTCTTCGCAGTAGACTTGGTGAGGAACGAAAAATTCGCGGCTTCGTCCATGAAGACGACATCACGATAATCTTTAGGATGTAATTCTTTTTTACTCATAACTAGCCCCTATTATATCAGAGAAATAATAAAATGTAAAGAGAAAGAATAGGCGAGTCCGGAGACTCGCCTATCAAGGTGCTTAGAGGATGACGTTCAAATCAGTGACGATCTCGTCAATGAAGCCACGCTCTTTGGCGTCGGGCGGAAGCAGATAGTATTCAACACGTGCCAGGGCATCATATTCATGCTCTTTCATATTACTGTGATGCAGCACATGCGGTTTGATGACTTCTTTTTCGACCCGTTCGTCGAATTTGACCCGGTCCTGAACCTTATTGGTGGCACCACCAGCAAAGGAAGTGCCCTCGTGGAGCAGGAAGGTCGCATAGGGGAGCGAGAAACGTTTGTGGCCAGTAATACCAATGAGAAAAGCCATTGAGCACCACTGACCAAGATTGATCGTGTAGATCGGGGTCTTGCTGAGTTCGATAGCCGCGATTATGGGCATACCGTCCGTGATGTCTCCGCCGGGAGAGTTGATGAACAACTTAATCGGTTTACGATCTGAGATTGGAACGTTCATGTCCTCGCGGTTAAAGTCCAGAATCGCCTGGACAATGTGGGTTGCCGTCGAAGCATGTTCGTTTGAGGTCTCTTCATAGCCGAGTGGTTCGATCTCACGGTAGAGATAAAGTCTCCTTTCTTTCAGATCTTCGAGCATACGATACTCTTCTGCGTTAGTGGTGATTTTCAGCATATCACGCGGGATTTCGAATGACATTACTGCCACCTCCTCTTTTTAAATTGCTCTTATCCGCTGATAGATAAGTGCTTGAGAGAAATCTTAGCAAATTTTGTTGCTTTTTTCAAGCATGTGTGTTATAATTCGTTCATTAATAAATTTAATGAAACAGCTATGGGAGGTTTCCTGAATAAACCCATAGCAAAGGAAAGGAAATCATAGATGACTGTGAAAGTCGATATGAAAGCTCTGCTCGAGTCCGGTGCCCATTTTGGTCACAAAACGAGCCGCTGGCACCCAAAGATGGCGCCATACATCCACAGCAAACGCCAGGATGCACACATTATTAACCT
>CAMJXP010000032.1 GCA_946409745.1 uncultured Candidatus Saccharibacteria bacterium | reverse complement strand
TTGGTTACTGTTGCCATTATTGTTTCCATTATTCCCGATAATAATCGCAGCATATCCGGCAATCATCGAGCCAAGCATCACAACAGCAATAATCGCAATGAAGATGCGTTGCTTCGTACTGGTCTTCAGTTCTTTTTCTTCCATATTAACTCCGTTTCTTCTCTATATTCTACCACAAAAATAACCCCTACAGTAGGGGTTATTTCGTTTTTTTAGCTATTATTCAGCTTTCTTGGCTGGTTTTGCGATGAGAGTAACCTTCTTAAACGAACCGCCGGCTTTCTTGATAGCTTCAACTGCTGACTTAGAAGCAAATTGAGTCTCAAGATCAATCTTTGCGGTTAATTCACCACGGGAGATAACTTTCACTTTCACAAATGGGCTTGAAATGAGTGAAGCCTCTGCGAGTTTGTAGTTATCAACCTTGCCTTTAAGGTCGTTCAAGCGATCCGTGTAGACAACCTCTGCCTTAGCGTGGAAGGATTTGAAACCTTTGAGCTTTGGCACAGCTTGCATGATTGCACGTTGACCACCCATGAAGCCGTTAGGCATCTTGCGATGACCAGTACGAGCCTTTTGACCTTTAGTACCACGACCGGCAGTTTTACCTTGGCCGGCAGAGATACCGCGTCCCTTGCGGGATGGGCGAGTATTCTTCTCAACCACTAAATCATTGTATTTCATTACTTGTCCTCCTTCTTAGCAGCGGACTTCTTGGCGGCTGGCTTAGCAGCGGACTTCTTGGCGGCTGGCTTCTTGGCAGCTGGTTTTTCGGCCTTTACTTCAACCTTAGCTTCAGCCTTAACTTCAGCTTTTGCTTCTGGCTTTACGGCTGGCTTCTTACCTTCATTGCCAGTCCATTCGCTGCGTGGAACTTGCTGACGAAGACCTTCAATCACTGCGTAAGCAATGTTGACTTTGTTCGTCGAACCAAGTGACTTTGAAATCAGGTTTTTTACACCAGTGAGGCCCATAATTGAACGAACCGTACCACCGGCGATAATACCTGTACCAGGAGCAGCTGGCTTTAATAAGACATCTGCACCGGTAACTTTCGTACGAACTTCGTGACAAATCGTCTCGCCGTCCATGTTGAAAGTAATCATGGTCTTCTTAGCTTTTGAAGTGGCCTTAGCAACAGCGGTGGTAACATCATTACCTTTAGCTACGCCAATACCAACTTTGTTCTTGTGATTACCAATTGCAACGAGTGCTTTGAAACGCATACGGCGACCACCGGCCACAGTACGAGAAACACGATCAACAGCAATGGTGATTTCATCAAATTCTTTTGGTGCCACGTCAGCCTTCACACGATCGCGACGGTTTCTGCGGTCCATTTTCTTTCCGGCAATGTCGCGAGTCTCTTTGGTTGCTGCGACTTTGTCTTCCATCTTAAGGGTGCCGGATTTGTTAATTACCCTTGGTTTCTTATCTTCAGGCATAATTAAAACTCAAGTCCTTCCTTGCGAGCAGCATCTGCAAGAGCAGTCATGCGACCAGCATATAGTTTAGAACCACGGTCAAAGACGACTTTCTTTACCTTCTTAGCTTTAGCCTTCTTGGCGATTTCTTCACCAATCTTGGCAGCCTTTTCGGTCTTAGTACCGGTCATCTTGGTGCCAACAGTCGTGGCATAAGCCAAAGTGACTTTCTTATCATCATCAATGATCTGGGCTGTGATGTGTAGGTTCGAAAAATGAACCGAAAGACGCGGACGTTCCGCGGTACCGTGAATCTTTGCACGAGTACGATTTGCTCTAAATACCTTATTCATTATTTCTTTCCTGCCTTTCCAGCCTTGCGGATGATTACTTCATCAGCATACTTAATGCCTTTACCCTTGTATGGTTCTGGCTTCTTAAGGCTACGGATTTCAGCAGCCACCTGGCCGACTTTTTGTTTGTCGATGCCAGAGACCGTAATCTCCATTTTATTGGTAGTGAGTTGGACACCTTCTGGAGCTTTGTATTTCACTGGGTGTGAAAAGCCGAGTGCCATCTCAATTTCCTGTCCACCACCTGATAGACGGAAACCTACACCATTAATTTCTAGTTTTTTCTCGAAACCTTTGGTCACACCTTGTACGGCATTGTTAAGTAATGCGCGTTGCAAGCCGTGCCAAGCACGAGACTTTGGTTCGTCATTCTCACGAGTGACGACAATCTGAGTGCCTTCGACCTTGGTAGTGGTCTTTGGCTGAACCGGGACGATGAGCTGACCCTTCGGTCCTGCGACAGTAATCTCTTTGTCGCCGACCGTGATTGTCACTCCCGCCGGAATATCGATGGGTTGTTTTCCGATACGACTCATATTTATCCTTTAAGTTAATATCCGTACTATTATATCACACCTTTTATCTGTTGACAAGCATTATTACCCTTGTTATAATCAAATCATCAATGAGAGTCTAGGACACCTCACTGATATGTTGTTCGGATTAGGCTACTCGCCTAATCTTTTTTGGTCTATCCATACTGCCAAAAACATTTCTACATACTAGACACAGAACAAAGAGTATGTTATAATACTTGAAAAGGTTGTAGAGTAATTATGAAAATATTATTAACGGGTGGCACCGGTTATATTGGTTCACACACTGCAGTGGAGCTAATCAGCCGTGGTCACGAAGTCGAGATTCTAGATAATCTCGTCAATAGCAAAATCACTGCTCTCGATAATATCGAGAAAATTTCGAATGTCAAACCAAAATTCTATTTTGTCGACCTCTTAGACAAAGAAAATCTCGACAAGACTTTTAAGAAAAATCATTTTGATCTCGTGATTCACTTTGCTGGTCTTAAATCAGTTTCCGAATCAATCGAGCAACCACTCCGTTATTACGAAAACAATATTGGTGGCACCATCAATTTGCTCGAGGTCATGAAGAAATACAACTGTAAACGCCTTGTCTTTTCGTCTAGCGCCACCGTTTATGGCAACCAAGACGGCGTAAAGCTCACCGAAGACAGCCAAACCGGCATCGGTATCACCAATCCATACGGTGAAACCAAATTTATGATTGAGCAAATCCTTCAAGATCTCGCCGTGGCGGACCCAGATTTTAAAATCACGATTCTCCGTTATTTCAACCCAGTCGGTTCGCACGAATCCGGGCTTCTAGGTGAAGATCCAAACGACATTCCAAACAACCTCATGCCCTACATCATGAAAGTCTCGACCGGCGAACTCGCCAAACTTTCCGTCTATGGCGACGATTACAATACGCCAGATGGCACCGCCATGCGCGACTTTATTCACGTAGTAGACCTCGCGAGAGGCCACGTCGCCGCTATCGACCATCAAAAGAACGGAGTTCAAATCTATAATCTTGGCACTGGCAAGGCCACTTCCGTCATGGAAATGGTCAAAGCTTTCGAAAAAGCCGCTGGTAAGCCACTTCCATTTAAGATTGCCGGTCGCCGTCCAGGTGATCTCGCCGTCGTCTTCGCCGGCGCCGAAAAAGCCGAAAAAGAGCTCGGTTGGAAAGCCGAACTCACCATCGAAGACGCCATGCGCGACACGATTAATTATTTAAATCACTTAAAATAGAATCGAAGCCGGATTCCGGACTAACAAATCATCAAGCTCGCTAGCGTCACAGTACTTAGCGAGTTTTTTCTTAGCTTCAATTAGATAGTCCGTCGAACCTGGGCGATGTAAATCCGAGCCAAAGCCAAACACCATCTTGTTTTTTAGCATCTTTATGAGCGTTTTTCTAGCTTTTTTACCATAACGATCAACTAGTGAGCCGAGATTACACTGGAACAAAACACCAGCTTCGTGCAACTCTTCAATCAAACTAAAATCTTCTTTAAAACTCTCGTAGCGTTCTGGATGCGCCAAGACTACCTTGTAGCCGTGCTGCATAAGTTCTAAGAAAATATCAAGATAATTCGGATACTCACCGCTCATCGGAAGCTCAATTAGTAAATACTTACTCCCATTAATGCTGGCAATTTTACCGGCCTTCACGAGTTCTTCAATTTCGCGACAAATGTAGATTTCGTTCCCGAGGTAGACGTTTAGTTTTACGCCATTTTTGGTCAAAATCTCTGTTATTTTTGCTACACTTGTCGAATTTCTATTCGCAGGCGACGTATAATCCGTTTCATTCACATAGTGCGGCGTCGCCACCACGTCCGTCACGCCCTGCGAGACGAGCCACTCACACATCCTAATACTAGTATCAATGTCCGGCGAGCCGTCATCAATCCCAGGCAAGATGTGAGAATGTAAATCAATCATTATTTCTCAGATGGCTTTTCGCCGTAATAGTAGTAGTGATTGTAATATTTAGAAGACTTACGGTTCACAAGGTTGAACACGACACCAGCGACCTTAGCATCCACCTTTTTAAGCGCTTCAGCCGTAGCGGCAAATTCGTTCTTGTTCGTGGCACCATCACGGGTCACGATGATCGTTTCGTCCATGAGCGTTGAAAGAATCACAGAATCAGCGAGACCACCAACTGGTGCACCATCAAAGATGATAATGCTATACATACCACGAAGCTTATCAATAAGCTTCTTATTCTTCTTGGAAGCAAGGAGTTCGCTTGGGTTTGGTGGGTAAGTACCACAGGTAATCACATCAAGGTTATTCACAAAAGTCTTGTTAATGTAATTCTGAAGATTTGAAAGCTCATCGGTCAAAAGGTTCGAAAGACCGTTCTTATTGTGGAGGCCAAACAAACGATGGACACGGCCTTTACGAAGGTCACAGTCAACTAGAAGTACTCTTTTATCGGCCTGGGCGAACGAAATCGCAAGGTTAGCCGACACAAAGCTTTTACCTTCCGAAGCGTTCGTACTGGTTACGAGAATCGTTTTGAGGTTCTTATCAATCGAAGCAAATTGGAGGTTCGTACGAAGACTCTTAATGTTTTCAGACACAATCGACTTTGGTAAATCCTTCACGATAAGTTCGCTCGCGTTGCGGTTCGCTTTCACATCATTCTTAGTAATACGACCAGTCACTGGGAGACCATAAAGCTTCTCGATGTCATCACTTTCTTTAACGGAATCATCAAGATAGAAACGAAGGAAGGCGAGACCAGCCACAAGTAGAATTGCGACTGCCGTAGCGAGAATCACATCGCGCATCGTGGTGTTATTAGACGGAGTCGTCGGTTCTTCGGCTACAGAAAGCTGCGAAACGTTATCAAGTTTAAAGATTTCGGTAATCTTGGAAGAAAATACATTAGCAATTGTATTGGTGATACTGGTAGCTCTTGCTGGATCTAAATCCTTCACCGAGATACTGAGAATTGAGGTATTATCAACTGGCTTTACGGTGACATTCTTTGAAAGCGCCTTCACATCCACGTCTACACCAAGTGTATTAATTACTTCGTTTAGTACTAAATCGCTCTTAGCAATTTCGCTATAGGTAGTGGTAAGCTTCTGGCTCATATTCACATCGTTAAGTGTGGTCGCAGTAGATTTACCTTCTTCGGAGTTAGCAATCACCACGGTAGTCTTAGCGGTGTAAACCGGTTTTTTGACGACGAGATCGTAAACGAGCACGCCAGATACTGCAATCATAATTGCAATAATAAAAGCAAAAATATAATGCTTCAAATAACTAAAATAATCTTTAATATTGATTTCTTCCATTTGATAAAACCCTTTGTATTATCATATCATAAAACACCAAAAAAGTAAATAGTTTTAACACATTTTTGCAAGATAATAAAACTAATTCTCTAAATACGAATTAATCTTAGCCTGGACCGCTTTGACGGAATTTTCGTCCGCAATCATCACATATAGTTTTGGCCAGAATTCATTATAAGTATAGGTTGGAAGCATCGTGCCTTCGCCATCCACACCAATCGATTCGATCTGCCACTTAGTTCCCTCGGATAGTTGGAATCTGATAAATTCTGTAATCTCATCCTTAGT
>CAMJXP010000031.1 GCA_946409745.1 uncultured Candidatus Saccharibacteria bacterium | reverse complement strand
CAGGGTGTGGCGCAGTTGGTAGCGCGCAGCGTTCGGGACGCTGAGGCCGTCGGTTCAAGTCCGATCACCCTGACCATTTTTGTTGACAAAAAATGAACCGGGCTTCGCCAACGGTTCAAGTCCGATTATATTCCAAGTGCTTCGTCAGATAAAGCCGAGCTGCCAAATGGTTTCTCGTATTCTTCGATATTCTGCATTACTTCGCCAAACTTCGTCGTATATTCCTTTAAAACTTCTTCGGTAAATTCACCCGACTTATCAAAAGTGTATTCTTCAATTGGATCATCATCGTCTTTTTCATCTTCATCCGGCAAAAATCCTGGTCTCGAGCGATCAAGATAAATATCACCAGAATTGTGATAAATCGCAAGCGAAATACCAGTCGTCGCTAATGCAATTAACGCTGACGCAATACCTAGAATAATTAGCTTTCTTCCACCACTCGACATTACAACTTCTCTCCAATCTTTTTCACTAAATCGAGATGATCATTCGCGAGCTTATAGATACTCTTCGTATCGGACTCTACAATTTTTCTGAGTTCCCTTGTCTTCACTAAAACATCATAAAATTCCGCCGGACGATTCTTGCAATCCGTCGCAATTAATCTTTCAAGCATCTTCTGGTATTCAATAAAATCAATCATGAAATTCTCACGACCTTTGTTGAAGTCGTTTTGATTATTCACAAAACTATCATTCGATAGAGTATTTTCACTTAGTCTCACATTAAACGGCGTGATAAACCTAAGTTGCAACACTTCATAGTATCTACCAAGATAAACCCTTGTCTTGGAATCTTCGTGTTGCAATTCTTTTAAGTTCTCAATAGTCGTACTGCAATTCTTAGAAATCGCTTCTTTTTTAGACTCAGAAATCGCTCCCACCGAAACTGGCGCGAAAGACATCAACACCGAAACTAGCACTGCTGCTGTTTTCTTCATATCTAAATTATAGCACGAATCTAAACCTTACTTACGCTACTAAGCACCAAATGTCCATCAAAGAACGCGAAATTCATTTTGTAAACTGGCACATCGTCAGTAAACTTCTCAATCAAGGTCTTTACATTGTATTCATCCATCGACTCGGCAATTCCACTTCCCGATACTTCAATACAATACTTTTCTTCCTTTTCCTCATCCTTATCCTCGGCCGCTGCCTCACAAGTCGGCAGCACATCATGATAAACCTCAACCACTAAACCATCATCCGTATAATCAGCACTTTTCACTACTGTGAACATACCTGATCCTGCGCCACCACCATTAAATGGCGTTACCTTAAATTGATTGCCGCTTTCGATATATTCAAAATTATCACCATGTGAAACCGAATAATTTTGCTTTGGCATACTAGTACTTAACTTGAACAATCTTTTATATGCTTCATTTAACCCAGAATAAGAAACCGTATAACTAGTCACGCCATTAGATTCCGACGTCAAAATGTTTATCGGACGCACATTTTGATAAGCAATCTCAACTCTTGCTTCATCCGTTAGCCCAAATTCAAATACTGAATTTAAATAATTAAATGTTCCGATGTATGGCTTAATGAGAGACCTTGCCACTTCTTTTGAAATCGTCTTCACTTCCTTCGTGTCAGTACAGCCGGTGCCCTTTGCCGCCTCCACCGCTTTCGCACATTCCGCTTTCGCTTCTTCTACTTCACTATTTCTCGCCATCATTTCGTAGACGCCGAAAACTACGCCAGCAATCGCCGCAATGAATAGTAAGACCCCCATCGCAATCACTAGACCGAACTTATTTCCTTCTTTCTTCGGCCCACTGTAACCGCGCATCATTATTTCTTCAGGTTGCATATCCCTCCTTAAAACCTTTCTTTAAAATATTTCTTACGTTTTCCAAAATAGATAATCATTCCAATCGCACTGATGACAATACCCGTTAGTGAGCCCGTCACAATCACTACACTTCCGCCATCACTCGTGTAGCTACCAGTATTTGGTACTGGAATTTCTTCTTCATCGTCATCATCGTCGTCGCCTGGTTGTGGATCTGGGTCGACTGGATCCGGGTCTACCGGAGGGTCTGGGTCTGGGTCCACTGGCGGGTCTGGGTCTACCGGAGGGTCTGGGTCCACTGGTGCTTCCGTAATCGTAAAGGTCGTTTCAGCCGACGCATTATTATCGTAAATTACCCTCAAAGTATGTTCACCAGCCGAAAGACTCTTGAGATAATTATTTTTCAGCGAAATAATCGTACTTCCGCTCGTCACTGTATAACTACTAGAAGTAATCGCCGCGCCGTCTACTGACACTTGCGCCAAATTCATGCGTGGGAAATTAATCCGCACTGTAATCACGCCAGTCTCATCTTTTCTAAATGAATTCGAGGTTTGCCAATTCACCGCTCCGTCTCTGAAAATCGGATAAAGCATCACTTCAGTTTCACTAAGCGTGAAAGTAAATGTGCTTCCCGGCATTGACGAGGCAATATCAGTACTATTGTCGCGCGTATACCCAAAGAAATAGCTACCAGACTGGGTCGGTGCCACTGCTGGAATCGTTACGGAACAGGCAAGGCTTGGATCCGTCGATTCGCAAGTTTGTACTGGTTTCACATCGTTATAAAATCTCAGCGTATAAGTCTGGCTGTATGAATTCTCCACGATGAAAGTACCACTCTTGCTATGATTGCCCGTGAATTGAAGCGTCAAAGTATGTTCACCTTCGCTTAATGAATCTAGATAATTATTATTCAGCGTTACTACCACTTGATTCGCTGCAATCGAATATTCCGAACTTGTCAGCTGACTACCATCAACCAAAGCTCTTTCGAAAATATCGCGCGCGAAATTCATACTCACCACTAGGCTATCGCTGCCACTTTTGTCGTAATGATTATCTCCCGTCCAAGTCATTGAGTTATCAATAAAGATTGCATACAAAGTCTTTGTCGTGCTACTAATTGTAAATGAATAAGTATCACCTGGTTGATAGGCGGCCGTCGTTGAGCCCGGCGTTTCCGCATAGCCAAAGAAATCATTGCCAGTCTTGGTTGGCGCCGTCGTCGGAATCGTCACGGAACATGCCGAGACCGGATCCGACGATTGGCAAGTCTGCGCTTCCACCACATTATCACCAAATCTTAAAGTATAAACTTGTAGATACGATTCCGCCACCGTAAACGTTCCACTCTGACTATGATCGCCACTAAATTCAAGCGTCAAAGTATGGTCACCAACTTCAAGCGAATCGAGGTATGCATTATCAAGTGTGACAATTGTTTGATCGTCGTCAATCGAATATTCCGAAAGCGAAAGTTCAACATCATCCACGAGTACTCTTTCAAAAATGTTGCGATTGAAATTCATACTCGCAATTAGTGAATCGCCAGATTCCTTTGTGTAGATTGAATCCCCCGTCCAAGTCATTGCATTATCAATGAAAATTGCATAAAGCATTTTACTCACCGTATCAGTCGAAAAAGTATATTCATCACCCGGTTCATAGGCAACCGCAGTCGAGCCAGATTGTTCTGCGTAACCAAAGAAATCATAGCCCGATTTAGTTGGTGCCGTTGCTGGAATCATTACCGTGCAACCTTGGTTCTGGCTGACAGGTTGACAAGTTTGCGTCGTCACCTCATCACCACCATAAGTTTCAAAACCGAGATAATAGGTTGGAAGTACCGTCACAGTGTATTCAATACTCTGACCATCCATATAATATTCCACAGTTGTCGTGCCATAACCAACCGCCCTAATTGCCCCACTACGATATTTCACAACTGTTTCATCATCAATCGCCACGTTAGAATCTGCTGTCGTAAGCGTTCCATTTACGCTAGCACCAGAACGATAAGAAAGTGTATAACTTAGATCAAGTGCATCATTAATCCCTGCCACAATATTTGTTCTTGTCGAAGAGATGCCAGTCACATAATCCATCGAATAGAAATACTTCCACCAGTTTTTGAGATATCCGTCGCTCGTATAACCACTATCATGCGGCATCATGTAAGACCAGAAACGCGTGTAAAATCTATCTTCTTTACCACTTACATCAAAACCATCCACTGCGTACGGTTCATCCATCCACAGCAGATAATTTTCCAAGGTATCCTCACCGGTCTGATTTTCAACATCATGGTTTAGCCAATCCGAATAGGTCGTCTTCACGGCGTTTCCGTTAGTATAATTGTATCCGCTCGACGCATTAAATGGATGGTGCACTGTACCAATCCCATTAATCGTACCCGAGTTTGCATAATCATTGAGCATAAATCTTTCCCACGGATTCAACGCCATATAATCATCTAGGTATGAAATGTTAATTGAGTTTTCATTGTAGGCATTATAGCTCATTCCATAGACATTCGTCATGATGTTTTCTTGCGAATGCATCAAAGCGTGGAACTGCGCATCCCGGCGTGATGTACTAACAGAAACAATCATAAAATTATCACAGTCTTTTGTAATTGGCGTGCCATTAATCCAGTAGGGATTCCTACCCACCATCATTGTTTCATAGGTCTTCGTTGGATCAGCTGCTACCACCCAAACCTGATCAAAATTTCCGCTATTTCTTCTTTCAACCAAATCTGCCGTCTCAATCAACCATTCGTAGTCAAATGTATAATCCTGAATTGTCGAATTATCAAACCAACCACCATAATACATATTCCACCAAGAATAGTTGCCATTGCCATCATCCGCCGCTGCGAGGAAGTTATCTTCATCAAATTGATTAGCAGTCGTTCCATCCGGCCTCTCAAAATTCACCGTATAGTGCGGAAAGTCGTCAATATAAATCCAGGTCGTATTCACTTGATTGATGTATCCGTGCGAGGATTCCATAATATCATTCGCCTGTTCCTCAACTACTGTTTCCTGGATTCCTTCGCCAAACAATAATTCCATTGCTTTTGGTGAACCATTAATTGAATTAAGATGTGGATTAATCTCAACTACTAAAACTCTCAAATTCTGATGTTCCTGGTAAGGCGGATTAATTACGCCGTTCACCGCATTCACATCATTGGTACTACTGTTGAATCGGTCAACTGCGAACCAACCAAAAAACGCTAGCACCAAAATGCTTGCAGTCAAAAAGGTATATTTTTTGAAATGATTCACACGAAAACCCTTAAAAATTCTTTTCATGTTTGTATTTATGACCTTTATGCTTAAATCATAAACTACAAAAATGAAAATGTCAACTAATTTCGTTTCAACATCACAGTAAATGCTTCGGATGGGATATCGATTTTTCCAAAACGCTTCATTCTGGCCTTACCACGTTTCTGTTTTTCGAGGAGTTTGGCCTTGCGATCACGGTCACCCGTGTGAATTTTTACCGTCACATCCTTACGATATGCACCAATCGTTTCGCGCGCAATGATTCTTGCGCCAATTGCCGCCTGGAGCGCTACTTCAAAATTTTGTCTCGGAATCACTTCTTTTAATTTTTTCGTCACTTCTCTACCAATTGCGTCCGCTTCACTTCTATGCGCCATCACCGAAAGCGCATCCATTTTATTTCCAGCTACTAGAAAGTCCACGCGCACCAAATCTTCTGGACGATAGCCATTGAGTTCATAGTTGAATGAAGCGTAACCACTTGTCGCCGATTTTAGCTGGTCATAAAAATCCGTGAGGAGATTCGCCATTGGCGCTTCAAAATCAATCACGGCACGTTCTTCAATATAAGATAAATTCGTTTGATGTCCACGTTTTTCATTAATCAGATTGAGAACATTTCCAATCATGTTTGACGGCACGATGATTTCACCTTTTACCCATGGCTCCCGAATTTCTTTTATTTCCGATTGATCTGGTAAATCCGCTGCCGATTTAATTTCAATTAACTCGCCATTATTCATCACCACTTCATAATTCGTGGATGGATTTGTCACGATTAAATCAAGATTAAACTCGCGCTCTAACCTTTCTTTGACAATGTCCATATGAAGAAGTCCAAGGAAACCTATACGAAGTCCAAATCCTAAAACTGG
>CAMJXP010000030.1 GCA_946409745.1 uncultured Candidatus Saccharibacteria bacterium | reverse complement strand
TTTTCTCGCCAGTCACAATAAACTTGCCGTCCTCGTCTTTTTCGACCTTCCACGTGGACTTTAATTCCTTGTCACTGAGCGAGATAACCGGAGTGGCGCCTTCATCTAATGCGGGGCCGCGTCCGTCCGGCCCGTCGCCACGGGCGGACGGCGCTAACTCTCGCGCTGCCGCGCTCCGAAATGCCCCGCCATTAGACGATGCCGCCACCACTTCGTCTTTCAGCTCCCTTAATAACTCAGTTAAGCCCATATGAGCGGCTGAAGAAATCGTAAAGACGCGCGCGTTCGGATTAACTGCCAGAATTGATGTAGTTTGCATCTCGATAATATCTTTATCGACACCTTCGCACTTCGTCAGTGCTACTACTTCTGGTCGGTCTTTTAAGTCAGAATATTTTTCAAGTTCGTTTCGGATTGTCTTGTAGGCTTCGCCGGCATCATTATTATAAACGTCAACTAAGTGTAATAGCACGGCCGTGCGGTCGACGTGACGAAGGAAGTCATGTCCTAAACCTTTCCCTTCGGATGCACCTTCAATTAAGCCCGGAATATCGGCAATCAGAATATCTTTTTCATCAATCGTCGCAACACCGAGATTTGGCGTAATCGTCGTAAACGGATAATCGGCAATCTCTGGTTTGGCGTTCGATACTACCGAGAGAAAAGTCGATTTGCCAGCATTTGGTAGGCCCACAAGGCCAACATCGGCTACGGACTTTAGTTCCAGTTCGGCTTCAAATTCTTCACCTGGCTCACCAACCTCAGCAATGATTGGGGCTTGCCTAGTGGAGCTCTTAAAATGCGCATTGCCAAAGCCGCCATCGCCACCTTTAGCGATAATCGCGGTCTGTCCATCGTGTGTTAAGTCTGCCAAAACCACGCCATCACGCTTTACAACCGTACCAATTGGTACTTCTACAATCAAATCTTTACCAGAACGGCCAGCCGAACGCGTACCAGAGCCATTCTTGCCATCTTCGGCTGTGAGAATTGGCGTATAACGAAAGTCAATCAAAGTATTAGTGTCTTTGTCGGCCTTAAAGACGATATCACCACCTTTGCCGCCATCGCCACCATCTGGGCCACCCTTAGGAATATAAATTTCGCGACGAAAAGATACAGCGCCATTGCCGCCGTTTCCCGCCTTTAAACTCACTTTTGCTGTATCTGTAAACATACTATTATTATAACAGATTTTCGCGGAAATTAAAGCGAAGCCAATTTAACTAGATTAGTGGATATAGTTTAGTCTCTTAGCCGTATCAGCCGGAATCGTTGAGAATAACACGCCATAACAGCCACGGTAGTTACGCTCAGACACGTTCACGGAACCATCGGCATTTACCGATTCAACATAACCGACGTGACCATACCAACCAGAGTCAGACTGGAAAATTGCACCTGCAGTTGGGTTGTGATCAACTAGGATACCATTAGCCCTTGCGATATCATCCCAACGGTTGGCATTTGCCCTCATGAGCGGTGCGAGATCTGGACGCTTTGCCCAACCCCAGGTCGTACACTGGCCAGCACCGAGGCTTCTATTACAAACACCATTAATACGTTGCGAAGTATCACCCACATAGGTGTAAGTTGAGTAAACGCGAACCACTGGCGCCACGTATTCTGGGCGTTCCTTCTCCGGAAGCGTACCACCCTTAATCAAAATCTTCATGCCAGACGTAATGCCAGAAACTTCAAGGTCGTTTAGGGCAATAATTTCGGCTTCAGACGAGCCATATTTCGAGGCGATGCTAGCCACGGTATCGTTAGCCTTTACAGTGTAAACAATACCGCCGACGCTCGGGATATAAAGTAGCTCACCGGCATTTATATTCTTGTTCTTACGACCATTCGACCAACGGATTTGATCCGTCGTCACGCCATATTTAGCGGCAATCGCGTCCATCGTCTCACCCTCGGTCACTAGGTGCGTCAACACGCCACGCGTTACATCGATATCAGTGATCGTTGGCTTCTCAATCTTGCCAGTTGAGGACTGACCAGAGTTATACATCGATGAAACTGCCACGTAGTTAGAGGCCACGTCGGCGGATGAAGCGAGGCTAAGTGAATCAGATACGCCCGCCACCACATATAATTCCGATAATTGGTCAACTGAAATAGTACTCTTGCCGTCCGCAAAAGCATCGAGGCTAGAGCTCATACTGGCATTGCTCTTATCAAGAGAACCAAAAAACACAATGGCAAGCGTAATCGCGCCCGTCACAAAATACGGTAGAATTGCTTTCAACCGCCTAATCAGTTTCTTAGTTTTTTTACTTGTCATAGTGATGCGTTACAGAGTACTTGGCAATGTAGGTAAATATTCTGGTTATGCTCATACTCTGTATAACTATAATACATCAAACCATCGTCTCCTGTCAAGAAATACAGATAAGACGTATCTGATGGATTAGCTACTGCCTTCAATGCATTCTTGCCTGGCATCGAAATCGGCCCGCACGGAAGCCCGGCGACTTTTCTTGTATTATAACAGGAGTCGATTAGGAGTGCTGATTGGTTGTCGCGGTAAATCTTTCTTTCTGGATCAGCTACATCAAGCGCGTATTTTACGGTTACGTCGCTTCCTAGCGGAATGCCATAGCTTAGTCTAGTCAAAAACACCTGTGCTACGGTTGGCATATCTTGCGAAGGTGATTCCTTCTGGACCACCGAGGCTAGTATATAACCTTGGAACAAACTAAGCCCTTTAGCGGCATAGGCCGTCTCCAGGTTGTTTTCTACGATATATTTCTCAGTTTCATCGAGAAAACGTTGGACACAGGCTTGAACTGGGTTATCCCCATCGGCGGCACAGCGGAGCGTCTCTGGGAATAGGAATCCTTCGAGTGATGCGCCCTTCGGGATAAACGATTTTCCATAATCTGCTGAAAAGGCTTCGGCAATCTGCCCATCTGTGTATTCAACTGACACGGAATTCTCGAGGTTCTCGCCACAGACTTTATTACCCTCTCCGTCTTCGCCAACCAATTTAACTTTTCTGAAGTTTTTCTTAACGTCAAAGATGTTTTCACCTGGTTTCACGGTAAAACAAAACTCGGCCGCTTTTTTAGCCTCCTCTTGTCTGACCCATTCTTCATAAGCTGCGCGATCATCGAGGCGTTTCTTGATATAGAGCCCGCCACAGATTCCTGCAATAATCAGTACTAATACAATCGGTGAAATAATAAAGAATTTCTTTGAGAATTTTTTAACGTGATGTTCGGCTTTCTTGGCATTTAATGCCACTTTATCGCCTTCACGCTTGGCAGCAGCCTTGGTTTCGACGGCTAATTTCTCGGCGCCATCTTTAATCTTGCCGGCTCCATCCTTAACTTTATCGGCGGCGGTTGCTACGATGTTCTTCTTTTCAGTCGGTTCCGCGAGTTGCTTGGCTAGACTCTCCAGTACATCACCACTATCCACTACCGGAGCCTTTGGTGCTGGCCTTGGTGTAACTTTTGGTGCCGCCTTGGCGACTGGTTTTGGAGTCTCTGCCGGAGTAGGTGCCGGCGCTGCGGTCTTTGCGCTTCCGGCCACTTTCATGCCCGGAATTAGCGGGGCAGTTTCAACAACTGGCGCTGGCTGAGCCGACTCTTCTTTATAATGCTCAACGAAATCTTGTAAAATAATCGTCGCTGCTTCCGCATCGATATCACCCTTTTCGTAGGCTTTCTTGCGCATTTTGAGACGTTCTTCGGCCTGAACGGAAGTCAATGACTCATCTTGGAAGCGCACCTTCGCATTCGGAATCTTTTCGGTCAGTTTCTTTGCGAACTGACGCACAAACATAGATTGTTTAGTCTCATTTCCTTCATTGCTACGCGGGAGCCCCAGCACGAAGAAATTCGTATTATTCATCTTGGCGATGCGATCAATCATCGCCCATTCGGTGCCATCAACATTGAAAAACCCGACCGGCGTAGCAATGCGAATATTAGTGTCTGCTTTGGCGACACCAATTCGCTTCTCACCTACATCTAGCCCAATAACTCTCATCTACTGCTCTAATTTTTCAAAGTTTACTGTGATTTTCTCCGGATCATTTGGCACCGAGGATACCCATGGATAAGAACCCTGGATATTAATCCTTTCAACTCCATCGACACTCTGGAGATCATGAGTAGCGGTACCGATACCCTTACCTTTTACGATTTCGATAATATCATTTTCCGTGACTGACGGACCCGAAATGTAGGTCGTCTTTAATTTGCCGGTGTATTTATCCTGGTCTTTGATGAAGTTCTCGATAAATAGACCGTTATATTCTTTGTTTGAATCGCCAATTTGGTAAATCTTATAATTATTGGCGAGCTTGGCTTTTTCGGTAATAAATTCACGCACCTTCGTTTCATCAATTACGTAAATCGAATCCGTAATCGTGACGGTGAGCGATGGCTTAGTGCCCTCCTTCACTTCCTCACCAACCTTTGGCGATACTTCTGGATCGCTTACACTTTGCTTGTAGCTACTTTCAATAATAAAGATCGTATTCTCGTCGCTCGAAGCTTCCTTAATTGATTCAATCAAATTATTCTTTGCTACGGCCTTGTCGCCAGTTTTAATTGTTGCAACCACCTTATCAACATCGGCTTGCGTTACCACGGTAATGGTCTTATCGGTACCACCAGCCATGGCGTTATCCGTATAAGCACCTACCGGAGCGGTCGTGGACCAACCGGTACTTGATGCGGCGATATTGTAACTTGAACCAGGTGCGACAGCCTTCACTGGCACTCTGCCAGAAACCAAACAACCCGACGTAATAATAGTTGGCTGTCCAGCATTCAAACATTCATCAACACTTTTACCAGACCAGCTGAGACTGCGTTCTTCGGTCGAAGTAAATGAGAAATTCGAAAGCGTAAAAGTCGAGCCGGCATTGATTGCAATTGTGCCAGATTGTTTGAAGTAGGCATAAACCACTACATCACCCTTGGCATATTCGCCGACATTCTTCTTGCCGGTCGCTTCGACATCGCGTTTAATCTTGTTTTCGTTCTTTTTCTGTTCGAGGAAGAATTTACCTTCACTCGCGTTTTCTTCGGTTAGTTTTTCAGTAAAAGTGACATTCTCAGAGAAATTATTTGTCGTAGTGCGGCGGCCAACTGTAATTGTCACGGCCGGAGCAAACACCAGCGCCCAAATTAGGAATAAAATGAGCACTACAAAACCAATTGAAAGCCCAATTACAAGGCCTTTATGTGAAACAATCCAAGCAAGTACCGGGTTATCCGGAAGCTTCTTTTCTTTCTTGTCCTTCTTTTCTTTTTTGGCTTTTTTCTTGCCTTTTTCATCGGACTTTTCGTCGTCTTTTGCTTCTTCCTCAGCCTCCGCTTCGGCTTCCGCTTCTTCCATTTTCTTGTCGTCTTCTTTATCTTCTTTCTCTTCTTCCTCGTCCTCGACTTTTTCGGTCGCCGTTTCTTCAATTTCTGGCTTATCATGTGGTACAGTCGGCGGAGTTTGTAAATCTTTAGTGACTGGAAGTTTCGAGGCGGCCGCAAGTTTCACGATTGAAGGATCAACCGTCACGAGTACGACAGTTTTCTTAGCATTCGCTCCGGCCTTCGCAATTAATTTGATATTCACAATACTGCGTAAGATTCCAGCTTTCTTTGGTGGAACAAGGGCGACAATTTTCTGTTTCGAATTCTCGATCTTACTGATGATGTCAGTAATATCGTCCTCAGGTTCGATATAAACGACGTCTTTATTCATGTAATTAATTTTATCACATTTTATTTAGCTTGTGGTAAAATAAATTTAGGATGAGTCTTTTTAGTAAGAAAAATCAGACAGACTCAGGTGCCGATAAGACGGTGCTTGCTGAAATGGCCCTCATGACGATTCATGATGGTGTTATTATCACGAACAAAAATGGTGCCGTGCAATTTATTAACCCGGCTGCCGTTGCCATGACTGAATGCGCTACCGCCGAAAACGCCACTGGCCTTGATTATGGACTTTTAATTAAACTCGAGACTAAAGAAGGTCGCGAGCTTCCCGAAAATGAGAATAAGCTCATCATTGCCATGAAGACCGGCCAATCGCTTGATCGTTTTGCCGCCTGCCTCATTGGTACAAAATCCGGTAAACGCATTCCGATTGCCGTTTCCGTAGTTGTGGCTGATGGTGGTAATCGCATCATTACTTTTAGGGACATCACAAAAGAACTTGCCGAAGAAGGCGAACAGGCTGAATTTATCTCAACTGCCTCGCACGAAATGCGTACACCAGTTGCTTCAATTGAAGGTTATTTGTCGCTGGCCTTAAATCCGCAAACCGCTTCAATTGATGAGCGCGCTCGTGGATATCTTGCTGCTGCACACGCGGCCTCTCAGCACCTTGGCCATTTGTTTAAAGATTTACTTGATGTGACTAAACTTGATGATGGTCATCTTCGCCCGGTTT
>CAMJXP010000029.1 GCA_946409745.1 uncultured Candidatus Saccharibacteria bacterium | reverse complement strand
AAAGTGGGGATTCCATCGCATTATGGTGCGACTGCAACGAAGTATTTGGCGGCGGCGGATGCGAATGATGAGGCGCTCGATGCGTTAATGGCACTCGGTTTTTCATTAAAAGAAGCGTCTCTCGCGCTCGAAAAGGTAGACAAGTCGCTTTCAACTGAGGAAAGAATCAAATTAGCCTTGAAAAAATAAAACAAGTGTGTTAAAATAACAGGTAATTGTCTAATATAAAGGTATAATATGAGTTTTTCTATTCTAAAGCAAATCGGTGACGCCCAGAAAAAGAAGGCTGTTGTTGATGTTCGTTCCGGTGATACCGTAAAAGTCACCCAAAAGATTAAGGAAGGTAACAAATTCCGCCTTCAGACGTTCGAAGGTGTAGTGATTCGCGTTGATCGCAAAGAATCCCACACGGCTCGTATCGTCGTACGTAAGGTTACCTCTGGTGTTGGCGTGGAGAAGTCTTATCTCATCCACTCACCACTCGTAGAGAAGATTGAAGTAACCAAGCGCTCGAAAGTTCGTCGCAACAATCTTAGCTACCTACGTGAACGTTCTGGTAAGTCAGCACGTCTCTCGGCTAAGGATTTCGATCGCACGGCTGTGAATGACGTAACTGTTCCAGAAGTTGAAGTCGTAGAAGCTCCAGAAGAAGCTAAGACCGAAGAACCTGCTGAAAAAGCAGAAGAAAAAACTGAAGAGAAAACCGAAGCCTAATGGCGATTCTCGGTATCGATGAAGTTGGACGCGGACCCCTAGCGGGTCCGCTTGTTGTTGGTGCGGTGATTTTGCCGGAGGAACTGCCGGATTGGGTAGAAGAACTAGAAGACTCAAAGAAACTCACCTTTAAGAAGCGAGCGAAACTGAGCGAAGTAATTTTGAACGAGGCGGTGGCGACGGGATTAGGGTTTGTGTCACCATTTGAATTAGACGAACTTGGAATGGTAGCAGCCCTGAAACTTGCGACGAGGCGAGCGATTGAAGAGATGCAAGGGCCGTCAACGAAATGCTCAAAGATTATTATTGATGGGAATATTAATTTCCTTGCAGGGACAAAACTAGAGAGTATTACGACAACGCTGATTAAGGGTGATGCGCTGATAAAAGAAATCTCAGCCGCTTCGATCATTGCGAAGGTGGCGAGGGATAATTACATGATTGAACTGGGCGAGACGTATCCGGGCTATGGATTTGAGAAACACATGGGTTACGGCACGAAGGCACACATTGACGCGATTAACCAACTTGGGCTCACACCAGAGCATCGACTTTCGTTTGAACCGTGCAAGAGCATTTCCGGGTTTAAGAGAGAGACGATGGCTAAGAATACGACAGCCGTAGGGGATCGAGGCGAGGAGGTGGTGGTGGAATACTTGAGAAACAATGGCCACCGAATTGTGGGGCGAAACTTCAAGACAAAATATGCCGAGATTGATGTAATCTCAGTTAAAGATGACAAGATTTATTTTACGGAAGTGAAATACCGAAAGAATGCGGACTTTGGAGGAGGACTTGCAGCGATTACGTCGGAGAAGTTAAAGAAGATGAGGATTGGCGCGGAGATATATTTAAAGTACTATCCAAAATTCAAGGGATTGCAACCGCTCCTTGCCGTGTCGGATGTCCAAGGAAACTACGTAGTTAAAGACTGGTTTGTTATACATTAAATCTAAATTCTACTACATCTCCGTCTTGCATGACGTAGGTTTTTCCTTCGGTGCGGAGTTTGCCGGCGGCTTTGACGGCTTGTTCGGAGCCGAGCTCTTTCAAATCGTTATAATTACAGATTTGAGCTGCGATGAAGCCACGTTCGAAATCGGTGTGGATGGTGCCGGCGGCTTCTGGGGCAGTGGCGCCTTTTTTGATAGTCCAGGCACGGCATTCTTTCTTGCCGGCGGTCAGGAAGGATTGAAGCCCAAGTGTCTTGTAGGCGGCTTTGATGAGCTCGCCGAGGGCGTCTTCTTTGACGCCGTAGCTCTCTAAGAATTCTTTACGTTCGTTACGATCCATGCCGGACATTTCTTCTTCGAGTTTAGCGTTTACAAAGATGGCTTCGGCTGGAGCGACTAATGCTTTTAGCTTTTCCTGAAGATCTTTATCAGTAAGGCCGGATTCGTCGACATTAAACATATAAATAACTGGTTTGTCGGTAAGATAAGGGACATTCTCGTCGGCTGGATCTTTCTTGCGCTTAGCGGCGATTTTGGCCTTGGTTTCTTCATCGGCGAGCTGGAGTTCAAGATTGATAATATCAATATCTTCTTTGGCTTGGGCGACGATGTCGGACTCGATTTTGTTGTCGGCGCGGACGATATCGTTATTGACGAAGGCGCGGACGACATGACAGATAGCTTGGCATTCGCGGATGTGAGCTAAGAATTTGTTGCCAAGACCTTCGCCTTTTGAGGCGCCAGCGACGAGGCCAGCAATATCAACGAATTCAACGGTAGCCGGGACAACTTTTAAAGTGTCATACATCTTTGCAAGTACGTCTAGGCGTTCATCTGGGACAGGGACAATGCCAACATTTGGTTCGATTGTTGCAAAAGGATAGTTGGCAGCGAGTGCGCCAGCGTTGGTCAGGGCATTAAACAAAGTGGATTTACCAACATTCGGTAATCCGACAATTCCAATCTTTAAATTCATATCTGTTATTATAACATATTTTTTGGGGATGTTAATTCTGTAAAAATAATCGTGATATAATGTGCTTATGGATAATAGTCGAAATAAAAATACTCGTTTATGCTATATCGTGCTTGGCATTTTGACGGTTTTAATAGTCGTTCTTGGTGTAGCAGATGTTTATTTATGGTTAAAACCGCGAGAATCCTCGAATAATAAGGATAATAATGAAACCGTTGTTTCAAACGATGATGTAGTTGTACAAAAAAAGAATTATATGGATCTTACAAAAGAAGAGGCGATGGCTGCGTTTAGGGAGATGCAAAAACCAAACTATATACCGAGCGGATATATTGATAAGGCTGTAATTCCATCAGATGGATGCGTTCCTTTGAATGGGTTAATCTATTCTTATGAAAAGGAAGATGAAATAAAGGAAATATACGAAAATGACCAGCTTGCTAATATACGGGAATTCCAAAAAGCTGAGTTTGTCAAAGATTATTATGCCGTAGCTTTTTCTGTCCCGTTTGATTATGGTGCGGCATGGGCTGAAGACGGAGTTGCTTCAGGGTGTATGAGGATGTTTTCTTTTAATGCGAAATACTATGATTATTCGGAAGAAGACTTTTCATCGGGTGTTTTTGTTAATACCTCTACAGATTTTATAAAAGTTGCATTGCCGGTTCTTGCTACTTCTAGTGGTGAGATTGCTCGACTTGATATGGTATATAGTTATGACTTTGAGGAAGAAGAGGACAATATTACCTTAAATATACATTCTATTGGTTTAGGATATGATACTGACTATAGCGATTTAGAGGCATATGAGCAGCAGAAAAAAGCTGGTACTTTGTCTCGAACTTTGCAGTTTATTACCCAAAAATATAGATATGATGCCTCAACGAAGAAGGCCGATTGGGTACGTGACTGTGAGAATTGCGTGTTTGGCGCAAAAGTTGATAGGAACATTCCATTGAGTGACAGCGAGGTGAGCTCATTATTAGAAAATACACGGTATAAATAGTTGTCGATTCGGATGTATCTGTTATTATACATCTTTGCTATAATTTTAAATGAAAACACTAATGACTGGAGGCAAAATGTCTTTAATGGATAGAATGATGGAAGATAATATTAAGCGGGCAAAGGTAATGCAAAAGAAGATGCTTGATATGCAAGAAGAGCTTTATAACGAAAGAGGTGAGCAGATCGAACGACTAAACAAGAAGAAGGAAGAGCTCAGTGCGGCTGGGACGAAAGTTCATTACGAAGCAGCAGCTAGTGGCATTAAAGAAGGTCTTGAAGGCTCAGAAAAGAAGTTCTGCACAGAGTGCGGTAAGGAAATCGATGCGTCGGCAAAATATTGCAGTGAATGCGGCGCCAAGCAGTAGTCTAATACATTAGATTCAAGTATTCTTCTTTGGATAAATGGAGAGATTTATAGTTAAACATGACGCCATTAGAATCATTCTTTTTGATATAGACTTCGCCTGTTTCTTTTTCGGCGATAAAATACCTTCGGTATAGGTTGATTGCAAGCCAATCTTCTTCGTTAGTATATTTTGAATAAGCTTCTGGATTATTCATCATCTCGCTATTATATCCTACGCCGATATTATTGACGGTTAAGACATATTGGTCGTCTTTTTCTTCAAAATCATAGCTGTAAACACTCCCTGGACCAGTGGAAAGACCGACGCTAGAAAAAAGTGTATAGATTCGGAGAATTTGGCTGACGATTTCTTTGTCGGTAGTTTTCATAAGAACTACGTCGTTATATGATTTGCCACCATATTTATTAGTGGTGACTTCTTGATGGTGGTCTAGATATTCGCGTTTAAAAGAAAGTAAGGAATCGCAATCTCTGTTATAGCCGTGGTCGCACTGGGTGGAGTCCTTTTTGATGCGATCTGGTGTCACGATTGCATAGTAGTCGTATTCTGTAATAGTATAGGTCGCTTTTTCTGATTCGTCTGATTTACTCCGGCCGTAAGGTCGGTATTCGTCGTCAGCGATTGTTTTTAATTCGTCTAGTGTATCGTATGAATAGACCAGTTCTAGATCGCTGACTATTGTGATTGAATTTGGAAGACCATTAGACTGAACAATGATTGAGTCGGTGATTTCTTTATCGACATAGTTTTTGGGCGTTCTGCCTTTGCCAACCATTGGAGTTTTTAAAAATGCGATGGCTTCTTCTTTGGTTAAATCTTCAAATTTAGTGACGGAGTTGTCGGTGTTATTGCTTGAATTGTTATTTGTGTTTTGATCTTGAATGCCGTTAGGATTACCATTCGGGCGCATGAACCAGATTGCGATACCGATTCCGGTGGCGATGATTATTATTGCTAATACTACGATGATGATAGCAAGCCCGTGGTTTTTGGGTTCTCCCATGGCTGGTGCAGGCTCTGCATAATAGCCAAATGGCGTAGTAG
Organism: uncultured Candidatus Saccharibacteria bacterium; assembly: GCA_946409745.1. GTDB lineage: Bacteria > Patescibacteriota > Saccharimonadia > Saccharimonadales > Saccharimonadaceae > Nanosyncoccus. Next base: position 1,442 of record CAMJXP010000029.1, on the reverse strand, counting down.
GGTTTGGCTGAGGATATGGTGGAACAGGTTGATATGGGTTTTGATCAAGATTAGGATTAGAGAAGTTTCCTAAATTATTGTTGAAGTTGTTGTTGTCGTTCATTTTTGTTTACCAGATTTCTTATCGATCTTACGCTTATTATATCATACAGAAGATAGTATAATAATAGAATGAAGAAACAGCTTTTATTTGAGAATCAAGTTAGTTTTGGGGTTTCGGATATTCATGATGGCAAGATGCGATTCTTTGGTGGTGATGAGCAGGAAATTATCGCAAACCAAACTAAACTCGGTGAATTGATTGAACTAAACGGGGAAGCAGTTGCGAGAGTCCGGACGACTTACGATACGAGAAGCGAATATACGGATTACAGAGAAATCACCGAAGAAAATCTCAAAGAATACAGTATCTTAAATCCAGAGAAAGAGATTCCGGTGACGGATGGTTTGGTGACGAAATGTAAGAATGTGGGAATTCTGCTCCCACTGGCGGATTGCCTTGGTGCGGTGGTATTTGATGAAAAGCAGAAGATTATTGGAATTCTCCATGCTGGTCGGCACAATATCGAGCAGAACGGACCATATAAATACATCCAGTTTTTAAAAGAGAACTATGGTTCTAGGCCAGAAGATTTAAAGATTTACTGTTCACCGTACGCAATGAGTTATCATATTACAGCACTGAATATGACGATGGAAGAGGCGGCCATGGAACAGTTCAAAAAAGCTGGAATTCTCCCAGAGAATATCATCGATGAGCAGATTGATGTTTGGAAGGATGATAATTATCCGTCAAATTCCAGCGGTGATTTAGATAAGCGTTTTGCAATTGTCGTAAAGCAAATGTAGAGATATAATGGAGGTATGATGAGGGTTAAAATTAGAAAGTTTTTAAAGAAAGTTTTTGGCGGAATCGAAATGACTTGGAAACGGGTGATTATTTTTGCGATAATCGCCGGTGTTTATACCGCATTAATGGCGATGTTGGTACCAGATGGCAATTCATTTCATGATATTGCCGTTTTGCCGGATGCATGGGTTTTGTTAGCGATTCTAATTATCGTAAACTGTAAAACTCCCCTTGATGCCGCGCTCAAGACTTTTGTTTTCTTCTTGATCTCGCAGCCGTTAGTCTATCTAATTCAAGTACCATTTAATTCGATGGGCTGGGGGCTATTTGGTTATTACAAATACTGGTTCATGGTTACGCTCGCGACTTTCCCAGGAGCATATGTAGCTTGGTTTATAAAAAAAGACAAGTGGTATTCTGGGGTGATTCTGTCGGTTGCGACAGTGCTCCTCGTGTGGCTTGGCGTAGGTTATGCCAAGCAATGCCTGGCTAGCTTTCCAAATCATCTTTTAAGCACGATTTATTGTTTTGGAATCATTCCGGTGTTTATTTTCACGATATTTAAGGACAAGGTGCCGAGGATAATAACGGC
>CAMJXP010000028.1 GCA_946409745.1 uncultured Candidatus Saccharibacteria bacterium | reverse complement strand
GTTCTTCTTTTTTATGAAATCCTTCTCTGTGATGGTCCGGTTTTATGTCCGAATCAAAGAATGATTCGTCTTTTATGCCTCTTCTTTCTGGATGAAGATCAAAGTAATCTTTGTCCTTTTCATCTCTTGGGTGACCACAATTTTTGCAAAAACTCTCACTGTTTGGATTCAAAGAATCGCAATAAGAGCAGTGCCAATCTGGGCCGATTTCTCGCCGCTCGACATATTTCCTAGGCTCACTTTTGCCCTTGGGATTAATATAAAACTTTACATCTTGTCCACGGGTTTTACCACAACCATGGCAGGTTTTGCTGTCACCGCGGTTTTCTTCGCCGCAGTAATCACAAGTCCAATAGCCAAAGAACGTTCTTTCCAATTTAATCCCCCCTTAAGTAGCTTTTAAAGTTCTTACTCCCCACTCATAAGTCGTCGTATAATTATAGCACATTTTATCGTTTTTCTCAAGAGGTGGGGTGTGTTATAATAGGGGTGATGAGAGAGGATAAGCGAATCGAGATTTACAAAGGTTTAGAGGGGGAAGTGATTTTCGATATCGATGCCGAGGGTGAGACGATTTGGGCGACTCAGGACCAGATGGCAAAGATTTTTAGCGTGGATCGTACGGTAGTTTCGAGGCATATCCGGAACATTTTTAAGGATGGCGAACTCGATGAAGCGCGAGTATGTGCAAAAAATGCACATACTGGACCGGACGGGAAAACTTACCAGGTAAAAATGTATAATCTCGATGCGATTATTTCAGTTGGTTACAGAGTGAATTCGAAAAAAGCGACGAATTTTAGAATTTGGGCGACGAAGGTGCTCAAGAAATACGTCGTTTCTGGTGTGGTGGTGAATGAGAACCGCTTGGAAGCCTTAACAGAGAGAAATGAAGCGAAAAAGCTCCACGACGTAGAAGAAATGATGGGGATTATCCGCCGGATTACAGCTAGGAATGAGCTGGGGGCCGGGGAAGCAAACGGCATTATCGAGGTAATTTCGAAATATGCGGGGAGTTTTGAGGCGCTGAAAGAGTATGACAGTGGGCGGATTGATCTGAAATTTCTCAATAAAAAGCAGGCCGAGAGGGAATTAAGCATAGAAATGTGCCTCACGGCGGTTGAGAAATTGAAACAAAATGTGAGTTCTACGGTAGAGTTCGGCGAGGAGGATGGTGACCGATTTAAGAAGGGGATCCAGAAGGTCTTTGACGAGGTAGGTGATAAAAGCGTACCAGAGAAAGCAACGGCGCTCCTATATTTTATCGTACACGAGAAACCATTTAAGGATGGAAACAAACAGATTGGAGCACTTTTATTTGTGCTGTATCTGACGCTCAACAATCATCATTTATCGAAGGACGGGGAAACAAAAATCTCGGATAAGGCGCTCACGGCGATTACACTACTCATCGAAGAGAGTGAACCGAGCGAGAAAGAACTAATCGTCGACCTCATTACGAAGCTACTTGAATAGGGTTAAGTTTTTTATTTTCAAGGAAAGGTGGTAGAATAAAAATATGGAAGAAGCAGGGAAATCACAGAGTAAAAATAAAAAAGGTGGCTTAAAAGCAAAAGCTCAGAAAATGAAAGCCGGAATTTTGAAGTCATATTACGGCAATCCGATGAAGGATATGAAGCTGATTGCGATTACCGGTACGACAGGGAAAACCACCGTGGCACACTTTGTGCATGAGATTCTACGTGCAAACGGAGAACAGGTCGCTGTGCTCGCTTCTGATCAAACCTTTAAGATGGGGATGCTTCATAAGTTCCTTAGTGATGCCTGGAAGGCCGGTGCAAACTATGTGATTGTGACGGTACCAGCCGAAACGCTAAAAAACAATGTCTTCTATGGACTCCCTGTATACATCGCTGCGATGACGAATTTTGTAACTGCTTCTCTTAAGGATATGTCGCCTGAGGATTATCTCGAGGATGAAAAGACCTTATTTGGTATGAAACCAGAAATCGTGGTACTAAATCACGATGACATCAATTTTGACACTTTCTCAGAATTCAAGGGCACCAAGGAAACCTGGGACTTTGGCCAGACCAGTTCGATTGTGAAGATTCTTAGCTCGAAGCTCTATCCAAAGGGAACCGAAACGACGCTTTCGATTAAGTCCGAAGTGGTGTCGATGGCTTCATTTATCCCTGGAGAAACGGCAAGCTCGTATATGGCTTGCGCCACGGCAATCGCGAAAGCGATGGGGATTGAGAACGACAAAATCGTAGACGGCATTGCCGAATATTTGCCTGAATAATCCTTAATAATGAATAAAAATAACACTAACTCTTCGGAGACGGTTCGGAAAGTCTCCTCATAGTTAGTGTTATTTTTCTTTTGAAAGTTTCTTCAAGTATTTTTTCGCGACTTTGATGTCTTCGAAGTCGTGAGGGCCGTCGGCGCGAAGGATAGTTTTTTCGTGACCTTTGCCGAGAATTAAAACAATATCATCTTTTTTCGCGGTGTTAATCGCGAGTTCGATGGCTTTTTCGCGGTCGAGTTCTTTAATGAGGTCCTTACCTAGGGTTTTCTTGGCTTTTTCAGCACCTTTAATAAAGCCTTCGGCAATCTTTTCGGGATCTTCGTCGCGAGAATCGTCTTCGGTGATAATCACAAAATCGGCATATTTACCGAGAATCATACCCCTGATTGGGCGGGTGGACGGATCACGACGACCAGCACCACCATGGACTGCAATAATCTTGCCTTTATGACCTTTGACAGATTCAAATACTTTTTCGAGTGCATCTGGAGCATGCGCGTAGTCCACAATTACAGTAAATGGTTGACCTTCGTCAATTACATTCATACGGCCTTCAACGGATTCGAGCGACTTAATACCTTCTTCAATCTGAGATTTTTTGAGACCGAGTTTTTCGCCGACGATGGCGGCTGCAAGGGAGTTGTAGACATTAAATTCGCCAGGAATCTTGGTCTCTATTTTCATATCACCACACGAATATTTGACGCCAGTACTACTCAATTTGATGTTTTCTGCCTTTTTATCGCCATAATTTATACCATATGTGATATATTTTTTCGTATGCATTGTGTAGAACTTAGTGGCGGCATCGTCGGCATTAAAGATTGAGAATTTGGCCTTCTTGAAGAGTTTACCTTTAGCATCACGGTATTTAGTGAAAGTGCGATGATAATCGAGATGATCGTGAGTGAGATTCGTAAAAACAGCAATTTCGATTGGGATACCGAGAATACGGTGTTCAGCTAAGGCATGTGATGTCACTTCGAGAACAAGATATTCAGCTCCCTGTTTTTTGATTTCGGAAATGCGCTTGTTCAAGGTAAAGGCATCAACGGTAGTCATATGGCCTAGCTCTGGAGTAAGTTTATCGACACCCCAAGCAACAGTGGTCATGATGCCAGTTTTGTAACCGGCTTTTTTAAGCATGTTCCAGATCATGAAACAGGTGGTAGTTTTACCGTTAGTACCAGTGACACCAATTACATGAAGTTTACGAGCTGGGCGACCATAACGAGTCGTAGCAACCACGGATTGCATAAAATGATATGGTAGGACAGCGGTGTTGTAGAATGGTAATTTCTCGAGTTGTTTTTTCATACTACCTATAGTGCTTCAAAGAATCAATTGGATTTTTACTAGCGGCCTTGAGGGCTGGATAGATACCAAAGATCACGCCTACTACTAGGGCAGTAAGGAAGGTGATCGCGATGATTTGCCAACTGACGTATGGAGCAAATGGAGTGACTGATGATGCGAAGATGGCGAGAACATAACCCAGGATAATACCAAGGATTCCGCCAAGAATTGAGAGAATTAAAGCTTCAAACATGAATTGCATTAGGATATTAGTCGAAGAAGCACCAACCGCTTTTCTAATACCGATTTCGTGAGCACGCTCAGCAACAGATACAAGCATAATATTCATCACGCCAATACCGCCAACGACGAGGGAAATACCGGCGACAAGCGAAAGCATACCAGAGATAATATTAAGAAGTGAGCTAGCCGGATGAGAGATGTTATCGCCATAGGCGACGGTGAAGTTGGTGTCACCAGATTTCTTATCAACTAGAGTATCTTTAATCTTCTTTGAAGTTTCATCGAGGTCGCTAGTCGTCGCGACTTTGACATTAATCTGTTGGACTTGGAGAGAACCGACGAGTTTCTCGAGAACTTTGATATCCATGATAAGAGCGCTGTCGAAATCAATATTATCGAAGTTGATCGAGGCATCGTTGTTTTCCATGACACCAACGACGATAAACCTTTGACCATGGAAGTTCAGAGTGCGGCCAACTGGATTGGTAGTATTATAGAGGTGAAGTGAAAGGCTTGGGCCAATCACAACAGAATTCTCACGGTTTTTATCGTTGATGAAGCCACCGTAGCGGAAGGTTTGTGGCTCAATCGTATTGAAATCAACGTTGGTACCAATAACCATCGCGGAAGGAATGGTGTTTTCTTCATCGCTCAGGGTGCTATGAGTAATAGCAATTGGGGCAGCAGCCGTCACGGAATCGATTTCTTTGATTGCATCGATATCGGAGATCTCGAGGTTGCTCTTTTGGAAGGAGTTTGAGGTAGTTAATTCTTCGATAATTGTAGTGATAGAATCCTTAGTCGTAGATGGGCGCACCACGATAAGATCGGCGCCAATATCGGTGATTTCGTCGGAAATCAGTTTAGAAACACTACCAGTAAGGGAAAGAATCATAATAATGCTGGCGATACCAATAGCGATGCCAAGGCAGGTAAGGAAAGAACGGGTGCGGTTCTCTTTAATAGAGGTGAGCGCAAGCCTTAAATGTGTGCGAAATAGCATTGCCATTAGTTTTTCCTCCCTTTATTTGATTTGCGGGTCCTTTTAGCTTTACCACGAGTACGTTTAACTTCAATCTTTTGTGGAAGATTCTGGTCGGCAACAGTCTTAATATCAGTGTTAATCTGACCATCAAGCATGTTAATTACACGGGTAGCATAAACTGTAAGGGCAGGGTTATGCGTTACCATGATAATCGTGTTGCCTTCTTCATGGATGGATTTTAGCTCTTCCATGACGGCGATAGAGGCACGGGAGTCGAGGTTACCAGTAGGTTCATCAGCAAGGATGATTTCTGGGTCACTCACAATCGCACGGGCGATAGCAACGCGTTGTTGCTGGCCACCGGAGAGTTGAGATGGTAAATAGTATTCACGTTCCTGTAAATGAAAGCGGCGCAGAGTGTCGGAAGCGTTCTTAAGTCTGACAGTACGAGGACGATTGATATAGACGAGCGGAAGTGCGACGTTCTCAAGAACGGAGAGATCTTGAATCAAATTATAGTTCTGGAAGATAAAGCCAATCTTTTTAGCGCGAAGACGAGCTTTCCTACGGGAGGAGATCCCGGCGACATCTTCGCCATTTAAGATGTATTCGCCACTAGTGGCACGGTCCAAAAGACCAATGATATTTAACAATGTGGTCTTTCCGCAACCGGATGGACCCATAATCATAATGAATTCACCGCGTCTAATAGTGAGATCGAAGTCTTTCAGAGCGAAAGATTCAGTGTCGCCATAGCCGTACCTCTTGGTGAGCCCTTTGATTTGAATGATTTCTTCGTTCATTTTATCCCTTAATAAAATACTACACCTATTTTTAGGCATGGCGGAAGCGAGAGGATTCGAACCTCCGGTACGGTTGCCCGCACACACGCTTTCCAAGCGTGCTCCTTAAACCACTCGGACACACTTCCGTCTTTAAATTATCTTACCATGCTTTCATCTTAAAATAAAGACTATTTTAAGTTAGAGAAACGGTTGTGCAGGGCGACTAAGCCGCTACTAATACCAAACATAATGGCGCAGACGAGCAGGAAAATAAATGGAATGATGTAATACTTCCCACCAAAGGTGAGGCCATAAAAATCTGGCCAGCAATGAATAATACAGACACAGATAATATACGGAGAAGCATAGATAACTGGTGGAAGGATAGCAAGAAGGCGAGGTTTTAATTCTACCTTTTCCTTAGTTTCAAGGAAGAAGGTGTAGCTCACGGCGGCGAGGATTGGATTTAAGAAGTGAAGGAAGAACATTTGTTCGAGAAGCATATCAAAATAGTTTTTCCCACCGACAGCACGCATTGGAGCAAGAAAGAATATCACAACGAGAAAGGTGAGCATGCCGGAACTTGCGGCAACAAGATACCAGGTAGACATCGCTCTAGGTATTTCTTTTTTCGGGTGTTTAAGAGCGGCAAACGCGGCAATTAAAGCAATAATACCGAGAAAAATATTACTGAGAATAGTAAATGAAACAACATGGTGCCAGTATTCGATTTTGATACCACCAAAGGTACCATCAACGAGTTGAGAAGCGCCAGCCACAGCACTACCGTCGAGGCGGGCGGCACGGGAACCAAATATTAAAGTTGAAGTGACGGCAATCACCATCGTAATAAAGATAAATAGATTAATGCCGATAAATTTTTTACGCTTCTCGTTCATACTACAATGATAACACAACTAAGTTTTCGATATGTGGGGTGCGTGGGAAGAAATTAAAGGTTTTAATCTCTTTAATCTGATACTTTTCTAGGAGTTTTTTGACATCGCGGGCTTCAGTAGCTGGATTGCAGGATAAATAGATAATACATTTTGGCTTAACTTCGAGTAATTTATCAATGAGTTTAGTGTC
>CAMJXP010000027.1 GCA_946409745.1 uncultured Candidatus Saccharibacteria bacterium | reverse complement strand
ATAACGCCTGAAAATCTTGCCCATCGGGCCACCGAGAATAATCGTCTTCGGCTGACACTCAGAAATTACATCCTCAAGCCCAAGCCACATTCTCTTGGCGACATCCTCCATCACCTCCTTCTTGCGGAGATCAGTCGCCATATCGACATGGTAGAACTTCTCGAGGGCGCTCGCGGCAGCGATATCCTCCCACTCGGCCTTTTTACCATTATATTCATAGATTTTATGGCCCGGTTCGAACTTCGCCGACTCCGGCAAAAGCTCGCCATTTTCGACTACACCACCACCAATTCCGGTCGAAAAAGTGAGGAAAACGGTCTTGCCTTTGTAGAACGATCCTTCATAAAGTGTCGCGAGATTGGCATCATTTTCAAAATAAATCGGGCACGTGAACAATTCTTTTAAAGGGGTGATTAGGTCCAAATCCGGCCAATCGCGATTGCCAAATTTGACTGTATAATTTTTTTGTACAACGCCCGGAATCGTTACGACCACAACTTTGACGGACTTTCGGACGAAGCCATTTTTTAGTGCTGTCGTTAGTTCGTCTACAAAACGTTTCGAGCCACGCGGCGTCTTGAACTTAAAACGTTTGACGATTTTGCCCCAATCGGTAAACAGGGCAACTAAAGTTTTGGTACCTCCAATGTCTATCGCTAAATACATATCTTCACTATATCTAATGACTAGACATTTTGCAAGAGATTTGGTAAAATAAGTAACAGTTTTAGACTCATTCACGGGACTCGCTAGAACGCTTGCGTAAGCGCATTCCATGAATGAGTCTAAAGGAAGGAAAAATTTAATCTATGGCAAATGCCAAAATGACTATGGATGAACTTCTTGCTTCTAGCGAAGAAGCATCCAAGAAAGTAATTGCTGGCGATACTGTCAAAGGTACAGTTATCTCAGTCAAAAAGCACGAGATTTTGATTGATCTCGGTGCGCAAGGTGTTGGTCTTGTACCACGCCGCGAAGCGTCTTTTGTACGCAATCTAAACGTAGGCGACGAAGTTTCCGCCTCTGTAATCGAAGCAGAGATGGACGACGGTTACGTCCTATTATCACTCCGTAAGGCCGTGAAAGACAAAGGTTGGGATGAAATCCAGGCCAAACTCGACAACGCCGAGACTGTGGAAGTTACTCCATTTGACGCCAATCGTGGCGGTCTCCTCGTTGAATACGAAGGCATCCGTGGCTTCTTACCAGTTTCACAGCTTTCTGCTGAGCACTACCCACGTGTTGGCAGTGCTGACAAAGACGAGATTTTGCAACGTCTTAACTCGCTCGTTGGCAAATCCATCAAGGTCCGCATTCTTGATGCTATCAAGAAGGAAAACAAGCTTATCTTCTCTGAGAAGGAAGCTATCAAAGACGGCCTTGCTGAACGCTTTGCTGAACTCAAAGTTGGTGATGTTGTAAAAGGTGTTGTTACCGGTGTTGTAGACTTTGGTGTCTTCGTCAATGTTGATGGCATCGAAGGCCTCATCCACATCTCTGAAATCTCTTGGGAGCGCGTCAACAACCCATCTGACTACGTCAAGGTTGGTGACACTATCGAAGCCAAAATCATCGCTATCGATAAGGAACGCCTCAGCCTTTCTATGAAGCAACTCGTAGAAGATCCATGGATTTCTGAGGTTGAAGGCCTGAAGAAAGGCTCCAAAGTTGAAGGTACCGTTACGCGTATCACTCCATTTGGCGCATTCGTCCAAATCAGCCCAGCTGTTGAAGCCCTAGTTCACGTTTCTGAACTCGGTGAAGGTTCAGATGTAGACCCAGAAAAGGTCTTCACCTTGAACGAACGCAAGAGCTTCAAGGTTCTTGATATTGACAAAGAAGGTCGCAAGATCTCACTTTCGATTTCGAAGTAAATTACAAAAAAGAAGCATTTCCTCGAGACAATTCGGAAAGTCTCTCGGAAATCGCTTCTTTTTTGTGCTTTAAAAGTCGAAAAAAATAAGAGTATTTTCTCGCGAGACTTTCCGAATCGTCTTGCGAAAAATACTCTTATTTTTTACCTCACTTTTTATTGACACAAATAAAGATAAGCGCTATCATAAAGAAAAGCGCATAAAGAAAGGTCATACAAAATGCAACAAATAGACGAATTTTTAGCTAGTCTCTTGGCTGACAAGGGAATTACTGACATCGAGCCGGATGTCAAAGAAGAACTGATTAAAGACATGCGAGAGCGATTCATGTCGGATGTTCAGAAAGCTGCTATTGCGAAGCTTGATGAAGAACACGCCGTCGAATTCGACAAACTCTCTGACGACCCTTCTTTTACGGGAGAAAAAGTTACTGAATACTTGCAAAATGCTGGTGTGAATTTTACCGACATCGTCGCAGACGTTGCGATTAAATTCCGCGCCTTTTATCTAGGGGGATTAGGAGAATAAAATGGCCGGCGAGAAACCAAGTTCTAGCGCGCCTGAAAGCTCCGCCAGCGATTGGTACAAACCAGCCTATGAATCAGGCTGGGACAGTCTAACCGAAGCCGGTAAAGCCGAAAAAGGCGACAAACCATCCACATTAGAAGGTGACAAAAAAGCCGAAAAGGTCGAAAAAGAACCTTCCTTTAACGAACGTGAGCTCGACCGCATTGCGAAGCTCACTGGTCGCGTTCCGGATGATCCGGAAGTTTTGAAGCTCAATCTGGTTTTGCGCTATCAGAAGTTTGAGCAGTATCGCGAATTGTATGACGGACAAAAAGAAAAACATATCATGATTCAACAACAGACCTACGAGGACATTGCTACGGCTAAGCGTGAACTCGAAGAGGCCATGTATCTTTATGACGAAACCTTTAAGAAACAAGATGATAAAATCGCCGGTCTAACCGAAGAGCAGCGCCGCCATGATGTTAAGGACAAACTCCGTGAAGACAAGCATTTTGGCGAAGGTGAAGCCACTACTGGCAACTCTTGGGTCAAAGCTCGCCTTGAGCGTAACAAAGTCTACGACGGTAAGCGTGGCGAAGTCGAAGAGTCTCGTCAATCCGCTGCCGACCGACTTTATGACGAGCTCGGTAAAATGTCCGCAGATATCAAAGAAGATGAAATCTTTAAGACCTACGATCTTCGCAAGGACGAAGCTCCGGAAGAACCGATTTCCGGTCGCCGTGACGGCTTAAATGCTGGTAAAAACGGTCTTTTCGTCACTGATAAGGATGGTCATATCGCACCGGAACGCCCAGTCGATTGGGCTCTTTACCCACACGCACCAAAATCTGCCGAAGCCCCAGCCAGTGAAGCCGATGATAAAAAAGACGGCAAAGGTGGTAAAGGCGAAAAAGGCAGTGACAATGGCGAAGATGGTAGTGACGACGGCAAAGGCGGCAAGGGCGAAAAAGGCTCAGGCGAAAAAAGTCCTGAAGATATCCTAGATGAAGAACGCGCCAAAGAACTTGAGCGCGAACGCGCTAAAGAACTCGAAATGCAAAAAGCCATGGAAGCCGAAATTGCTGGCATGTCGCAGGCTGAAAAAGACAAAGCCCTCGACGAAACCGAGGCTCGTCTCGAAGCGGCTGAACTCGAACTAGGTATCAGCAAAGAAATCGAAGGTAAGACCGAGGAAGAATTAAACGCTTTACTCGATTTAACCGATGAAGAAATTGCAAAAAGGGAAGCCAGAATTAGAGAAATCGACGAAGACCTAAGTGGACCGCTCGTTGCCGTTAATGCCGACTTTACGCTCGACAAAAAAGATCTCGCTCACGATCTCGCCGAACAAGAACTGAACAAAGAAGTGGCCGAAGGTGGCGCTATTAAACGCCTCTGGAAGGGCACGCTCTTCAAGAAGTATTTCGAACTTAAATACACCAAACAATTTGAAAGCGGCGACCGTGAAGTCGAAATTGATGGTAAGAAATACGGTGTCGATGATCTCATTGCTGGCCGCAAAGACGCTGCCATCCAACGTTTTGTGATGAGCGTTGTTGAAGATAGCAAAGCCTTTATTCACGACAAAGCCGGTGAAGAAATGGAAGATGCTGATGCTGAAACTACGGCAAACATCAAGAAAGTCATTGAAAACTTCGCTACATTCGAAATCCCGGAAGGTCACAGCCTCGACGATTTGAAACTAGTATTTAGAAATAAGATGAATGAGCTGAAAGCCATCTCTCGCGATAAAGGTGATGATACAGACCCGTTACTCTTTGATAACTATCTCGAAGTTGCCATCAAGGCTCGTGAACGCTTTGAGCATGGCATGGCTATCGAAGATGTGATGGAAGGATTCAGGGTCGTCAATGCCACCGCTCGTGATGGTATCCGCACCGAAGCTCACCGCGATGCGCTCGATCGTCTCATTAATAAAGCTGAAAGCAGTAAACTTGGTCAATTCATCCCAGCCGAAGCTTTGGCTGCCGGTATCGGTATTGCTACAGCCCTTACACAGCCTGGTTCCAGGGCTCTTCTTGGCGCTGCGGGTGGTATTGGTGTTTCCTCTGTCCTCGCTGGCCTGAAAGAACGCAACCGCGTCACTGAAGACCGCGCTCGTATGCTAAGAGACATCGCTAATGGCATGAATTACGAAGGTAACGGTGCCGAAGACCCTCGTGGCAGAACTGCTCGCTACGAAAAGAGAATTGGCGACACCCTTTACGCCACCGAAAAAGCCTCTGATCTTACCTCTAACATCGAAAAGGCTCTGAGCACAGAAGGTGAAGGTAGGAGCAAGGCGATTCTTCACGCCATCGCCGAAGCCAGAGTTCGTATCGACTTTTCCGATGAAGAACGTAAAGATCTCATCGCCTACTCGTCCGAAGACAAGCGTGGCGACGAAAGACTTGCTCTCGATATTGCGACGATTCGTGCCGAAAAAGCCCTTTCCGACGAAGATAAGAAGAATCTTGAGGGCATCAAAAAGCAAATCCGAGAAGAAATTGCCAAAGATGTTGACAAAAAAGACGACGACTTTACCCGTACCCGTAGAAGAATTGCTACTGGTAAAGCTATTAAGACTCTCGCTCTTGGTGCAGGCGTCTTCTTCATCTCGCAAGAAGCTATGGCATTAGCGGACCCAACCAAGGTTGGCATCTTTGAAAAACTCGGTGTAAAGGTCAGAGAAAACGCTGAAGGTGCTGAAAATACGATTCTAGGCGCCGGCCTCGACCGCATCCGTGGTGGCAATCTCCAGCCAACTGGCTATACGGAACCATTACCAGTCCCAGCCAACGACCCAATCCAGGTTGAACAGCTCAGTAACAATGGCTATGAAGTTGTCAGTAGAACTCCTGGAACTACCGAACCAATTAGGACTTTTGAGCAAGTCTCGCCAGCCGCTTCAGATCACCAAATTCGCACCGCCATTCAATATGCTAATAATGGCACTAGCTGGTCCGATGGCGCTGAGCTTGGTCTCCATGCCAGCCAAGGCGGTCTATACGCCGATATGGCTGGTATGACTTCAACTATGAATGGCCAATCCTTTAACATCGACTCTCTAGTCGCTGACAATAAGATCAAAGGCTTTGTCACCGTTAATGGTGCTACCTTTGAGGTTTCGCCAAGCCTCACCCATGGTGCACTTAGCTGGGGTGAAAATGGCGTCTTCACCACTACGGCTGGTGATACCATGCGTCTCATGACCGAAAATGGTGCTCCGCTTTACGACTCCTTCATGGTTGCCGTTGATAATGGTGATATCGATGGTGTCAGACAACTTGTCTCGCTGTCTACTCACGTCGCTGGTGGCGGATTCCGTGGCACAATGAATCAAGTCGTTGATTCATTCAATACCACCGCAGACACGCTTTGGTTTTCTAAGCCAATTGGTGGCGTTGCCCCGCATGTTAATGCGAATAGTCTTGCCTTTGCGCCAATTACGGCCCGCACCGGCCTCGGTGAAGCTCGCCGTAGTTCCGCTCCGGCTTCTGAAGCGCCGAGCGCTACTCCGGTAACCGGTGAATCTGGCCCAGTCGAGCCAAGCAAACCAGCCGAAGCTACCCCAGAACCAATCATCGACACTACCTCCGAAGAAGCTTCAGCTGAAACTGCACCGAAGCCAGCAGCTGAAACCTCAGGAACCTCATCCGAAGAAGATGAATCACTCGAATACACTACGCCAGCCGAAGAACGTGCCAAGCATCCAGAAGAGCTCCTTTCCGAAGAGCAAAAAGACTATCTCGAAGACGTCTTAGCCTCCGAAGAAGCCAAAAGAGTTCCACCAGAAGTCTTAAACTGGATCAGTGAACCAGATGAAATCGACATCGTCCGTTCTGACGACGAAGATACTGCTAAGCAAAGAGAATATGCCGATTGGTGGGATAAGCAATCCGAAGAAACCAGACAGGCCGTCAGTGACCTCGTCCGGATGATTATCCGAAGAAACCGCGAAGACACCAGCCGTATCAGCGAATTTGGTCGTAGCTTTATGATTTGGATGACGAGCAACCGCCACGTCAAACTCTAAATTCAAAATCCTTTGCGTTTATGATATAATTAATGCAAAGGAGTTATTGTGAAATATAGTAAAAAAGACTATAAGGAGCGCCCGTGGCTCAAATATTATGAAGAAGAGGGCATTCCTGCAAATATTGAATATCCAGATTGTTCTATGGTAGATATGGTGATGCAATCGGCTGAAAAATGGCCAGACAACGTCGCTATCTCTTATTATGGTCACAAAGTTACCTACAAAAACTTCATCAAAAAGATCGAAAAAGTCGCTCGCGCCCTTAAAAACTACGGCGTGAAAGAAGGCGACCGTATCACCATTTGTATGCCAAACACTCCAGAGGGAATCTTGATGGTTTA
>CAMJXP010000026.1 GCA_946409745.1 uncultured Candidatus Saccharibacteria bacterium | reverse complement strand
CAAGGCATCGGTACGAGAACGTGTCGATGGATTACCTCCTTTCTTGAGAAGGAATGAATGCGCCTGAAGCAGCAATGCCACAGGTAGCTAGGTCGGTTACGGTTGTGTTAGTAAGCTTAGAACACAACTTTTTCTTTTAAGACGTAACGTTAAGCTTCAACTGTCAGATGAAGATTGCACAACTAAGTTGTTAAGCGAAAAATCCACCCCTAAAAAGGTGGATTTTTGCTTGATAGCGGATTAAGCACCTTAAAAAATGGCCAAAAAAGGGGGAATCACTATGAGAATTGGCATTATGGTCGCAACCAAACCCGAACTCGAGCCGTTTATTCATAAATTCGGCTCACCCACCGTCCGTTTCTGTCGTAAAAATAGTTTCGACGTCATGAAATGGTCGTATGGACCTCGGCATTCAGTTTTCCTGATCCTGAGCGGAGTTGGTGAAATCGCCTCCGCCATGAGTGCTCAATATCTTATCGACTGTTTTCATGTCGATGGTATTATCAACTATGGCGTTGCTGGCGGTTTACACCAGGACACTGATGCTGGCAAGCTTGGTATCGTCGAAAAGGTCATTCATACCGATTTCGACATCACGCTTTCCGGCAAGCACGTCATCGGTGAATATCCGAACGGCGTCGGCCCGCTCATCGCGCCGAAAGAGAATTTCGTTCCGGATCAATTTATCAATCATCTGCCTAGGTTCATCTGCGCATCTGCCGACAAATTCATTGGTGCCGGCGAACCGAAACAGCGTTTAAGAAGGGAATTTAATGCGGATATTTGCGAAATGGAAGCCGCTGGCGTCCTCTTTACTTGCAATCGCAATAATACCCCAGTCACCCTGATTAAAGCCGTTTCCGACGGAATGGATGAGGATTCGGATGCCTTTGACTGTAATGTCTATAGGGCATCACTGTCCTGTGTCAAAGTCATAGAATCATTTGTCCATTCTTATTAAAAAGGTCGCATCTTTTGCGACTTTTTTTAACTCATAACCCCTGGGGATAAGCATAAACTATTGCATTTTTTGACAAAGTGTGGTATAATATCATTAAGTGATAGTCAAAGGGAGACTAAAACTAGCATCCATCTTACGTATGTAAGTGGAAATATTAAAAAAGGAGGTATTCGTATGAATACCAAGGAGTCCAACTTCAGTCAGTTCAACATTGAGAATGGTCCGCCTCTTGATCGTCTACTTGATATGTTCAAGTATAGCTTCGAAAAAACTGCGGTCATTCCCGCCACCTTTGTGATCGCGGAAGGGTATACCTGTCCGCCTGGCGAACCCGGCTGTGGTTTCACTATGTTAGAGACGAGCAATTTTCACATTGTCTCTATTTCTCACGAGAGTGGGGATGACCACAATTACATCCTGACCGGCTGGTGCCGTGTCGCTCTTGGCGAAGCCAAATCTAGCTCCAAAATGGAAAACGGCATCAATGTTTGTAAAGCCTGGCGCGAACTCGTGAATGCAAGCTACGAAGCTTACTACAACACCCGCTCCAGGAAGGGAAACATCACATTCTTTATTTGATACTACTCCCCTACTATACCTCCTAACCAGCTCCCCTATCCCTCGCACCCGGCCCGAGTCTCTCTGCTCGGGCCTTTCTAATGCCAAGAATTATTTGATTTCAGCAGTAAGCGCTCGATGGTCCGAGACTAAATCCGGCAGCATCTCAAACCGAACCACTTCTACTAAGTCATTTACGAGGATATGGTCGCACGCCACTTCGCCGTTAAATTTCAGCCCCGAAAGGGTATTTTTAATCCCATTTTCCTCTGTTAAATCACGCAAAAAATCCAGTTCTCGCATCGCTGGCGCCTCGTGGACGATGTTCAGATCCCCACACATTACGACCGGTCCCTTAATCTCGTGTACAATTGCCGCTACCTTCTTCATTACCTCAACCGTCGTCTCATTGCCGACCGGTGTTGGCTGCCAATAGCCATGATGATTCACAATCGTCACGCCATTATCTAATTCCGCTACCTGTAAAGTATAGGCGTGCTCATAAAAATCCTTCACTGTTTTTACTACGCCATATTCACCGTGGACCAGTTCCGACTCCTCGCGCTTAATCGGATACCGGGAGAGAATCACATTGCCTTGCTCCATCCGGTCATCCGCGAATATTTCCATCCCCCAGTTGGAACTCTTTAGTTCATATTTTAGCCCACTCGCCTCTTTAATCTGCTCGACGGTTGCAAAAAAGTTCGCGAGCCTTTCATTATCACCGGCCCACACCGCTTCTTGTAAACAGATTACATCAAAATCATGGGTCTTAAAGAAATCGATTAAAGCGCCCTTGATTCTTCCGGTCCAGACGTTGAGTTGCAGGATTTTCACCGCTCATCTCCCTCACCGTGGAGCTTATCTCTCTGTAATCTACTCTCTAACTTGTCTAAATTACCCTGCGCCACCTCTGATAAAGGCACATTGAGATACCGGGAAATCCCCGCGAGATACCACAAAGTATCCCCGAGTTCCTTCGCAACAGCCGCCCGATCTTCGTCATTTACCACCCCATTCTTATCGCGAATCAGTTTTTTGATCTTATCGGCCGTCTCGCCGGCTTCACCGACTAACCCCAACACTTTCTCGAGAAAACCCACCTGGTTAGCATCGTCGGTCGCCTCAAAAAAGTCATATTTGGCCGCTAATTCCTGATATTCATCAAACTTCATAATACCTCCTTATCTGTTAATATTATATCATATGGTATAATTAAGAGATGGAAGATACCAGAAACCTCATCGACGAATTTAAAGGACTCTCAAACGAGCAAGTTTTTGATGAGCTTAGTAGAAAACGTACTGGCCTTGAAATCGCCATCGAAAACGTTGAACACGACTTCAACATCGGTTCCATTGTCCGTACAGCTAATTCTTTTAACGTCAGTAAAGTCCACATCATCGGTAAAAAGAAATACAACCGCCGCGGCGCTATGTGTACCGATAAATACCTCGAAATCATTCATCATGCCACTCTCGAAGACTTCTTAAAAACCCAGGAAAACAGGGAATTAGTCGCCATCGAAAATAACACTCCACGCGCCAAGGAACTTCACGAAAAAAGCTTTAAAAAAGACACTACTCTCATCTTTGGCTCCGAAAATAACGGCATCACCCCTGAACTTCTCGAAAAAGCCCACGACGTTCGTTATATCGAAAGCTTCGGCTCCACCCGCTCCGTCAACGTCGGTGCCGCGGCCGCTATCGCCATGTACGAATGGACGCGCCAAATTATCTTAAAATAAAAAAACGCCCCCCTAGGGGCGATTTTTAATGCGACTTAAACAAGAACCCAAATAACAGGTTAAATACAAATAAGAGCAAGTTTGAAGTCGTGAGTAACCCAATCACGACCGCAATGATCCCAAATAACTTCACTTTTTCGTAGGACGACACACCATTCGCGAGATTCTCGGCAATCGGACGGTAGAAAATGACAACTAAAGCTCCGGCCAGCGTAATTGCTAACCCTACTGCCATCCACCCAAAGTTAAATTGATAATCCATACGTTAATTATACCATAATCTATACTTGCGGCGGTAGTGGCGGTGTTTTCTGCCCGTTTCTCATGAGCATAAATACGACCACGCCGATAATGCCAAAGCCGAGCAAAATCGGCCACACGAACGACAAATCCCTCGTGAACCACAGCACGGCGAGAAACACACCAATTACACCAGTATTTCTAATGTTTTGATCCTTCGCAGTGAGACCAAATAGCATGACAATGACCGTTTCTACGAGGAAGAGATACATCGCCCATTCGGCGCCACCAATAGCGATACAAGCCATCACAAACAGTAAAACAATTGATCCAATCAGTATTCTGACGTAAGGAGGTTTTTTGCCACCCCACATTGCTTGTGTGATTGTTAGGGCAAAAATCGCAAGATGTGCCGCAAATGCAAATCTGACTCGATAATCATCCCACCATGTTGCATTCACGCCGGCCCAGTCGATAATAAAGAAGACTCCAGACGCCACGCAGTAAACGGCGAGTTCCATAAAATCAGTTTCGTTGCGATACATCCCACGTACGAAGAAGCACATCGCCATTGCTAAGAAAGCAATCGCCTGTAAATGTTCACTTGCACCTGCCACCAAGGCTGCTACCCCAAAAATACCGATTGAAATCGCCATCAAATGGTTGCCGCTCGCCTCGCCATTTCTCCAGAACAATGCCTCAATCCCCATCATCTCTAGGATATACACCGCTGTAAGTATGATGGAAGTATTCGCCCACTCTAGACTAGAAGCATTTAAAATTGAAATCGGAAGCAGAATGCCAGTTAATAGTAGCCCCATGTACCATGCATCCTGTTTAAACAGGCATCTCGCCACGAATAGTGCCACTGTATCAATCGCAAATGCCACCGACAACCATCCCCAGAATTCGATGTTGTGACCAAAGCCAATTGTAACCCCAGCCGCCACCATCAGCACCAGGGAAGCAATCATCCAAGCCACCTCGGTTTCGTTGCGATACATCTCTCTGTATAGCCCCAAAATCGCATTGAGAAAGACTAATCCCATCTGCGCTAAAGCGGCACATCCTAGTGCGATGCCAACCGCATCGTTATTTGGCCAAATCACGTGTACTAATAGAATCGCCCAGGCCGGAATCGCTAATCTGAGTAAATTTTCGTACGCAATGTTCGGTTTTACCGCATAGTTCACGATAAGATGGAGCACCAAGACACCGAGTACAATCAGATAATCCAACTCCTTCAGGCTTGCTGAGGCGAAAAAACTCGCCATCATCGCCGCCACCGGCAACCATTCACCAGTATTCTGAACCGCCTCTTGCATCACACCGAGCCGCTCGCCATATCCCATGATAATGAGTAGTTTAAAGACAATACCAATAATCATCACGAAGACGAAGTACCAGACCAGTGATAGCCCCATCACCGAGGCGAGGGAACAGCTGAGCGACACAAACCCGAGAATCGCAAAATACGAAAACACTTGGTTTTGCATCACGTAAGCCGCATATAAATACATTGGCACACCAACGAGGCTTAGAATCATCCAAAGCATCGTGGCGTCCATCTTGGTGATATCATAGATAAGTAGGCCAATAAATGGCAGCATCATCATGCCGGTGCCCACAAATACGTGGCTCGCCTGCTTCAAAGTTTCGTTTTCGCGGATTAAGAGCCCACCGCCATAGAATACGGCCGTCATTAGGAATAGTATTAGCAAACCAATCTCTTTCACGCCCGATAGGACTAGTCCACCCACACCGGCTAAAATCAAAAGGCTGCCAACGTAGAGTGCCACGGTTAGTCCATTCGTGCCGGATCCTTTTTTAGCGCTCTTTCTCCCCGAGCCACTTCCAGTCATTCCTTCGGCCGGCAGCGTCGCCTTCTGGTTGTTTAGTTCGTCAATCTTGGCTCGGAGCGCCTTCATCTTGTCGTAATCTGGATTTTCCTTCGCAAGTTCCGCGAGAATCTCCTCGTTGATATTCCGAATATCGGTATTAATTCGTTCTTCCATCGTACCGATCTTCGCATTTATGCTAGTATCGCCTTTTGCCCGGCGATTCCGCACAATTAATATTAGTATGACCACTAAGAGTATTGTTAATAAAAACATAAGCATATTATATATAATATGTCGCCATTTCGCAATAAATTCAGGGCACAAAAAATGGTGGGGATATGTGGACTTGAACCACAGACCTCGTCATTATCAGTGACGCGCTCTAACCAGCTGAGCTATATCCCCATCTTCGAAATGTTAAATTGGTGGAGTAACAGGGACTCAAACCCTGGACCTCTGCCTTGCAAAGGCAGCGCTCTAATCAACTGAGCTATTACCCCAGTACTCCCAATTTTACACCATAAAGATCAAAATGTCAAAGGGAATTAGACAAAAAGAAGGAACCGTCTATTTTGGGCGGTTCCTTAGGTCATACATACACTTAAGTAGCCTCGCAGTTTAATCTACTCAAGTTAACTTCATTTTATATCACGGCATGCATAATGTCAACACCATTTTTCCACAAAATGTGCATAAAATGAACAATCAAATGTTCGGGAATTTTAAAAAAATTACACCATAATTCTAAGAAAAAGCATATTGACAAAACTAAAGCGCTATGATATAATTAAGTCATACACTCATAAAAGGGTGGTGTTTTTATTAAGATTACGGTGGGCAGAAGGAGTTCTAGATGTCTGGAACTAAAGCTGGCGGCATGAAAGCTGCTGCTACCAACAAAGCCAAATACGGCAAAGAATTCTACGCTCGTATTGGTAAAAAAGGTGGCCAAAATGGTCACACCGGCGGTTTTGCCGCTAACCCAGCACTTGCTCGCATTGCAGGCGCCAAGGGTGGCCGCATCTCCCGTCGTGGTCCAGCTAAAAAAGCTGCCTAATTATTAAAAAAGAAGTGTTCCTCGCGGACGCTTCTTTTTTATCTCTAATACATCTCACATCTTGGACAATGATAAAACCCGTCTGGCGTCTGATAACGCGTCAGATGACACTTTGGACACCTAGACTTATGATCTAGCCAATCGCGGTACGAATCAAGCTCATTTTCCATCAAATCCTCGTCAAACGGCACATCATACTTACCCGCGAGCTCTCGTGCTTTTTCCCACGCTTCACGCTCCATTTTGAGTCGCTTTGCATCCGTATCAAAATCCCGGTGTCCCGACAAAGCGTGTCCGAGTTCATGGAGTAAAAGCAGGGAATCACCCGTTTCCTCTGGTCCAATCACAATCGTCTTCGGTGGCCGGAACGTAAACTTCCTCCCAGTACGAAAAACAAACTCCGGATAATCTTCTTTTAGTCTCCGCACCAAATCTTCCATCGAAGATTAGGCCTCTTTTTTCTGCTTCTTGCCACCCTTAGTTTTAGTTTTCGTCTCTTTTGGATCATGCGTCTTCGCATAGAAATAGCAACCATACACTGGCGATTCCAGCGGACGACGTGGGCGGACGTATTTCACGCCCTTCGAAACTGGAATATATTTGGCATAACGCCTGAAAATCTTGCCCATCGGGCCACCGAGAATAATCGTCTTCGGCTGA
>CAMJXP010000025.1 GCA_946409745.1 uncultured Candidatus Saccharibacteria bacterium | reverse complement strand
CTTGGTAAAACTAAGCTTACGGCAATCTGTAATGATGCTTCCGGATTTGTGATTTATGCGATTGGTTTTTCTGGTGATACTTATGGGAATACCAATATGGTGAATGCAAATGGCTATACGATTGCGACTGGTACGGGTGTCGATGAAACAACTTCGAACTGGTCGATGAGACTCGTGAAGGATATGGACTCATATGTGCCGTCAAATCTTGGGATAGAAAGTGGCTACCAAAATTACAAAGTGATTCCGGCAAACTATACGAAAGTAATTACTTATACAGCGCGCACGACTCCGGAATCCGGAGCGGCGGTAATATCGAGTTATGCGGTAAATATTTCTGGCACCCAACCATCTGGTAGTTACACTGGAAAAGTGAAATATACGATGGTACATCCGGCAAACGAAGCAGCGCCCGAGATTTAGTTTTGGCAGTTTTTTGTGCTATAATGATTATATATATAATATAAGGAGTGGAAATGAATCCAGGATTAACAGCATTAATAGTTGTCGGCGCGATTCTATTAATCGTCATCGGTACGATTATTGCGATCTACAACAGTTTAGTCGGGCTCAATGAGCGCGTAAACGAAGCTTGGTCTGACATTACTGTTCAGCTCAAGTATCGTGCAGATCTCATCCCAAATGTGGTTGAGACTGTTAAGGGCTATGCCAAGCACGAGAACGAAACCTTCAAGATGGTGACGGAAGCTCGTACGGCAGCCATGGGTGCAAAGACCGTTAAGCAAGCCGCTGAAGCAGAGAACCAAATGCAGAATGCACTTGGCCGCATCTTCGCAATTGCTGAGGCTTATCCAGAGCTCAAAGCGAATACGAATTTCCAAACTCTTCAAGGTCAACTCCAAGATTGTGAAGACAAAATTCAAGCTGCTCGCCGTTTTTACAATGCCGGCGCAAAAGAGCTCAATACTAAGATTAAAACTTTCCCAGCCAACGTGGTGAACAACATGTTTGGTCACTTCAAGAAGCGTGATTACTTCGAAGTTTCCGAAGCTGAGCAAGCCAAAATCGAAAAAGCTCCAGACGTAAAATTCTAATATAATTTGCTACGCCTCGCGAGGAGCGGGGCGTAGTACTATCACGAAAAATGTATAAGCAAATCGCACAGAATAAAAGACGAACCATATATATTATGCTTGGTTTTGTTGTGCTCATTTCATTGCTGGGCGTAGCACTAGCCGCTTATCTTGGAGATTGGTGGATTGTGCTATGGGTAGCAATTATTGCGATAATTTATGCAGTAATTCAATACTTTATTTCTGGCTTAGCGACGATGATTCTCACGGGTGCAAATGAGATTACAAAAAAGGATTGCCCGAAACTATATAATACGGTAGAGAATTTAAGTATTACGACGGGTCTTCCGATGCCGAAGGTGTATCTCATTGATGATCCAGCTCCGAATGCGTTTGCAACGGGACGCGATCCGAAGCATGCAATGGTCGCGGCGACGACTGGCCTAATTGATATTATGGATAACAAAGAACTTGAGGCCGTGATGGCGCACGAGATGTCGCACGTAAAGAATTATGATATTCGGGTGTCACTCATTGTGTTTGGGCTTTGTTGTGTGGTTGGTTTGATTGCGGATATTGGTACGAGGATGGTGTTTTATGGTAGTCGTCGTCGTGATAATGAAGGTAGCCCAGTGGGCCTAGTGATGCTTCTTATCGCTGGGATTTTGTCACCTATCTTAGCGTCAATTATTCAAATGGCAGTTTCGCGCGAGCGTGAATATCTTGCGGATGCATCGGCTGTGAATATTACGCGCTATCCGGATGGGATGATTAATGCCCTCAAAAAACTTCAGGCACATTCGCAACCTTTGAAGAGTCAAAATACGGCAGCCGCCTCGATGTATATTAATGATCCTTTAAGAAAAGGATTCTTAAGTAGTTTGTTTAGTACGCACCCACCGATTGAGAAGAGGATTGAGAGGCTGGAACATGGCAAAAAGAACTTCTAGTGCGAAAAAAGATTCCAAACGTAAGGTTGCGAAAAAATCTTCCACTCGGGACACGCTCAAGGGCGCTCGCCCAAGCTTATGGTCCCGAGTAAAAGAATTTTTTCGCAAGCTTAAATTGAAAATTGTTTCACCTGAAAGAATTAGGCCGCATCGGAGTTTTAAGAGGTCGTATCGGGAGGATTATAAAAGGAAATTCGAGGTGCCGGGGATTACGTACCATGCGGCGAAGACTTTTAGCGTGATTTTTAAGAACTGGAAATTGTTCTTGCCATTACTTATTATAGCGGTGGTGATGGCGATAGTATTTATCGGCCTGATGAATGAGTCGACTTTCCAACAGTTTCAACAAGTTTTGAACCAAACGACTGAAGAAATGGGTTATGGTGATATTGGCTATGTGGCAAAGGCGGGGTTACTCCTCATTTCGACCGTAACAACTGGTGGTCTGTCGAGTTCGAGCAAAGAAACCAATACGATTTTCTTCGTGCTGATTTTCTTGATTTTGTGGCTTTCAACGATTTTTATTTTGCGTCATCGTCTCGCAGGACACAAAATTAAACTACGCGATGCGCTTTATAATGCGATGACGCCAATGATTTCATCATTAGTGATTTTTGCGATTGCCGTGATTCAATGCATTCCGATTTTCCTATTAATTATCGTATATTCGGCAGCGGTACAGACGGAATTTCTTGCGACACCGTTTTATGCGTTATTATTCTTTATCTTTGCAGCATTAATGGTGATTTTGTCTGGATATTTGCTCTCGTCTTCGCTCATGGCATTTGTGGCGGTGAGTGCGCCAGGGCTTTATCCAATGAAAGCGATGCATGCAGCGTCGGACCTCATGATGGGGCGCAGATTTAAATTTATTCTACGTATCATTGCGTTATTTATCATTTTGTCATTAACGTGGGTAGCAGTGATGTTGCCGCTAATCATATTTGATCTTCTCATGAAAAACTTTGAGTGGGCGGCGGGCATTCCATTTGTACCAGTATGCTTACTTGTGATGACCTGTTTTACGGGGATTTACATTACGGCATATTTGTATTTATATTATAGATGGATGTTAAACTATGACGAAAAGTGAAGCTGAAGAAAGAATTATCAAATTACGTGAAATTATCAACGACTATCGCTACCACTATCATGTGTTAGACGAGTCGATTATGAGTGAGGCAGCGGCGGATTCTTTGAAGCATGAACTCGCGCAACTCGAAGCGGAATTTCCGGAGCTTATTACGCCGGATTCACCAACTCAACGCGTGGCTGGAAAACCGCTTGATAAATTTACGAAAGTAACACATGAAAAGCGAATGATTAGCCTGGCCGATGTGTTTTCAAAAGAAGAAGTGCTCGACTGGATTTCTAGAAATGAGAAGTTGGTGCCGGGCGGTGAGATTAAAGAATTCTTTACGGATATTAAAATGGACGGGCTCGCTTGCGCACTCAAATACCGTGATGGCGTGTTTTATCAAGCCGTAACGCGTGGTGATGGATTAGTTGGTGAGGATGTAACACAGAACGTAAGAACGATTGAAAACATTCCGATGCGAATTGATAATACTGGCGAAGTGGAAGTACGCGGTGAAATTATTCTCTACAAGAAAGATTTTGAAGAAATTAACGAGAAGCAGAGAAAAAACGGTGAGCCGGAGTTTGCGAACCCACGCAATCTTGCAGCCGGTTCGATTCGCCAGCTCGATCCGAAAATTGCGGCGAGCCGTCCGCTCAGATTTATTGCCTATGATTTAGTGAAGCCGAATTTGCCGACACACCACGATGCTTACGAGATGTTAAGAACGCTTAAGTTCCAAACGTCGAATGAGGACAAGGTGTTTAAGGCGAACGAAAAAAAGGAATTATTTGAATATATCGCGGGGCTCGATGAGTACCGTAAAGGTTTGCCATTTAATACAGATGGCATGGTGATTAAAATCAATGATCGCGTGGTGTATGATGCGCTAGGGATTGTGGGTAAGACGCCAAGAGCGGCGGTAGCTTTTAAGTTCCCGGCCGAGGAAGCTACCACAAAGGTGCGTGATATCGTGATTTCGGTGGGGCGAACGGGCGCTGCTACGCCGGTTGCGATTTTTGATCCGGTAGAAGTGGCCGGCTCGACGGTGCGTCACGCGACGCTTCATAATGCGGATGAAATCTCTCGGCTCGACATTCGAATTGGCGATACGGTGATTATTTATAAGGCCGGTGACATTATTCCGCAGGTCAAGGAAGTACTAGTTTCACTTCGTCCGGAAGGTACGGAGAAGTTTGATTTTGAAAAGGCGCTTGCACGGCAATATCCGGAATTAAAGTTTGAAAGACCAAATGGAGAAGTAGTGTACCGCGTGGCCGGTGAATCGTCGGATCTCATTTTAAAACGTGCGATTGAATACTACGCGTCAAAACCGGCTCTCAATATTGATGGGCTCGGCGAGAAAAATGTGGTGGCGTTAGTAGATGCTGGACTGGTGAAATCCATTGCAGATCTGTATAGACTTGACGCTTCTCGGTTGGCTGCTTTGGAAAGATTTGGCGAACTATCGGCGGATAATTTGGTGTCGGCGATTGAAGCGACCAAAAATGCACCACTTAATAAATTTATTACGGCACTTGGGATTCGCCATGTGGGTGCACAGACGGCAACGGCGCTCGCGCGTAAGTTTAAATCGCTGGATAAATTGATGATTGTGACAGAAGATGAACTTTTGGATGTTTCTGATATTGGTGACGTGGTGGCGGAATCGATTTTGGCGTGGTTCTCGGATGAAGAAAATGTGAAATTACTTGAAGAATTACGTGGGCTCGGTGTATGGCCACGTGAGGAAAGTGGGGCAAGCTTGCCACTTGAAGGGAAATCTTATATTGTGACGGGGACTCTGGCATCGATGGGGCGCGAAGAAGCGGAGGATAAACTAAGAGCACTTGGTGCGACGGTGACGTCATCCGTGACGAAGAATACGACCGCTCTCATTGTGGGTGAAAAGCCAGGGAAAGGCAAGACTGATAAGGCCGACAAACTCGGGATTCCGAGGATGAATGAAGTGGAGTTTTTGAAGCTGATTGGTGAATAAAAAAATACTCCCGCCTAGCGGGAGTTTTTTGTTTTAGAGTCCTCGTTTTTTATTGAACTCTTGCTGGGTTTTCTTGAACTGTTCGGGATCGCGAGTGAGGCGGTCAACTTCTTTTAAGAACTCGTAGTATTCTTCTTTCAAGAAATAGATTTTGGTTGCGGCGTAGCCGTCCGGCGAGTACTTGCGACGAAGAATCCTGCGAACCGCTTCGATGAGCTCGTCTTCCGTGTAATCCGGATGAAGTGTCTTGTTGTAATCGTAGGCGCGTGCCAGGATTTCGTTGACACTATACGAACGGTCAGCAGAAGAAACGATTTTGCCGTAAATGCTACGAGGCTCCGGGCGCTCCGATGAAGCGCGGTGGTCTTCCACGGCTTCCGCCATGATTTCGATTTCTTCCGGCAGGAAGAGTTTCCTCAACTTTTCATCGCGACGAAGCAGATAAGCAGACCATTCGTGGTGTGTCTTGTTCGCAATTTCACGGCCGAGGTCGTGATAGGCGGCGATGACGTAAACCATATTCACGTCGACTTCGGTATCAGTATTCTCGAGCAGAGAAACGATTCTAAGGCTACGCTCGATGACGTTTTTGATGTGGTCGCCGGTGTGGCCGGGAAGTGCATCGTAACGTGGTAAGATTTCCGTTTCTATATACCTACGTACTTTTGGACAAACATATGTGTTCATATTAACCCTCCTAATGTGCAGAATGTTTTTGATTCCGCTTATATTATAACATGTATTTCGATTTTTGCAAAGCGAGAGCTGTTTAGATCTTTAGGTAGGGGGTTGTGCGATTATTTCTAGCGTGCTACATTAACACAGCGTTGTTCTTTGGGAGATTAGTGAGTCATTAATCCAAGAACCGTAGCGGGTTCGTGGTGGCGGTGGGGCTCATTAAAAAGATTAATTCTAGGCACAATCAGAGTCTCGGAAAGGAGTAACTTGCTTCAAGTCGGACTAATCATCCTCAACTTTGGCACTCGCAGGAAGGGCAGCCCAAAGAAAAATCAGGTTAGCGAATAGCTAATCTGATTAACACAACGATTCGAAGGGAGTCCTAGACCCCTTCATTTTTATGGTGATCTCGGCGGGAGTCGAACCCGCATTGTCGGGATGAAAACCCGATGTACTAACCGCTATACTACGAGACCGCAGGATTATTATAGCAAAAAAATGAATTCTTCGCAAGGGTTAGCGCCTAGAAAGAGCAGGAGTATTGATATTCAACCGTATAGTCTTTGACACCGTATGGTTCTTTTGGATAATAGGTCACCCGAGTGGCTTCGTCGCTACAGTACTTATTTAGGTATTTAGATTCTTTGGTGTCTATGTAGCTCTTAAAGAGAAGTAGTTGGCGAAGAGTGACTGGCGCAAAACCGGTTTCGGTGTATTTTTTCAAAACATCTTTATTGGCGCCTTCGTCGGTGACGGATTTGTAGAGTGAATTCTCATAGTAGTTAGAAGCAAGGGCGCTGACTTTGTCGGCGACTTGGCGCTCTGGTTTAGCAAATTGGATGGCGAGAACACCTACGACTACGACAAGCATGGCACCTAAAATCACGCCGATAATGGCGGTTTGGGCAGTGTCAGCTTTGATACGTTCGACTTTTTTGTCGTGGGCGATTCTAGAAGATTCAACGCGAGTGCGGGATGTATGTAAAGTAGAACTGGCTTTCTTTTTTGCAGTCTTCATAGTTTCATATTACCATAAAAACTTTAATATGGTAATATATAAATATATGAGTAAGCTTTTTAAACGAACCAAGATTTTGGCGACGATTGGGCCATCGACAAATTCTGCAGAAAAGATTGAAGAAGTGATTATGGCCGGTGTTAACGGCTGTAGGCTCAACTGCTCTCACGGCTCAAACGAAGAACGCGATCAACAGATTAAGTGGATTCGCATGGCGGCCGAGAAGAAAGGTCGTTCAGTTGCGATTTTACAAGATTTACAAGGTCCAAAAATCCGTCTTGGCGAAATCAAAGACAATCATTTAGATTTGAAAAAAGGTGATGAATTAGTACTTGAAGCGAAGGAAGGTTTTGAGCACGATGGTGGCATGACTGTGCCGGTGCAACATAACTTGGCTGAGAAGGTGAAAGTCGGGGAACCGCTTTCGATGTTTGACGGCAAGATTAAAAGTGTGATTA
>CAMJXP010000024.1 GCA_946409745.1 uncultured Candidatus Saccharibacteria bacterium | reverse complement strand
CCATCTGGCTCGCCGAGTAATTTTTTGGACTTAATCTCATAGCGGCGGCCATTCACTGGCGACACGTAATAATCTTCATTGAGTAAATTCACAAACATCGTAAGATCTTTATCATCCATGATGATAATTGATCCGTCATCATCCGTCATCAGCTCAAGTTGCATCTCATCAGCGTAATCGAGGAGCTTATCTTGTGGCATTTCTTCGGCAATATCCATCGCTTGGAGCTTCTTTAGCACCGGCTTCTTGTCCTGGAGAAGCGCATCAAGCGTCAAGCCTTCGGCAAACGACAGCTTATACTTCTCGGTGAGTTCTTTTGCCTTCGCCTCGGCAATCACCTGAGATTTGTAATCATATTGGAACAAGTTCTCGAATTTTGCCTGATTGAACACAATAATGTTACTGTCCACAATCGCGACTTGGTTATCATCCGGCATCTTCAGGGCAATCTCGGCTGAGAACGGCTCAAAGCTCTCACCATTAATCTCCCAAGAAGAAGCGCCCTTAAGCGCCGATGAAGCGGAAATAATCTTCGCAATATAGAAAGTTTTCATTCCAGATTCACCTGGATAAGTGAATTTAGCGATAATCCCTTTAACTTTCTTAAAGTCATATTCATTTTCGGAGAAATAATCAATGTCTTTGTATTCGTTTTCAATTAAGTGCACCAAAGTCTCAGCGCGGCCCACCTTGGAAAGGGAAGTACGATAAATCACCTTCTCTTCACCATCGGCCTTCTCGTATTCGCGGCACTCGAGCCCCTTATCGGCCTCTTCAATGATGTAATGGATCGCCTCTTGCATGAACATCGACTTCACCGCACCGGTCAGTTTATCAGAATATTTAATCTTATATGGCGTGTAATTCTTATTAAACAAAAACAGCTCTGCTGAAACGTTGTTTTTTACCTCATCAATCTCATTCGCCCAGAGAAAGACGTCAAACGGTTCGTTTTCCATGATTATCTCCACTTATTTGAAGTCATTATAGCACAAATCGTGAGATTACCAAATCTCCTCTGTTTGTTCGGTTTTTACACCACAAAATTAAAACAAATGCAATAACACGTGTTCGGTTTTTTAACAGGGGAGTTGTCCACAACTTGTGCAAAACTATAGGATCAAAAATCTTTAAAAAAAGTCCAAAAAAGCTCTTGCTTTTTATTAGAAAGTAGTATAAACTAGAGTCAAGTGGAAATCATACATAAACACCACAAACAAACAGCACATTAAAAAAGTTTGAGATCGGCCAACTAGGAGCTTTAGCACGCATTAATTTGTAGCGAGATGCGTCAAAACAATCGTGTGCACCTTCCTCAAAAACACACCTCCCAATAAAACTCTATAGACCAATAGGTCAATCTAATTAACACAATAAGTCTCTCAACGGCTGCGATTATATGATTAGCTTCGCGCTGGTACAATCGTGGTAGATTCATTGTGAAAATCAAACAAAAATCATAACAGAAACAAAAATGCTAAGTTTCTAGTTGATCGGTCTCAAACAATGTATAATATTGGTATGGAGAACCAACACATCCCTGTACTAATGTCTGAAGTGTTAGCAAACCTTAACCCCAGACCAGGCGAAAAATATTTAGATCTAACCGCTGGCCTCGGTGGGCATGCTAAGTCAATTTTGGATGTAACACTGAATTATAAAGAATCGGTTTTGGTTGACCGCGATGAATTTGCAATAGCTCATCTAAAGCAAAAATTCAAAGAGGGAATCGAGATCATAAACACAGACTTTTATGGCGCAGTGCTACAGTTAATTGAGTGTGGAAAAACTTTTGACATTATACTCGCTGATTTTGGTGTCTCATCGCCGCAACTAGACAATGGGGAACGTGGCTTTTCTTTTAAGAACGACGGACCACTAGACATGCGGATGGATCGGCGCCAGGCCTTGACAGCAGATGAAATCGTCAATCACTGGAGCGAAAAAAACCTTGCGGAAATCTTTGTGAAATATGGAGAAGAGAAACCCGGTCACGCAAGGCTCTTAGCACGGGAAATAGTGCATGAGCGCCCGATCAAATCAACCGCAGAACTTGCCAGTATCATCGCTAGCAAATCCAGACATTCTTCCATTCACCCAGCTACGAAAATCTTCCAAGCCATTCGAATAGTAGTAAACGACGAACTGACAGAGATTGAAAAAACTCTGCCTCTTCTACCGAAACTACTAAATAAAGATGGCCGAGTCGGCATCATCACCTTCCATAGCCTCGAAGATCGCCTTGTCAAAGACTTCTTCAAGGAGGCCTCAAGCCACGGTGAAGAATCTGAACTTCGTCTAGTTAATAAAAAACCAATTGAAGCGGCAAAACCGGAGTTAGTTATCAACCCGCGTTCTAGAAGCGCCAAATTGCGAGTAGCAGCGCGGAATTGATAAAACAAAAAACAAAAACAAATAAAAGGAGGCAATATGCCAAAACAAATTTTAATTGCGAATAAATCTCGCAAACAAATCATCAAAGTCAACTTCCGCTAGTCTTTTCCGCTGGGCGGGGAAACACAAACCCGCCCAGATTTTAAAGACATGTGACATGGACCTTAGGGTCCGCCAAAACTTAGAGTTTTTCACGAGAGTGTGAAGTGTATGACCTTCCCGGGCAAGCTTTTATGGGTCACTTATAGCTCTGCTCATAAAAGCCCCCGGACTAAGACAAAAACACAAAGGAAAAACCAAAACAAAAATAGCAATTATTAAACAAGCGAGGATAAAAACAAAAAATGATCAGTCAAACATATGTGTCGAGGAGAGAGGCGAGTGCTGGATTTGTCCGAAATCGCAACATTGTCCGTCACACCAAAAGAAATCTCGGTTCCATTTCACAGACCATTATTGTTGCCATGCTTACGCTTGTATTTGGGCTGATCTATGTAGCCGAGGGAACTAAAGCTACCAGTCTTGATTATCAAATCTCTGACGTTGAATCTGAAATTTCTGAAATGACCGCCCGTCGTGACGATCTCGCTGTAGAAAAAGCGCGCCTTACCTCTGTCGTCGCAGCCAAAAATAGCACTGTTGCTGCCGCCATGGAAGACGCCGTGGTGACAGGTTATGTCGCGGATTAATTTATTAAAGAAAATTGTCTTTGTCGCATTAGCGATTATTGCTGTGCGACTATTTTTTATCCAAATTATTGAGCACGACATGTGGGTCGCGAAAGCCAGTGACCAGCATACTCTCGTCGAAACCATCACACCAAAGCGTGGCGAAATCTACATGATGGATCATAACGAGCCAGTCGCCGTTGTCTTAAACCAAACCGTTTATTCAGTGATTATTGACCCAGCTGTCACCGAAAAAGACAAGATTAAAGCTGCGCTCGAAACTCACGCCAAGAATTATATTACGGCGAATCTCGACGAAATCTACGAAATTGAAGGACTAAGATATTATATAGTGGCAAAAAACGTGCCGTACACGAACGCCGTTGAAATTGCCGAAGAGGGCATTAGCTCCGTCTGGCTCAAAGAGGGCAACGCCCGCGTCTATCCAGAAGGTGAAATGGCTTCCGGTACGCTCGGCTTCGTCAATGCCGATGGCCTTGGCCAATATGGTGTCGAAGGGTCACTCAACACGCTTTTGACCGGCAAAGAGGGAACATTGAAGACTATCGCAGACGTCAACAAAGTCGCTCTCTCGATCGGTAAAGATAACGTCAAAATCCCAGCCGAAGATGGTAAAGACGTCGTGTTAAGCATTGATCGTAACTTTGAGAAAGGCGTCGAAGAGCATGGCATGAACGCCGTAAACGGTACTCAAGCCGACCATGCCGCCATCCTGGTGATGAACCCAAACACTGGCGAAGTCGTCGCTATGGCGACACTGCCAAACTATAACCCAGCAAACTATGGTATGGTAAAAGACGCCTCCGCCTACATCAACCAAACCACCGAAGTCCCATACGAACCGGCCTCTATCTGCAAGACTTTCACTTATTCCGCTGCCATTAACGAAGGTAAAATGACTCCAGACACTACTTATAATAATAAACACTACGAAATCGTCGATGGCTGGAAGATTTGGAACGCTGAAACCCGTTCTAAGCTTTACGGCACGATTTCGATGCGTGATGCGCTTTATTGGTCGCTTAACACTGGCTCCATCCACGCTCTGAAACTCCTCGGCGACAACCCAGAATCCATTACTCAGGCGGGTAGGGAAAAGCTTTACGACTACTATCATAATAAGTTCCGCCTTGGCCAAGCTACTGGTATCGAGCTTATCGAAGCTGAAGGCTATATCGAAGATCCAAACGAAGGCTGGGGTCGCGACTCGACCTACGCCAACATGACTTTCGGCCAGAACCTCGGTATCACCATGATTCAGACCGCCACGGCTTTCTCCGCCGTCGTGAATGGTGGCTACTGGCGCACTCCGACCGTCGTCAAAGGTACGCTTGAAAATGGCACTATTAAGCCACTAAACAACGAAAAAGTCTCTGAGCAAATCCTCTCCGCTGAAACCAGCGCCACTATGCGCGAACTCTTAATGAATAACCGTAGTTGGAAGGTCCGTAATGGCACCGATCGCGCCGGCTATTCTATCGGTGGTAAAACTGGTACCGCCCAGGTAATCGTCGACGGCTCTTATGATAGCGAAATGAACAACCTTGTCGGTTCTTACATGGGTTTTGTTGGCACTGCTGGTGAACTGCCACAATACGTCGTTATGGTTAAAATGTGGGGCGAGGGAAAAGCCATCGGTAGCGGTGACGCTATGAATCTCTTCGATAATATATCCCATTACATCATTGATTACTTTAAAATTAAACCGAAAGCGTAGTATAATATATATATGAGTATTAATGACGAAATGTTTTATGGGCTATTACTCGCGCTGACAGCTTTTCTTTTGTCCATGCTCTTAACGCCTGTCTATACCTACGTTGCTTATAAATATAAATTCTGGAAAAAGCAGAAGAAAACCACCGTGGATGGCGATGCTCTCCCGATTATGACCAAACTTCACGCCCACAAATTCAAACACACCTTCCCGACTATGGCTGGCCTAATTGGTGTGGTTGTCGTTACGCTCGTCACTTGGATTTTTAACCTCGATCGTGGTCAAACTTGGCTACCACTCGTCGGGTTCCTCGGCGGTTCTTTTGTCGGTGTCATCGATGATTCTATCAACATCTTCGGCTCTGGCCGTGGTGCGGCCGGTCTCCGTGGGCCAGTGAAATTCTTCCTGATTACCGTTGTGGGTCTCGTTCTTGGTTGGTTCTTCGCCTTCAAGCTTGGTTGGACCAGCATCAATGTCCCATTCCTCGGTGACTGGGAGCTTGGCGCCTTCGCCATGATGCTTATCTTCGCCTTTGCTGTCGTCGCAACCTCAAACGCTGTCAATATCACCGATGGTCTTGACGGCCTTTCCGGTGGCCTCGCTATGTTAGCCTATGGCGCCTTTGGCGTAATTGCGATGTTTCAGGGTAAAATGCTATTATTTGGCTTTTGTATGACTGTCGTTGGCTGGCTTCTTTCTTACATTTGGTTCAACGTGCCACCAGCTCGTTTTATGATGGGTGATACCGGCTCCTTCGCACTTGGCGCCGGCCTCGGCATTGTTTCAATGATGACCAATTCATTCTTACTCCTTCCAATTATCGGCCTCATGTTCGTGGTTGAAACCGGCTCCAGCCTAATCCAACTCATCAGTAAGAAGTTCTTCCATAAAAAAGTCTTTATCTCCGCCCCACTTCATCATCATCTCGAAGCTAAAGGTTGGGGTGAAGCGAAGATTGTGATGCGTTTCTGGATTATTGCCGGCGTCTGTGCGTTTGTAGGCATCTTTCTCGCTGCCGTCGGAGGCGCCATCTAGTGAACCGTAAACATAAATCCGATCTCGGGATTTTGTTTGCTACACTTGGACTTATGATTCTGGGTTTAATCGTGATTTATGCGATTGGCCCGATGCGTGCGAACGTCTTAAATTCTACTTACGGCACAAACTATGGTGCCAATGACTTCTTTTTCGGCCAACTCCGCTCTGTCGCACTTTCACTTGCGGCTTTTTTCTTAGCCTTTAAAGTTATCCCTTACGATTTAGTCAAAAAATGTGCCAAACCGGCCATTATTATCGCACTGTTTTTATCTGTTTTACTCTGGATTTTAGCCCAGTCCGGTTCCTCGCTTGCAAAATGCGAACTCGGTGAATGCCGTTGGTACAATCTTGGTCCGGTCAGCTTCCAGCCAGCCGAATTCTTGAAACTTGCCATGGCGATTTACCTCGCAGATTTTCTAGACCGTAAAAAAGAAGAGGGAAGCATCGGTAAATTCAAAGAATTCTGGGTGCCACTCATCATTGTTTGTGGCCTCGCCCTCGGCCTTGTCGTCGTTGCTCAAGGCGATCTCGGCACTGGTGTTGCTCTAATGGCAATTATTTTAGGCGCGCTTCTTGTCTCCGGTGTTCCGGCGAAACAATACATCATTATGCTTGCAATTATTATCGCCGTCGCCGTTGGTGCTGTGGCGACTTCTAGTCACCGTATGCAACGTATTAACGCTTGGATCGATACGATTTCAGGAGCCGAGGTTTCCGATTCAACCTATCACATCGAAAACGCCATGCTTGCCATCGGTACCGGTGGGTTCTTTGGCGTCGGCATCGGTAATTCCGTCCAAGCCACCGGCTATCTCCCAGAATCCATCAACGACTCCGTCTTCGCCATCATGGGTGAAACCTTTGGTTTCGTCGGGCTCTTCGTCATCATCGCCGTTTTTGGCGCCATGCTCATTCGGATGTTAAAAGTCGCCGAGCATACGCCTGGACGTAATGAACGGTATTACATCGTCGCTGTTTTCGCTTGGACGTTTGCCCAAGTTACGGTCAATATTATGGCGATGACCGGCCTCGTTCCAGTCACTGGTATTACGCTTCCACTTCTATCTTATGGTGGTACAAGCATGATCTTTATCTCGTTCGCAATCGGCCTCGTTTTACAACTTTCATGCTATACTAGTAGAGAGGTAATCAAAAATGAAGATATTAGTAGTCGGCGGGGGGTCGGGCGGACACATTACTCCAGCCGTCGCCGTCGTTCGTGAGATTCTAGAGCAAAAACCGCGTACCAAAATCGAATTTTGGACTGATTTTAAATACTATAAAAATGTTACCAAACTCACTACCGAGCTCGGTGTTTCTTGGGCGGAAGCCCACGAAAAGAAGAAGGGAAGCTTCATTCGCGTTCGTCGTCTCCCGGCTGGTAAATTCCACCGCTATTCCGGTTGGTCCTTCAAAGATTATTTTGTCCACATCGATATCACGATTAAAGATCTCATTTTTGGTAATATCTTCGG
>CAMJXP010000023.1 GCA_946409745.1 uncultured Candidatus Saccharibacteria bacterium | reverse complement strand
ATTCGACGGAAGGAACTTTGTTTGGTGTGCCGGTAGTTTCTTTTTTCCAATGGATTTTCGTATTTAATTTGAGAACTTCATTGATACGTTCAGCCGAAACATTAGCACGTGGAATCATCACAAATAGAATTGAAAGCATGAGAAATGCCATCATCACATGTCCGACATATTGCGCAAACGCAATCATGTTGCCGAGATAAGCAATATCCTTGGAGAGTAAAGAAATACCAATCCAGGCACAAAGTAAAGTTGTACCATTGAAGATAATATTAATAAATGGATTTTGGAGTTCCAGAATCCGATCTACGTAAATGAGCAGTTTAGTTAGCTCCTCATTTGTCTTCATGAATTTACGCTTCTCAACCTTTTGGTTATTGAAAGCACGAATCACGCGAAGGCCGGTCAGATTCTCACGCGTAAGAAGCGTGGTACGGTCGAGTAATTTCTGGAAGATTCTAAACTTTGGAATCACGAGCGACATAATGAGAACAATTGAACAAATAATCGCAACGAGGCCAACGGCGATAATCCAGCTCATATCAGGAGCGGTCTCAATTGCCATAATAAATGAAATCACGGCAAAAAGTGGCGCTCTAAGCATCATTGAAAGAATCATCGTAAAGGTCTGGCGAACCTGGGTCACGTCGTTTGTGGTACGGGTGATTAGTGAAGCGGTGCTAAAAGTTTTCATGTCGGTCATACTGTAGCTTAGCACTTTTTTAAATAGTTCCGCTCTCAGTGTTTTCGAAAAGCCAGCACCAATTACGGAAGAATAATAAGAAGAGATCAATGAGCCAAGTGCCGAAATCACGGCAAAAAGAATCATCTTGCCACCGACCATCCAAATCATGCCGGTGTCTTCCTTCACGATACCATCATTAATGATATCGGCCATGAGTGCCGGAAGCCTTAAGGTTGTATAAACCTGAAGACTCGTGGCAGCGAGCAGAATCAGAATTTGCCACCAATATGGCTTAAGATAACGAAAAAGCTTTAACATATAATACTTCTATTTTAGCATAAATTTAATCTGTTTTACAAGTTGCATTCACGAGATTTATCACAAGTCCAGTCGCCTTTAAATAATGTTCCAAAGAATCATACTGGCCATTGTTGTATTTGCCGGTTGCAATCTCAGTCGCTGCTTCGACGCCCACGTAGCGATAATGCCAAGTTTCATATAAACCAGTCGAACCATCGGCATTAACATTCATCGGTTCGCTCATCGAACCGCCTGCCCATGCTAGCGGGAAGCGATCAATAAAACCATACTTATAAGAATTAGCCTTGAGCCACTGCCATTCAATATGTCGATTATATAAACTCGTATCGAGCGAAGTGCCATAAGCCGGATCAATCAAGTCACAAGTTAGTCCGGTATGATGGTCGGTTTGTCCAGTCGGGAGACATAGCCTTCCGCAAGTCGTTCCCCGCACCCGGTAACAAGAACGTGTTTCAATTACGTGTCCAGGATACTCGGCCTTGTATGCATTCATCATGTCATACATATGCGCGGCGGCCGTCGTATCCATCAAATTGTCACCATTATACGGATTCCCTTCTTCAATGCCGTAGTTGTAAGACAAGCTGATGAGCTCGGCTTTTCGGTTCGTAATATATTCTTGCTCGACGTGGAAATTCGGATTAATTAACATCAAATTCCCATATTTGATCGTACAGTTAGAAGACGCCACATTTGTCATTGGTGAATAACCCGGGCCAGTTGGCTTGGTTTCTTCTGGTTCCTCATCCTCCATAGTTGG
Organism: uncultured Candidatus Saccharibacteria bacterium; assembly: GCA_946409745.1. Classification (GTDB taxonomy): domain Bacteria; phylum Patescibacteriota; class Saccharimonadia; order Saccharimonadales; family Saccharimonadaceae; genus Nanosyncoccus. The sequence continues at coordinate 5,806 of CAMJXP010000023.1, read as the reverse complement.
TTCTTCAGTTTCTTCTTCTGAGCTTTCCGACTCTGGCTGGACATCACCCGCTTTATTACTAAAAAACGCACTCGCAACCAGCCAAGCGAACACCCCCACAAAAACAAATGCAATTAAAACCGGGAGCGAACTAAGTATCGAGTTTTTCTTCATGGGTCTTGTTTTTCTTCTTTTCAAAATGCATTCTTACGTAAATAATCGCACCGATAATAATGTAGATGTAATATGAGAAGAAGCGCCAAGTTAACATGGCCCAGAAAATGTAACCCGAAGAAAGTGCCGAGAAGACCACAAAGAAAGTACCTTCCGCCGCGCCAGCGTTACCTGGTGTTGGCACAAAATATACAGCGCTCGTGACGGCAATTGTCGTGACGAGGCATGGCAAGAAATCCACGGCGCCACCAAAGGCGGTGAGTACAAAGAACGGGATCATCGAGATTAATAAATGAAAACAGACCGAAAGTAAAATTTCACGTAGGAATAATCCTCTCGTCTTTAGAATTTGCTTCACACATTTCGCATATTCGTTCACGCCATCGCTGACTTTTTTAATTGCTTTTTCCTTGTCCTTCACGATATGGACCTTCGCGAGGAATCTCACAATTAAATTGATTAATTCGGCAGTTGTATTTGGTAAGAACGTCGCAATCAGAATTGCAATTGGCCAGAACGCATAGAATAGTAAACCGAAGCAGGCCGTCGCCATCAGTACAGCGTTATTAATCGATAAGCTACCAAACAGAAATGCTACCGATGCCACGACGATAAAACCAATTTGGTTTGAAATCATACCGATGATTGGAATTGTCGTAGCCATACCTTTGCCGATACCGGCGTTTTTGTGCATGTACCAAATCTGGAACGGTTGCCCGCCAATCGCAGCCGGCGTCACGCTATCGTAATACTTACCAAGTAATACCGTCCTTCTCGCCACGCGCCAAACCTTCTTCGTTTGTTTCTTTATATTAACCTTAGCGGCTTCGCGCATCATAATAATATATTTATGAATCTCGAGCGTAATTGCCACAATGAAACAAGCAGCGGCCGGTAGTAAGAACCACCAGTTGATTTGGACTTCCGAAAGCTGCGCCGCGTTTTCCGAATTACCAAATTCCGAGAAGGCCGTAATGGCGATCACTGCGATATTAATAGCGATAAATGCGAGCGTGAGTGCAGGTTTCTTTAGCTTTTTAAAAGCATTTTTAGCCGTCACCTCATCCTGCGCCTCAGGCGCTTTAGTCTCTTCTTTACTCATTTAGCCTCTTGCTGCGACTCTGATATTTGGATATTCTTCGACCAAGACTTTAATACAACCGGCAATTGGGATGGCGATGATGGCGCCGAGGAGTCCGAACATGTACATACCAATCGTGATGGCGCAGAGGATAACCACGGCCGGGAGGTTTAATGCACTGCCCTGAATCTTCGGTGCAATGAAATTGTTTTCAACTTGTGCGTAGATAATGTAGACTATCACGAAGATAACCGCCGCAAGTGGGCTAGAACAGAACAACACCAGCGTCACTAGAATTGCGCCAATAATCTGCCCGAACATTGGAATCATGTAGAAAATCATCGAAATCATACCCATTGGGATGGCGATGCTAGGCGATACATCCGTAAATAGTGAAAGTAGGAACACGAGAATGCCGCAGGCTAGACCATCAATCATCGCGACAATCATTTGATGTGAAACATAAGTTGAAACTACGTCGGCCATGCGCGCCACCACGCGCTTCGCGGCGTTGATTGGTTTCTTGTTTTCGCTACCATCACTCACACTATTCCAGAGTACATTCATGAGGCTCGGGCCCTCCAGCAAGAATAGGAGCGTGAGCACAAGTACGAGCATCGTCTTCATGGCGATATCCGCCACGCCACTAATGCTGGCGACGAAATTCGAACCAATCGCGCCCATAATGCCATTTGAAATATTCGACATTGTATTCGTAATTTCCATCTGAAGATTTTCAATGCCGATTGATCGGCCAAAGTTGTTAATTCCCTCCCAACCACCAAAGGCGTTTTCGAAGGTCTTTGGTAGTTGTTCGAAGAAGTGCGAGGTCTCATTAACGACGACCGGACCCACGATGCCGATAATCGCACCAATAATTAAAATCACGATGAGGTAGGCGAATACAGCCGAGATATTGCGGTGTTTCTTTTCGGTACCAAAGTGTCGGTTAAAGAAATCGTTGACTTTGCGGACAAGCGGTTTTAAGGCTAGCGCCAAGAAAATTGAAATACCAATGATGATTAAACCGGTGAGCGCTTTGTACAAAAAGAAAATCACACCAATAATACCAAGTGGTACGAGCCAAAATTTAATAAACGTCCTAATATCTGTTTCTACTACTTTGGACATAGACCTCCTTATAGAATAATTGTACCATAAATGTTATAATAATGTTAATGAAAAAAGTATTAATGCACACGTGCTGCGCCCCTTGCAGCGTTTATTGTATTGACGCTTTACGCGCGGAAGGCATCGAGCCGACAGTTTTTTGGTACAACCCAAATATCCACCCGTATATTGAATACAAAACCCGCCGTGATTGTTTGAAAGAATATGCCAAATCCGTGGATATTGAGGCGATTTTTATCGAAGAATATGGCCTCGATGAGTTTTGTCAAAATGTCGTATCGGATATCGAGAATCGTTGCGTAAATTATTGTTACCCGAAGCGAATTTTAAAAACCGCTGAGTATGCTAAGGCTCATGGCTTCGATGCATTTACCACTACGCTCCTTGTTTCGCCATACCAAAAACATGAAGAACTAAAAATCGTTTGCGAAAGAATTGCCGAGGATCTTGGTATCGAATTTCTCTACCGTGATTTTCGAGTCGGTTTCCGCGAAGGCCAAACTAAAGCCCGCGAGCTCGGCCTCTACATGCAAAAGTATTGTGGCTGTATCTTTTCCGAAGAAGATCGCTACCGGAAACAGATTGAAAAAGACAAAAAAGATGGTATAATATAAAAATGCTTGTTTCTGATTATAATTACGATTTACCAGAAGAAAGAATCGCGAAATTCCCACCTGAGACGCGTGGTACGACGAGACTTTTAGTGCTCGACCGTAAGACTGGTGCGACGAAGGATTCTTTTTATCGTAATCTTGATGAGTTCTTAAATCCTGGCGACGTTCTTATTCTGAATGACACCCGCGTGATGCAGTCTCGGCTCTTTTGTATGCTGCCAGACGGCCGTGAGCGTGAACTCGTGGTGCTCGAAAAGCACGGCATTGAGCCGCAACACGTAATGTATCGTGGTAAACTCCACGACGGCGACGTCTTAAAACTTAATCTCGAAAAAATCAAACATAACCCGGGTTTTAACAGGGGTGAAAAAAATCTTAACCTTGAATCAATCGAACTTAATATTAAAAAAGTCTTAGGTAATGGTATTGCCGAAATTGAATCGCCGGTTGATTTAAATGAGTTGACTGAGATTTGTGGTACCGTACCTCTACCGCCATACCTTCATCGCGACGCCGAAGAGTCTGATAAAAAACGTTATCAAACCGTTTGGGCGAAAAACATGGGTTCCGCTGCAGCGCCAACCGCCAGCCTTAATATGACCGATGAGCTACTAGATCGCCTAAAAAAGAAAGGCGTAATCATTAAATACCTCACGCTCCACGTTGGGCTCGGTACCTTTCTCCCGATTCGTTCCGACAAAGTCGAAGAGCACCACATGCACTCCGAATGGTTCTGTATTCCTGCCGAAACGCTGGATGCGATTAAAACTGCTAAATCTAGTGGTACGCGCGTTATTGCGCTCGGCACCACGGTCGCTCGTACGCTGGAGTATTACGGCAAGACCGGTAGAACCGAAGGCGAAGATGACATCTTTATTTATCCAGGCTTTGAATTTACGATGGTTGACGCACTCGTCACGAATTTTCACGCACCAAAATCGACCGTGCTGATGCTCGCCTCGGCCTTCGCCGGCTGGGAGCATTTGCATGAAGCCTACAAACATGCCGTCGCGGAAAAGTATAATTTCTTAAGTTATGGAGATTCAATGTTCATATGTTAAAGTTTGAAATCGAAAAGAAAAATGGTTTAGCCCGCGTCGGCGTAATTCATACTCCGCACGGCGACATTAAAACTCCAGCCTTTGTCGGTGCTGCCACCCGTGCGACCGTCAAAGCTCTCACGATGAAAGAAATGCACGAGCTTGGCTCTCAGGCAATTCTTGCAAACACTTATCATTTGCTACTCGCTCCGGGCACCGAATTAATTAAAGAGGGTGGTGGTTTTGCTGAATTCACTAGTTGGCACGGTCCATCCTTTACCGACTCCGGTGGTTTTCAGATCTTTTCTTTGCCGGACGTCAAAATCACCGAAAACGGCGCGAAGTTCAAATCTCACATCAACGGCGACAAATTCGAAATGACACCAGAATCCTCAATGCAGGCGCAGTGGGCGATTGGTGCCGACATTCATATGGCGTTTGACCATCTCGCGAAATCTGAGAATCGTAAAGACATGGCGGAAGCGATGGAGCGCACTCACGCTTGGCTAAAGCGCTGTGTTAAAGAGCACGAGAAACTCGAAAAAGAATACTTGAAAGCTGGTCTGCCAGAACAATTCTTATACGCCGTGGTACAGGGCGGCACCTTTAATGACCTCCGCGCTGAATCGGCGAAGTTTTGCGGTGCTCTTGATGTAGATGGGTTCGGTATCGGCGGCGTCTTTACGGCTGAAGGTATGTCGGAGATGCTTCAAACGGTCTGTCCGATTCTACCAGAAAACAAACCACGCCACTTGCTCGGCATGGGTCAAGAACCAATCGATTTATTTGACGGTGCTGAGAACGGCTGCGATACTTTTGACTGCGTCGGCCCGACCCGCATGGCGAGAAACGGCTCGCTCTATACCCTGGACGGTCGCATGAATATCAAGAACGCGAAATATAAAGATGATTTCACGCCGGTGATGACCGACTGCGATTGTGAATGTTGTAAAAATTACACACGCGCTTATCTCCACCATCTCTTTAAAACTGATGAAATCACCGCGAAAGTTCTAGCTTCAATTCACAATGAACATTTCGTCGTGACAGTTGTCGACAAGATTCGCGAGAGTCTTTTAAACGATACCTTTGCCGAATATAAAGCAGAATTCTTAAAACGTTATTATCAAAAATAATTCGCTTATGCTATAATCAAGGCATGAGCAGTATTTATAAACTTGATATTCAGGGCATGCGTAAAGCCTTTAATGATTTTCATAAAACTTTATACGGACGCACGGCATTCTTCGTCGCCTATTTTATTCCGATTTTGTCATTTCTTGCGATGTTTGGTTTTATGATCGTGTTATTTATTAAACCAGAAACGTCTTCGTACATTGCTTTCTATTCTGCACTTGGCGTTTTCGTCGTGTCATTCATGATTGGCACGGCTTACTACTATCACGAAGTACGTGATTTCCTCCGTGAGAAATAATTTAGGCTAAGTACTGCCAAATGCTGCCGTCTGGGGTATCCTTGACGGCAATATTTTTCTTCGCGAGTTCGTCGCGCATCTCATCCGAAGTCGCCCAGTCTTTATTCGCACGAGCTTCGTCGCGTTTCTTAATCAATTCACGCGTGCTATCATCGATATTTTTGGTACCTTCAATTAGGTCTAATCCAAATAGTTCATCGATTTTCTTCCAATCATCTAGACCAATCGTCGCTGAATCAATAATCGCAAAGGCTTCGGCGGAGTTTAGATTCTCATTCACGGCATTCAATACTTTTTCGTAGATTCCATCGTCGCTTTTTACGTCTTTTTGATAGCAAAGCGCGATGCGATT
>CAMJXP010000022.1 GCA_946409745.1 uncultured Candidatus Saccharibacteria bacterium | reverse complement strand
AAAAATAAGCCAATCTCTTTCGAGGACCATAAGCTTGGCCGAGCGGCCTCGAGCGTGTCCGAGAAAGATGGTTGGCTTATTCATAATTAGTTAAGTTGTTTGACTTGAAGTGCATCAAGTTCAACTGGTGTTTCGCGTCCAAACATTGATACCATCACTTTGAGTTTACCCTTCGCGGCATCGATTTCTGAAACGGTACCATCAAAGCCCTTAAACGGACCATCGGTAATGGAAACGACTTCGCCAATTTCGTATTTGACGGAGAACTTTGGATCTTCAACGCCCATACGCTTCTTGATTTTGGCGATTTCCTTTTCAGAAACTGGGGTTGGTTGGGTACCAGTACCAATAAAACCGGTCACACCCGGAGTGTTACGGATGATGTACCAAGTTTCATCCGAAAGCTTCATATCGACGAGCACGTAACCTTGAAGAATCTTGCGATCTACAACTTTACGCTTGCCATTTTTAATTTCGATTTGCTTTTCCTTTGGTACGATTGCTTCGAAAATTTTATCTGCCATTTCGACAGTGTTGGTACGCTGGTTAATACTATCAGCTACCTTGTCCTCGTAACCGCTGTATGTAGAAATTGCATACCACGAACGAGTTGCATCATAACGGTTTACAGCCATCTATAATTCCTTTCTTTTATCCTAAAATAATACTAAATAGCCATGTAAAGAACATATCAAGTAGCATGATAACTACGACAAAGATTGCTGTGTAAACGAGCACGGCGAGCACCATTTTCCAAGTGGCCTTACGGTTTGGCCAGCGAACTTGGCGGATTTCACGCCAGGAATCGCGAATGTAACGGAAAAGTGCGACAAACGGACGGAATAGAATAAAAGGTTTCTTTTCGCCGTTTTCTTTAGCTTGTCGTTTTGCTTCTTTTTTAGCTTCTTTAGCGGCTTTTTTGTCTTCTTTTCGATTGGTTTTCTCAAGCTTTTTGTCTTTGACAACAACTTTTTTCCGAGTAATAGGCGTCTGCTCTTCTTCCTTCGTTTCCTTGGAAGCTTCGCCAGCCTTAATACGGGTTATTTTAGGTTTAGCCATTTTACTCCTTGTTATTAAAAAAAGTCTGATACCAGACTTGTCAATAGTATACTACGCTGGGAATAAATAGTCAAGATAATCACGCATCATTCTAGAGCCAGAAATGACTGGAATGTAGGCGGAAAGCTGTTTTTGCATTAAGAATTCAAGATCGAAGTCATTTTGCCATGCGTTAACGGCTTCTTCCATGCGACGATAGAGTTCTTCAAGTTCATCATTCTCGGATGAACCACGGACGGATAAATAATTATCATAGGATGCATCTGCTACGCCACCATCATGGGTGGAAATTAAAAGATTCAAGTTAGCGATATCCTTCATCCAAGACGTGCCACAAGCCTCGAGCCCCACAATTGGCACATTAATCGCCGTATTCGAACCACAAGACAGCCCGTAGGCGAGTTTCTCGTCGTAATCGGCAATGTAATGTACATGCGAATTTAGGAATTCATCTTTTTTAATCTCGTCGAGGAGTCTGTAAAGCTTCCCGGCCATGGTGTCGTCACCAGTGTGAATGCGACCGGCCAGAATGTAATGCGCGTTAGCACTTTCTAGAATTTGCTTCAGTCTCGAAAGATTCTTGAACGGTAGCTCTGGGCGCTTATAGTCGACAAAGCGACGCTTAAAATCAAAGATGAATTCATCATCGTCAAAATGTAAAATCTTACCATTCTGATCCGGACGATTGGCCAAAGCTTCATTTAGAATTGCGCGTCCACGGCGCTTTAGTTCACGAACTTTATCAGCAGTAATTGCGCTGAGGTTCCCAATGAACTTTTCAGTCGGATAATTTATATTATCAACAATATTGTTTTCGTGATAAAACTTCATGATTTCTGGCATCACCCATTTATTCATATCGATACCATTCGTGATGGCTTTAAATTTCACTTTATTGCCGGCAATATCATGATAGTTAGCAACCCTCGCGTGAAGTTTTGAAACACCACTTCTTAGTTCCGCAATTTCAATTGCGACCGACGATAATTTCATCTTGCCGTTTACAAATTTGTCATTAATCCACTTCCGGACAGCCGGCGATTTGAGATTTGGATAAACAAAACGTTCAAATTGCTCAATGCCGAACTCAGCCTCGGCAGCTTGCACAAGTGTATGGTTCGTGTACAAAGTATGCTTTCTAGTGTAAACAACGGCTTCGTAAAAATCCATGCCATTTGAAGCGAGCTCGTCGAGGCGGGCGAGTGCCGCAAAGAAAGTAGCTACTTCATTTAACTGCATAATGGCCGGTTTGAGACCAAGTAGTTTAAGGGCAGCATATCCACCAAACCCAAGCGAAACTTCCTGATATAAACGATGATCCGAACCGCTCATGCCAGAATAGAGCTCACCAAAGTTCGGCTCCGTAATACAAATAATTCGAGACGAACGGAAACATTTCTCGACTACATCAAGATGGCAGAGCGTGCCACAACATTTGATGTTGACTGAATCAATATATTTAAAACCAAAATTACGATAATCAACCGGACGGTGTTCGTCAATTACACGATTACCATCCATTTTTTGGTGACCTTCACTTGGATAAAATGGCGTGATTAAGGCAAATGGCACACCCATTTGTTCAGCCACGCGTCTCGTATCGGCTGCAAGCACGCCCAAGCCACCGCCACCACGAATGCCATTTTCTTGATCATAAATCTCGAGCGTCCAATAAGTGTATGGACGTTCCGGTGATAGGCTCTTCGTTAAATGCGTCCTATTAACGGCAGTCTCAAAATCATCAATATCCTCGATATTTTCGAGCGGATGATAAAAATACGGTTCGTCTTGCATTATGCTTATGATTATAGCACGAACGAATGCTTAATACCAAAATTTTTTCGGGAGTTTCTTGGCAATACGCATGTGAAAATCGTAATCAAACCCCTCGAGTCGCTTCGGATTTTTAGTCTTGAAATACTTCTTCTTGATTTCGTCAGCGGTCATCATTTCGCCCGGAATTAATTTATATTTTTTCCGGAAGTTCAAGCCACGCTTATAGTTTTCTGGTGGTAAGATTGCCATCGGCAAGAAATCACATTTAATATCTTTATCCTGATAAAGCTTCAAGGCTAGAACGGACATGGTTGGGATAATATCTTCCTTTTTATCATAGACGGCCTTAGTCTTAAATACAGTTGCTTGGCGTGTAGCGGATGGTGCCACGAAAATCACACCACCATTCTTTACGCCATCATGCGAAATCTTAGTATAAACATCACGAAAGTCGCGTTTTAAACGATTGGCATGCTCGTATAATTCGGTACCTTCTTCAAGACCGATTTTGCCCCACGTCGCCGGAGTAATCGTCGGCGTGATAATAATTCCAAGTTTCTTGATCCGATCATAATTCGGCGCGAGCGCTTCGTACCATGGCAAATTCACCGGGAAATACATCGGCTTTTCGCCCATAATATCAACCTTCATTAACAATATACGGGCAATTTCACCGAGTGACGGATGGTTAAAACCAACGACTAGGCCATTTTTCTGGTCCTTCGGCATGCCATCGTATGAGCCAGGCGTAAGTTTAGACAAGGTTTTCACAAGCTTACGACGTGCCGCTTGCGTGTGTTTCACTGGATCTTTCTTTGGTCCAGTTGTCTTAAAGAAATAATTAATTGCTGTATTGCAAGCTTTACCGACCGGCACCATTTCCTTACGAAGTTTTTCAGCACCAAGTGTATTGAGAAGCGAATAATTCTCATGTTGCATCTTATCAATCACTTCTTCGGCCGAAAGGTTTTTAAGTTGATCAATCGAAAAAAGTTTCTTCTTTGCCATATATATTATTATAGCACATGAAAAAGCCCCCGACTTTAAGCCGGGGGCAAGGAGTTAGAACAACCGGTACGTATAGAAAACCGGTGCCAGAGTATTTGCGACGGTCGACATGGTCTTGATAAAGATATCAAGCGCCACACCCACAACGTCCTTACGTGTATCGCCAACGGTATCACCGACTACTGCAGCTTTATGCGCCGCAGAGCCTTTCGGGTGGCCCGGCAGACCGCCAGTTTCGATCAACTTCTTTGCGTTGTCGAAGGCGCCGCCAGAGTTGCCATTAAAGATGGCACGGCTAATTGCCACGATGGTGCTACCGCCCAGGAGACCGAGCACGATTTCGGGTCCAAACGGGAACCCAAAGACGATAGGCGAAACAAGTGCCAGGATGGATGGCAGGAGCATGCAGCGCAAGGCTTCATCGGCTGCCATTTTGATTACCTTTTCATAATCAGGTTTTTTCGTTCCCTCAATGATTCCAGGAATCTTCAGCTGACGCTCTCCTTCGTCAGCCATCAGTTTTGCGGAGTTGATGGTGTTTTCGGTCAGAATCGAAATAAAGAATTCGATGAGAGCACCGCCGATGATGCCACCAACGATTACGCTGATAATAACCATGGGATTGCTGTAGTCTGAAGCGGGATAACTACCGATGTAGGACATAATCAGTGCGACGGTTGCGAATGCTGCCGAACCAATTGCGTTGCCTTTACCAATAGCTGCTGTGGTGTTACCGACGGCATCCAGCTCATCGGTAATTTTACGAACACTCTCCTCGAGATGACAACTCTCGGCGATACCACCAGCATTATCGGCGATGGGACCAAAAGCATCAATCGAGACAGTCGTACCGACGAAGCTCAGCATACCAAGAGCTGCGATTGCGATACCATAGGTTCCGCAAAGGATACCGGACAAGATGATAGAAATACCAATCACAAGTACCGGCAGGAGCACTGAACGGGCTCCAATTGCATCACCATAGGTCACCACAAAGGCCTCACCTTCGGTTGCCATTTGAGCTAGCCGTTTGACCGGCTTGTACTTCATACTAGTGTAGTATTCAGTAATCTTGCCTACGGCTACCGAGCTAACCATACCAAGTACGGCCGCTACCCATGGCGAGACCCATCCAATCTTAAAAACGTCTTCTAGGCCAGAGACTTTTCCAAAAATTGCATGTGCGCCATAAAGAGCCACCGCGATTACGACAATTGCCGAAAGGTATGTCGCTCGGTTGAGTTCTTCGCCAGGGTCGTTCGTTTCACGCGAGTATTCGTGTGGTACCATCTTGCCATCGACTTGAACATAAGCAGTTTGCTTCTTATTCTTGACGATGATGTGATTAACGCCAATGATACTACTAAGTAGCCCTCCTGCTGCCAGAATAAATGGCAACATGCAGGCCGCGGTGAGTGCTTCCGGATTGTTTTTGAACACCTGCATCGAAATCAGGATACATGCAGTCGGTGTTGCGACAAAACTTTCCAGAAGGTCGGAGATGTTTCCAGCGATGTCGTTGACGCAGTCGCCAATAAAATCGGCGAGCGAGTTCGGCATTCTGGAGTCATCCTCAGGCATGTTGTGGACATTCTTGCCAACTATGTCCGCAGAAATGTCGGCAGCTTTTGTGTAGTTGCCACCGGCAACGCGGTTAAACATTGCTACGACTGAACAGCCCAGTGAATAGGTTGTTAGTCTCATAGTGACGGCATTGCAAGGATTTTTAATTAAAAGACCATATCCAACAATGTCCGAATGGGCACCGCCAGAAATCAGCCATACAACTAAAAAACCGAGCAATCCAAATGCCGGAACCGAATAACCACTTAGGCTCCCACCAAGAAGCGCGATACGCATCGTTCTGCTCATCGCGCCGGTTACTCGTGCTGCATTTGTCGTCCGCACATTGGCATATGTTCCGCCACGCATACCGATTTCCACTGCGGTCATGCTAAGTAAGGCACCGAAAATAAAAGTAATTCCGGAACCTACTTCGCGAAACAGTGAATACATCAATGCGACGATTAAAACGGTCGGCGCAATGATTCGGTATTCTCGTTTCAGAAAGGTTTTGGCTCCAGCCCGAATTATGCCAGCCAGCTCTTGCATTTCCTCCGTGCCTTCGTTGTGGTTACGAAGGTCGATAAAGTTCCGCCAGATCAGGATGAACGTAATACAGACTATTACCAACGTCAATGAGTAGACCATATACTCTACCTCCTTGTAAAAGTACATGGCGGTATCTAACCCGCCACGCCGCGTGTGATTATACCACTTTCATCTGAAAAAATAAAGTATAAGAACATTAAAAACATAAATAAAAACCATTACATTTATGTTAAAAATCATGTATCATTAAAGGTAAGCAGTAATGTGATTTTTGCAAAGCGAGGCAAGGTCACGTTAGTGTGGAGGCAAATAAAACAAAAGGTTATGTTAATTCAAAAATTGGCAAATTTTTGGCATTCGAAAAATGCAAGTTTTTCGAAAAAAATAATCTGGTTTTCACCAGTGGTTTTTGCTCTCTGCGCTACAATTCTTAATCCGATCAAGGTGTTTGCAGAAGACTCGCTATCAATATCTATCTCCTCGGGAGGCAGTCTCGCTTTCAGTGTCGACCAAGGAATGACGAACTCAGTAACAGAAACAATCACAGCCTCCACCACAAATCTTTCAGGATATAATATAGCAATCAAAACCACGGGCGGTACCAGCCTTAGTTATGTTGGTAATAATAATGCCACTATCCCGACCGTGACGCTGCCAAGTGGCAATACTACTGGTATTCCATTAGCAAGCTTTGATTCTACGGCTTATGGCTATAGCTTAAATGGTACCAATTACTTACCAATTTCCGATGCTGCATTAACTGCTGGTGGACAAGGTTTAATTCAGACTTCAACCGCTGGCTCGAATACTTACTCACTTTCATTTGGTGCTTATGTAGACATTGGCATTCCGTATGGTCAGTATACTAGAACGTATCAGTTATTAATTACTGCCAACCCATCCGGATATAGTATTTACTATGAGCCAAACACGACGGACTCCGTTTCAAACATGCCGACTTCGCCAGTGCCTGAAGCTATCTCGGCCACTGAAACAACTATCCCGAGTCAAGTACCGACTAGGACTGGCTATGTCTTCCTCGGCTGGAGCAAGAACCAGAATGCTTCGGTTGCTACCTATCAACCTGGCGATACGATGCTCCTAGATCTCAATGATGGTACGACAGTGAACTTATATGCGATCTGGACGCCAATTACTTATCAAATCGCCTTTAATAGTAATGCTCCACAAAATACGACCGTTACAGGCTCAATGAGTAATCAAAACTTCACCTATGGTACAGCACAAGCTCTCACTACTAATGCGTACGGAATTACCGATTATCAATTCCTAGGTTGGAACACTAGTGCTGATGGTACTGGTACAGCGTATGAAGATGCTGAACAGGTCAATAACCTTACAACCACAAATAATGCCACAATTACACTCTATGCCCAGTGGCTCCATGGTTTCAAATTTGATGGTTCCTGTGCCTTTGACGGTCAAGGCAATGTGACTGGTGATTGTGCGAAATATGCAACTGGCGGCGTCATTAATACTGGTGTTGCGCTGCTTAATCAGACTAACGCTACTAAAGACTTTACAGTCGAATTTACCATTAACTCGTTTGGTACGCATCAAACCACTCAGGCAACCTTATTCTCAAATAAAGATGAGAATGGCACCTCACCATGGCCAGGCTTCCATCTAAGAGCCAGTAATGCAACTACTCTCCAGATTCGTACTGCATATACCGGATCAACCATCGCCAAGACCGTTCCTACTACTGCCGGCACTAGAATTGTTGTCAGGAAAAAAGATGGAATTCTTTCCTACAGTACGAACGGCGGTACTTCATTTACGACATTGATAGATCTTTCTGGTTTCAACAGGTATTTCAGCTATACTGCGACTATTGGTGGCATTATCGATAGCAGTGGGAATCCGGCTCGGTTTATTGAGGCAACTATTTCTGACTTTAAACTTGAGATTTACGATGCAACCACTTATCTCGTTCAATATGATACACAAGGCGGCAGTACGCCACCGGCCAGCCATATCATGGAAGTTGAAGGCGGTGAACTATCGATTATTGTTCCTACCAAAGCCAACAACATGTTTGAATGTTGGAATACCATGCCGGATGGCACTGGCACCTGTTATAATCCTGGAGAAACTGTTGATCATATTGGTACTCCAGGTAGTGTGGTTATACTCTACGCTATTTGGGTCCCTCCAGTTAGCTACACTGTAGTCTTCCACGACAACACAGTTGCCGACAACACGGTAGAACAAGAATTAGTCTATGGCGACGGTCAAACCCTAGACGCCAACACGTTCACGAACGGCACGAAGCAGTTTGTAAAGTGGAGTACTACCGCGGATGGCACTGGCAAAGATTACTTCGACGAAGAACAAATACTAACCGGCCTTACCGAAACGGCCAATGATACGGTTGATCTTTACGCAATCTGGGCCGACAGCGTCTATGTACCAAATCAAACCGTTCTGTCATTTGATGGTACGAATTATCTTAATACTGGCGTCCGTCTGTTCGACACTACTAACTTCGGCAAAGACTTTGAAATCATTTTCAACATCGACAGTATGGGTACTAATGTCGTCCAGAATACAGTCGTCTCATCAATGGACGAAACTGGTCAACCATGGCCAGGCTTCTGCTTCAGGCTTGGTGAGACTGGCCAATACGAATTTGCAGCCAATGCCTCATCGGCTAGCAGCGACCGCGTCAGGAAGTACTTTACTGGCGAATCAAACAAAGTCTCAATCAAGAGGGTAAATAATATTCTCTACGGAAAGCTAAATAATGGTACTGAACAAATGATTATAAATTACGCCAATCTCGCCGGTCCATTTAATACTGAAGTCTGGGTTGGTGCCGGCCCTAAAGAAAATGGCACGCCACGTCGGTTCTTCGTTGGCCAAATCAGCAACTT
>CAMJXP010000021.1 GCA_946409745.1 uncultured Candidatus Saccharibacteria bacterium | reverse complement strand
CCGACTGGCGTTGGTAAAACGGAACTCGCACGTGTGATTGCGCGCGAAGTGTTTGGCGGTGAAAACGCACTTGTAAAAATCGATATGTCCGAATTTGGCGAAAAACACAATGTGTCGAGACTCGTTGGTGCGCCGGCTGGCTATATTGGATATGATGATGGTGGTAAACTCACCGAAGCCGTGCGTAGAAAACCATATTCCGTGATTCTCTTTGACGAAATCGAGAAGGCACATCCGGATGTGTTTAATCTCCTACTTCAGATTTTGGAAGACGGAATTTTGACGGATGGCCAGGGAAATAAAATTAAGTTTAATAATACGATTGTGATTCTAACTTCGAACCTTGGCTCGGCGGATATGTATCGCGAAAGTGAACTTGGTTTTACGGCAAAGACCGCAAAAGACAAGAAGGCTTTGGAGCAAGAATATGAAGAAAACAAGGCTTACGCGATGAAGGCGCTCAAAAAAGTGATGCGTCCAGAACTCATTAACCGTCTGGAGAATATCTTAGTATTCCATGCGCTCACGAAGAAGGATGTCGAGAAAATCTTTGATAATCTCATTAATGATTTAAGAAAGCGTCTTGCAACTAAAGGCATTGGACTTAAAGTTGATGAGAAGGCTAAAGAATGGTTGATTAAAGAAGGTTATGATCCAAAGAATGGCGCAAGACCACTCCGTCGCAAAATTGAAGATGAAGTCGAATCGCTACTTTCGGAAGAAATTATTTCCGAGAAATTGAAGAAGGGCGATATTCCGGTATTAAAACTTGAAAAGAATAAGTTAAAACTAGTAAAGGAGTAATATGAAAAAACCAAATGATTATTTAGTGCCGACGATTATTGAAGAGACTAATCGTGGCGAAAGAGCCTACGATATTTATTCGAGACTTTTAAATGATAGAATTATCTTCCTCGGTGAGGATGTAAATTCACACACGGCAAATCTCGTCGTGGCACAGCTACTTTATCTTGCACACGAAGATTCAAAGAAGCCAATTAAACTTTATATTAATTCCCCAGGCGGTTCCGTATATGATGGTTTTGCAATTATCGATACGATGAATTACATTGAGCCAGATGTGGAAACGATTGGTATTGGTCTGCAGGCTTCGATGGGTGCAATGCTTTTGTCATGTGGCGCGAAAGGTAAAAGATTCTGCCTGCCAAATTCCCGCATTATGATTCATCAACCATCGTCTGGTACGGAAGGGAAAATCACCGACCAGGAAATCATGCTAAAGGAAGGTATTTTCTTAAAGAAACGCTTGGCGGAAATCTTTGCGAAAAATACTGGCAAGTCGCTTGCGCAAGTTGAAAAAGACATGGACCGCGATAACTGGATGAGTGCCGAAGAAGCCAAAGCTTATGGCATCATCGACGAAATCATTAAATAATTATTTAACTGGTTTTGAGATATTAGCACCACGGCCGTAATCGGGTAAAATGATTTTAACGATTTCGCCGTGGTGATTTTTTAATGGAATATTTAATTCGTTTGCCAGTGTGTTCACGACAGCGGCGCCAATGCGAAGTCCGGTGAAAGAACCTGGGCCAGACATGAAAGTAATTTCTTCTAGGTCCTTAAAATCCTTGCCGTTCTCTACTAATTTGTCATGAATAAATACTAATAAATTCTCGGCCAAATCACGACCGGATTCCCATTTATACTCGTGGTCGTCGAGTTTTAGAATCGTAGTCGGAGTGGAGGTATCTAGATACATTTTCATAATACAGTGACCTCACGCGTACCGTCATCGTTTAGTTTAATTTCAATTTTAGTGCGGTTTTCCGGTAAGAAGTTTTCGACGCTTTCAGCCCATTCGACTACCACGACGGCATGATTATTATTTAGGTTTTCATCTAGATCTTCAGCCATTAGTCCAGGGTCTTTCAAGCGGTAAAAATCATAATGAATGAGTTCGCCATTCTTAAAGGCATAGGTTTTTGAAATTGTGAAACTTGGGCTCGTAACTGGTTCATTTACTCCTAAACCTGCCGCTAAACCACGCGTAAAAGTGGTCTTGCCGGTGCCGACATCGCCAACGAGTTCAATCACTTGAGGAACAGAAATTTTTTCGGCGAAGGCTTTGCCGAAGTCGAGCATTTCTTGTTCTGATGTGATTTTCATTGTATAATTATAACATGAAAATCTATATTTCTGGTATCTCTGGAACAGGGATGGGGCCGCTAGCATTAATGGCGAAAGCGGCCGGTATGACGGTTTATGGTTCGGATAAGAATCCTGGTATGATTCTACCGGAACTTGAAAAAGCCGGAATTGAAGTCAAAATTGGCGAACAAGACGGGGAATTCCTAAAACAAAAGATTGATGAAGGCGTCGATTGGTTTGTACATACTTCAGCATTACCAAAGGAGCATCCGGAACTAGTATTAGCTAAAGAAACAGGGATTAAGGTTTCAAAGCGTGATGAATTAACAGAATATCTGATTGAGAAATTGGGACTGAAGATGGTCGCAGTGGCCGGTACACATGGTAAAACGACGACCACTTCGATGATTGCTTTTGGCGCATTAAAACTTGGGATTAAGGCAGCCTACATTGTGGGTACGACGCTCGGATTTGCGCCGAGTGGTAGTTATAAGCCAGGCGATGAATTCTTTATCTACGAGGCAGACGAATACGACCGTAATTTTTTGATGTTCCATCCGTGGCTCGCGGTTTTTCCGAGCGTAACGTACGACCATCCGGATATTTATCCAACAAGGGAAGACTATGAAGAAGCGTTTTCGCAGTTTAAGGCGCAGTGTGAAAATGTAATTGATGAAATCAATGGTGATGTTGACTTTAAACTGGCTGGGGCAGCGAGAAGACGTGATGCCGAACTTGCGATGACGGCACTTCTTAATATGAAGCCGGATTTGAAGCCAGAAGAAGTGAAGGCAATACTCGATGAATTCCCTGGCGTCGGTCGTAGGTTTGAAAGACTAGCAGATGGATTTTATACGGACTATGCACATCACCCGGAAGAGATTGAAGCGACGATTGATGTGGCGAAAGATGAGGCGAGACTCCGTGGTAAAAAAGGTGTAATAGTAGTTTACCAACCGCATCAAAACACGAGACAGCACGAAGTGAAGGACTTATATAAGGATGCATTTAAGGGAGTCGAAAAAATCTTTTGGATTCCGACATATCTCACGCGCGAAGATCCGAATCTAAAAGTTTTAACGGCAGAAGATTTGATTAGTATCTTGTCAAACAAGGAAGTCGCAGAACCGGCCGAGCTTAATGACGAGTTGTTTGGAAAACTCGTAAAGTATCGTGACGAAGGGTATTTGATTCTCTTGATGACGGCCGGTCCGGCGGACGGATGGCTTAGAAAAAACGTTGCGACTTTATAACGCTTATGCTATAATTTAGGCATGGTGGAAGGTGCAAATACAAATCCGACCCGAAAAAATGGAAACACAAAGATACTGGGTGTAGTTTTTTGTGTTTTATGCGTCTTAGTTTTTGGCCTCGCAATTGCAAATGTTGCAGTCTTGTTGGTTGGTAAAAACGGCGGTGAGCCGGAACCAAGCGAAGAAAAATTTTCTTGCGCAGATTATAGTGAAGTGACTGATATCGCACAGTGCGTTCGTGAGGAATATGAATATACTGAAGAGAATCAGAAGAAGGGGACTGGTGCTTGTACTGGAATTTGCAATGAATATGCAGAAGTGATTAAGAAACGTATTGAAAAAGATCAGCCAGCCGATAGATATGCTTACATCATGGATATTTTTGCATCTTATATGTTAGCGGTTAACGATGAAAAATCAGCAGCTGGTTTAGTATATGAAAGAAATCAACTATTGTTACTGTTACAAAAGAGTTCCGAACATTTGAATGAACTCCTAGCCGATGCGATTAAGTCGGATGATGTATTAAAAACACCAGCATCGGCTGACGAAGTAGCTGCACTTGCGTACAGAATGGGAAATAAAGAAATTGGCGAAAAGTATTTAGAAATTAAAAGAGCACGAGAAAAAGAACTCGGCATTGATAATTCTGGAGGTCAAGGATAAAAATGACGAGTCGATTATTAATGAAAAAGTGGTGTCTAATTATTGGATTTGTTTTCAGTTTTGCGTTGACTATGTTTTGTTCTCAGCAAAACGCAAATGCATATACCGGTTGGCAGTATGATCATTGTATGGAGACAAGTGGCGGAAGAGGACACATTTCATCAGTGGAATGGGCGTGTAGTGTGGCTGTGAACTATGCATGTTCGCTTTGGATTGGCTCTTCGAATGGTACGGATACTACGATTGAAATCGATGAAGGCCAATCATGGGCGACTGCTATTTATTGGGGTATGTGTACTGGTAGTCACCAGACGGCCGCAGTTAATGTTTACGTGACTAATGCAAACAATTCAATTGAGGGTTCTGATTATGTTCCGCGTGGTTCCTGGGGAAATCCAAGAAGTACAAGTACATACATTGACGTAAATAGATTTATTAGCGGAATTTATCCACAAACTTATGGTGATGCGAAATACTATACTCGTAATGTTAATATTCACCGCTGTAACGCAGAGGATCCATCGAGCTGTTCGGATCAGTATTCGGAAGTTACGCTCGTGGTCCGCGAATCAAACAAAACGCTCAGAATGAAGGCGATTGACACAAATGGTAATTCGCTTTCGTGGTATGCGCCGGACCAAACGACGACAGTAAAATCTGGGAGTTATGCCTCGCTCACGGCTTATAATTTGACTTCGAATGGTTACAAAAAAGTCAAATGGGGTTGGAGTACTTGGGCTGGTCAATGGTGGGATGACACGAATATGACTTACAGTACATATCTAAACGACGATACGACGATCTATGCAATTTACCAACTTGACCAAAAGACACTTACGATGAAAGCGATTGACCACAATGGTAATTCTTTGTCGCACCTTGTAGCAGATAAATCGACGACTGTGATTAATGGTAATTATGCATCACTGACGGCGAGTGGCCTTACTGGTTATACAAAAAAGTGGTGGGGAACTAGTACTTGGAGTGGAAGCTGGACCGAAAATTACGACATGACATACGGCAAGTATCTTTATAACAATGAGACAATATACGCAGTGTATGAACGGCATGAATTCTCGGGGCGGGCGCGAGTTTTTGAGGGCAATAGTACCTCGGGTTCAAATAGTAAAAATACCGGGTATGTAGAAACTAATAATACGCAGACATTAAATATTAATTGTCTAAATTCTGGATGTACGGCGACCTTTGATTTGGCTTTGAAGACAGTACGAGGTTCGGCGGCAATTTCTTACACAGTTTATCGTTCACAGAATAATGGCAGTGGTATTACGCAATCAACCTATCCATTGTACTATCCATCAACGAGTGGCACCACGGTGCAGATTTATCGAAATGGTCGGTATGAAAGTGCCTTTACAGAAACGATTTATCCTGGCCAGACAGTTTGTTACTATGTAACATTCTATCCGTATGGTTCATATTCAAATACAACAACGGCTACAGCTAAAGCTTGTGCTCACGCAAATCCATCAACTTTCGAGGGCTTAGCTAAGGTTACAACTCCATCTGGCACGAAGACGCTCGGTTGGCGTAATACCAGTGTGACGGAAACTCAAAATATTACTGGTTGTACTCTGTCTGGTTGTACAGTAACCTTTGAACATTATTTGAAGAGGACTGCGGGGGTTGGTTCGACTGCATACACAATCACGAGAACTTCGAACTTCACGGGTAGAACTGGCAATGCGACCTTGAAGAATGAAACGGAATACTTTACGGGTATCTCAAACGGTACAGGCAAGAAAGAATATGATGAGTCAATCACATTAGTGCCAGGGCAGGTGGTTTGTGAGATTTTGACCTTTAAGCCAAATAACGATGTCGTGAATGTGGCTTCAAATACGCAAATTAAGATTTGTGCTTCGGCGCTTGGTAATGCCCAGCCGGAAGATCCACGCGATCCAGAAAAGATGAATGATGATAGTTATAGCGACGCATTCCTAGATATGCGCGTAAAGAACCCGGAAGGCCCGACTAAGTATCAAAAGTATCAGAAGAATGTTTACGCAAAGCCGGGTCAGACTTTGAGCTATCGTTCGACCTATAATCCTCTGCTTCAATATGCATATAGTGTGGTTTCGCAAAAGTTTAGGCTAAATGGTACGGGCACGATTTATCCGACCAATTATGTAAATAACAGTAGTACACTTGGCACTTTGTATAATTCGTATAAAGGCAGTGGGTACGGAAACTGGAATAACTCGTACACGGTGAAGAGTGATGCAAACAGCTTTATCACGGCATATTCCGAAAACCATTATTATTCAAATGGACAAACGACGAAGCGTGTTTCGACAAACCAACACCGCGTCACGATTTCGGAAGTGGGACGTAATCTTTCTGAAACGGCAGCGACGAACTTAAATAGCCGTACACAGACCACGCCAGGTCAGATTTCATTTACAGCAGATGGTAGCAATAACAACGTCGGCAACGTTTACACGACGAATCGTTCAAGCCAAGCTAGTGCTTATGTGCCATATAACTACGACACGAAGTTAGTGATTGAAGAGAAGCCGGATGGAACCGAACAAGATGTGATTTATGCCGGTGAAGAAAAAGATATTAAATATGAG
Source organism: uncultured Candidatus Saccharibacteria bacterium (assembly GCA_946409745.1). Lineage (GTDB taxonomy): Bacteria > Patescibacteriota > Saccharimonadia > Saccharimonadales > Saccharimonadaceae > Nanosyncoccus. Next base: position 3,383 of record CAMJXP010000021.1, on the reverse strand, counting down.
ATTGATGTGATTCCAAAGACGAATCCGGAAACGACGGATGGTTCGGATGCGCAAAAGTACGCGACTGTGATGCGTGAGGCAATTTCGAAAGTGGTGATTTATAAAGGCGCCGAGAAAGGTGCAAGCGATGGTTGGGGTAGTGGCAAGAACGATGAACTTTGTAATTACTTTGGCGTAACACCAGGCGCATCGACCTGTTTCTATGCGGATGAACAATCAGCCAGAACTTTGAATCCGTCTGGCAATCTTAATGGCGAACAACACAAATTGCAATTAACGATGCAGGTGCCAGACATCGCAGCCGGTTCGCAAATTTGTGTGGCGGTGGCAAGTTATCCATCCAGCAGTGGTTCGGCAACCAACTGGAATGATCCGGAAGGTAGTCACAAGTGGCGTATTTCGAAGTCACGTTGTTTCACGATTGCAAAGAAACCATTGTTTGAGGTTTGGGGTGGTGGTCTTTATTCCGGTGGTACGATTAAGACTTCGGTAATGACGAAGAATAATCTCAAAGGCATCGGAAACATTACTGGTGGCAAGATGGTATTCTCGTCATGGGCTGAGCAAATTGTGAATGCGCAAGGTATTGCGAATGGTATCGCTTCGGGCGCAGCAACTGGCCGAGCTAGCAATGTGGCCGGTGGTGGTACACTTGAAGGTGGTAGCCAGAATTACTGTAATAACCGGGTACCTTTGTCGTTAGCGAACTATTCGAGCCATGCGACGACGGGTATTTGTCCGAACAACCAAGTAACAGGTCGCTCTGGTATTTCGGCGGTGATTTCAAACAAGGAATCACTCGTTGGTACGCTTCCAAATGAAGATGCGCAAAGTTATGATTATTCTGCTCCGGCGACGATTACGCTTAATAATAGTACTACAAAGTCGATTATTCGTTACAATTCGACTAGCAACCTTACGATTAATGCCAGCACAGCAAATACTGGTAAGACGCATATTATAAAGGCAACTGGCAATGTAGTGATTAACGGAAACATTGATTACCAAGGCGCGACGTATGGCAATATGTCTGACATTCCAAAGGTGATTATCTATGGCGATAATATTACGATTGCTTGTGGCGTGTCGGTAGTGAAAGCGATTCTGATTGCGGAGAAAGATTTGGATACTTGTCCAACCACTGATATTAATGCAAGGCAAAATTCGCGTAGACTAACGGTGACGGGTGCGATTATTACGAACAAACTATTCTTGAACCGTACTTATGGTGCAGCGACGGGCGTGAACTCGAAGGAACCGGCAGAAATTGTGAATTATGATGTTTCAACCGTGCTATGGGGTCGCGCAAAGTCTGATCCAGACAATGAACACAAGAACCTGACGGCCGTCTACCAGCACGAAATTGCTCCAAGATACTAGTGTGCTATAATTATAGATATGAAAGTGAGGAGTCAGTTCGTCTGCCAGCAATGTGGTGCGACTTATAATAAGTGGGTTGGGCAGTGTAATAACTGCCAGGCTTGGAATTCTTTGGTTGAGCAGGTAGTCGAGCCGGAAATTGGCAAAAAATCGGCCATTGAAAAAGGTAAACAATCCGGCAAAAAGTTGGAATTTGTGAAGCTAAAAACTATAGTGCCGTCTGATAAAAAGGCGAGACTCTTAACAGAATTTCCAGATTTAAATGTGGTGCTTGGTGGTGGTATTTTGATGGGGTCAGTTTCGCTACTTGCGGGACAACCGGGCATTGGCAAGTCGACAATTTTGATGCAGATCTCAGCGGAAGTCGCGAAAAAACACGATGTATTATACATATCCGGCGAGGAATCGGCAGGGCAAGTGAAACTTCGCGCGGAAAGACTGGGTGCAAATTCGGAGAGACTTAATTTTGCTTCTTCGACTTCTGGTAATGATATCGCTAAAACGATTGAATCTGGTGAATTTGATTTAGTAATTGTGGATTCGATTCAGACGCTTGCGATGGATGAGATTTCGTCGGCGCCAGGAACGGTGTCGCAAGTTACAAACTGTGGTAATTTGATTATTCGGGCAGCTAAAGCGACTGATACGGCGGTAATAATTGTTGGTCATGTGACAAAGGAAGGAACACTGGCCGGGCCGAAAGTTTTGGAGCACTTAGTAGATGTAGTACTAAATTTTGAAGGTGACCGCTATGGTGGTTTTAAGACAGTTAGAGCGGTGAAAAACCGCTTTGGCTCAACTAACGAAGTCGCGATTTTTGAAATGGGCGAGACGGGGCTAAAGGAAGTGCAAAATCCGTCAGCGGCGCTGCTCGCGGAACGTACAAATACGGATGGTTCAATAATCTTGGCGACACTCGAAGGAAATCGTCCAATCTTAGTTGAGATTCAGGCGCTCGCAACGCCGTCGAATTTTGGTTATCCAAAGCGCACAGCTTCTGGTTTTGATATTAATCGTTTGAATTTATTAATTGCTGTGATTGAAAGACGCACGAAATTGAAATTATCCGACAAAGATATATTTATTAATGTGGTCGGCGGAATGAAGTTAAATGATTCGGCAGCTGATCTCGCAGTATGTATGGCGATTGCTTCGGCAGTGGCGGGTAGGAAACTCGGTGAAGAATACGTAGTATTTGGCGAAGTGGGACTCGGTGGCGAGATTCGTTCAGCGTTTAGAGCGGACCAGAGAATTGCTGAGGCGAAGAAACTCGGGTTCCTGCATGCGATTGGACCGGCGACGGTGCATGATAAATTTGTAATTCCAGCAAAAGACTTACGTGAAACTTTAATTAAATATGTGAAATGAAAATTCTAGGCATTGATCCAGGTATCGGTATTTGTGGGTTTGGATTGATTGAAACGACTTCACGCGCAAATGCAAAAGCACTTGATTATGGTGTAATTACGACTAAAATTCGGGCACCGCTCCCGTCTAGACTAAAAGAATTATATGAATCACTCCAAGAAGTTTTTGATACGACGAAGCCAGATGTGGTCTCGGTAGAAAAACTATTCTTTTCGAAGAACATCACGACTGGCATTGCGGTGGCAGAGGCGAGGGGATTGGTGCTGCTCGTGGCTGAACAAAGGGGGCTCCAAATCTTTGAATATACACCAAATGAGATTAAAAAAACTTTGACTGGGTATGGCTCGGCGAAAAAGGGTCAGATTCAGGAAATGGTGCGGGTACATTTAGGATTGAAGGATAAACCAAAGCCGGATGATGCGGCAGATGCACTGGCGGCGGCAATTACGCACTCTCTGAACATGATGGTATAATAGATATATGATTGCACACATTAGAGGTAAAATTACAGAAAAATTCGGAAACTCACTGATTATAGACGTGGCGGGGGTTGGCTATGAGATTACCGTACCGACACCAGATTTTGATGCGGTGATGCTGGATGAGGAAAAGAAATTTTTCACTTATCATTCGAT
>CAMJXP010000020.1 GCA_946409745.1 uncultured Candidatus Saccharibacteria bacterium | reverse complement strand
TTTTTGTTTTGCTCATAAGTTTCGATCAAAGTTTTTACATCACCTTCACCAAAGATTAAATCGTCTGAATAAAGCACGACGAAAGCTTCCTCGTTTTCGACGAACTGCTTAGCAGAAAGAATCGGTGAGCCATTGCCGTATGGCAAACTGGCATCCTGCTCAATTACAGTAATTTTCGGTAGATGCAGTACTTTTTCAACCGGTTCGAAACGTTCCATTTTGCCCTGTTTTTCGAGCAAAGCTTTCACATTTTCGGATGAATTGTGGAAATAGTCATCATAAATCTGACGTCCCATTGTATTTGGGGTCGCCACAATCACGATTTCCTCAATCCCGGCCTCGGCACATTCTTCTACGCAGAGCTGCATGACAGGCTTCGCGCCCATTGGTATCATTGCTTTTGGAATTGTTTTAGTGATAGGTAGATACCGGCTCGCAAAGCCAGCATCAGTAATAATTGCCTTTTTGACAGACATTCGTCCTCCTTAAGCATTTATTATAACACAAAAATGCTTAATTTAGTGCTTCTTAACAGATTTAACAGCCTTTTTCGCGGCAACTTTTTTAGCGGACTTTTTGACAACTTTTTTAACGCGAGCTTCTTTTCTGGCAACCTTATCTTCAATGTTCTGAGCGCGGTTGTGTGCGCCGTAAATCAAGCTTGAAATGCCAACGACGAGCATGTAGGCACCGAAGAAGCGAATAAAGGTGCTGGTTTCGAAATCACCAGCGTTTAGAATCACGAAGCCCATCACGGCGCCAAGCACACCGGCCAGCGCACGGATAAAACGATCGGTTGGATCGACCGTAGAAAGGAAGCTATGCAAGATGTCGATGATGCCGGATACAAAGGTATAGGCAGCGACAATAATCAGGCAGGCGACCAAATTATCGCGGGCGAAGAATAGTAGTGCGAGTGCCGCGACCACATCGACGAGCGCATCAATCACGGAGTTCACCCAGCCGTGCTTTTTCGTAGAACTATAAAGCGCACCAACCGAATCGATGATGCCCATTGCAAGTAAGAATACACTAATAATTGCAATGATAGATTCCCAGTTGTTTAGGTTGCTAAACAAAGCAAAGAACCCAAAAAGACCAGCTAGACCACCACGAACGATGAAGACCAGCCAATGCTTATCGATAAATCTTCGGTTAATATGTGCCATAAAAATCCTTTATTACTTATGCTTATTATAGCATAAAAACACCAAAAAATAATACTAAATGACCATGATTTTTTAGACGTGGCGAATGCGTTTCCTGGTCGACTCGACGAGTTTCGTAAGTTGGTATTTGGCTGGCTTCAAAACTAGGTCGTGCGCCGGGGTGTATTTTAGCTCATCGCAACCGAATGAACGCTTAAACTCCGATACGCCGTAAAAACGATGGGATTTTTCTTCGAGTCCCACAATTCCCCACAAATTGTAGCGAATCATGCCGCGCCTTCTGGCTTCGCGCATCGCTTCCATGTGTAGGAGCGGCGCCGCGGAATATTTGGTACCAAGATCTGACGACACACCGTAATGATAACTCGCTTCCGGCCCGTAAAAAATCATGAAATTCTGGGCTAAAATCTCGCCATCTTTCTTTGCGGTATACATAATGACTTCGTCATTTTTAGAAAAAGCTTCGAATTGCTTCGTGAGGAAACTTTCCGAAAACGCCACAAAGCCTTGGCGTTTCGCGTGCTTCACTTCGAGTTCGTAAAAAGTCTTCACAATCTTTGGGTCGGTGGAAGTTTCCACTATGATTTCGGCTTTTTCGGCCTTGCGGAGTTTTCTTCTAAAGCCTTGTGATGCATTCGCGAGCATCTCTTCTTCGCTCTTTCTTAAATCGAGCACACCAGCATACTCTACTGAGAGATACATTGGCGCTTTTTTTAGTCCTAAATCCTTCATGAGCTTCAAAGACTTATCGGAAAGTGGCAGTTGTGGACGGACGCGGACAAACGCACAACCGAGGTTTTTCCCCTCAGTTTTAATATCGTCAAATACCGCCTTCACCAATGTTTTATTCTTGAAATCCATAATCGGACCACCGGCAATCGCCATGTAAGTCCCGCGCTTCGCGGTTTCCACGACGCCAGCATAAGCCGCCTTAATCTCGTCATCTACATAAAATAGACGCCGAACCACCTTTTTCCCACGCGCAAGATGGAATTCGTAAAAATCGAAGGACTGTAAGAAATTCGACTCTTCGTGGGATTTAATAAATTCGTCCCAAATTTCTCGATCTACTGCTGTTTCTACCCTAATCATAAATGCCTCTTTTTCTTGCGAATTGCTTCCACCATATAATCTTTTAAGTATCCTATTTTCGATAAGACTAAGTCATGCGCCGGCACGTACTCAATCACTTCGCCACCAAAGCCGGTCTTGAAGGTTGTAACGCCGGCGTAGCGGTGATTTGGCTGATTTGGTGGAGCAATTCCCCAGAGGTTAAACCGTTCGTAGCCTTCCATCTTCAAATCTTTCGCAGCTTGCCAGAGCAAAGCATATGCGCCTGGAAGCTTGCGGTTTAAATCAGTCGAAGCCGCTTCGTAGTAGTCACCTTCCTTGCCACCCTTAATAAACATGCCATAGGCGATCGGCTTACCTTCTTCGGTTTTTGCCACGTAAATCACGATGTTGCCCTTAAACGCTTCTCTTTCAGCGAGTAAAGTATTGAGATTTGGTGGCACAAATCCTTGGCGCTTTGCCGTCTCGGCCTGCACTTTATGAAATTCTTTAAATAATGCCTCCGAATCGTCTTTTTCGACTTTAATACCGAGCTTATCAGCACGGCGCACCTCATAACGAGTTTGGCGACGCATATCAGCGAGTAGTTCGTCCTCAGATTTTCTAAGATCTAGCATCACTGTATGTTCAGCCGCAAGATGCATTGGAGATTTCTTGAGCCCCAATGCTTCGAGGAGTTTTAGATTCTTCTCGTTGCCATTTAGTTGCGGGCGCACGCGCACAAATACGCATTTTTCGGCCTTACCAATCTTGGCGATTTCGTCAAATACGGTTTTCACGGTCTTCTTATTCGTCCAATCCGTGAGTGGCCCACACGGGATCTCGAGGTAGCGTCCACGCTTTGCATTTCGGACAATCATAAGCGCGTGCCCTAGTCCATTAAAATCAGAAACAATTACCTTATCGTGAAGGAGTTCATTCATCTTACCATACTCCGGCGATTGCAAAAAGTTGGCTTCTGGGTATTTTTTTACGACTTCGTTAAAGTTCATAAATACTCCTTTACAATTTCTTTAGCTCTTTCTAGCTCCTTTTTATCATAATGGGTTGGAAAGTTAATAATCGTGCTAGCGACCATCACCGCCACCGGGCAGTCGCTCTCTGGAAAATGCACTTTATTATAATACCTCGCCGGCGAAATCGGCTTCTCGTACCAAAATCCGTCGAAATAGTATCCGACCTTCTTCAGTTTCTTTAAGACTTCGTCGCGACTTCTCACGAGATAAAATTCGCGAAGCGGCTTCTCGTTTTTCAAGGTTTTAATCTGTTCGAGCGCGAGTTTCGCTTCAAATTTCGCTGGTTTAACCGAGAGATCTAACTTATTATCGGCCGACTTCTCCACCATGTGAAGCTTCAAGAACAATTTCATCATCGCGCCACCGAGGTGTACATAAGAGAGCCCACGGCACATCGCGCCCGCCATCGGATAGAATCTTGCCCGGAAATTATCGGATCTAGCCGGAGCTTTTGCCGGCGCTTTAATTTCGTGCTTTCTCGGCGCCCTAAATATCACGGCACCACCGGTAATCGTATCAATCGATTTATCTTTGCCAAATGACAAAGCAGTCGCAATTCCCACTGTACCGGCTTCGCGCCCGTCCCTATAATTAATCCCGACACAGTGCGCCAAATCTTCGACAATTAAGAGATTCTTCTCTTTCGCAAATGCCTCAATCGCCTCGATATCCACCGGATTCCCGAGCGTATTCTGAATAATAATTCCCTTTGCGCCATCGGCGACCTTACTAATCGTTTCCACCGAGAAATTCAAATCTTCCTTCGTGATGTCGGCAAACACTGGTGTAAGCCCCGCAGCCTTTACCGCCTCATATACGGCATAACAAGTAAAGCCATTTACAATGACTTTGTCGCCCTTCTCAAAGTAGCCTTTAAGTGCGAGTGCGAGCGCTGAGCGCCCGTTCTTGGTCAGCATAGTTTCACCCTGATAGCGTTCTTGCAAATAGATCTTCAAATGATTTAAATCGTATTTTGAACCGTGAACGAACAGTTGCCTCCATGCCCCCTTTTTCCTCGCCGCTAAACCTAAATAATGATGCTTCACTGTTCTAACCTCGACATTAATGTGATTAACGCCCGGGCCAAATCGTCCGGATGTGAAATATACGGTGCGTGCGTCCAATTGGCGTACGTTTTAAGTTCCGAATCAGCAATTCCAGCGTGCATTATTTCAGCGTGGCGCGGTGGCGTCACCGTGTCTTTTTGGCCCCATAAAATGTAGGTTTTCACCTTTACGTCCTCAAATTTCAGATTTTTATCAGACTCGAGCATATTCGCGAGCGTCTTCTTCATGTTCTCTGGCGCCTTCGAATAATCGGTCGTCCCAGTCGCGCGATGGAACGCCTTATCTATGATTTTAATCTTCTTAAACGGCTTACCAATCTTCGCGAGGGCGGCTACGGCTTTCTTCTTCTTGGTCATTTCAAACACTCCGGCTGAATCGAGCAAAATCAAATTCTTCAGCTTCCCTGGTTTTTTAATCGAGAGATTTAAGAGAATGCGACCACCGTTTGAATGCCCGAGTGCAATCGCGCCATCCGGAATCATCTGGTCGGCCCATTTCACGTAGTCCTCAATCGTAAATACCTTATCGCTCGGCTCCGTGAGACCCGGTACATGGAGCATCGTCACCTTAATACCAGCTTCTTTCAAGAGTTCCAGAGTTCTTTTCCAAGGCTCTACCGTGTACGTCCAGCCGTGGATGATGTATAATTCTGGCTTGCTCATGAGTCTAACCCCCAACTTTTACGCCTTTGGACGGCGGCTTTTTCCCTACGGCAAAGCTTCGACGCGTCCTTCGGATTGGCTAATAATTTCTCAATAATCCATTCAAGATAGTGGCTGCCCTTAAAAATCAGCGTTTCCTTGCCGGTAATATGCTTCTCGATGTAGGCAAGTGCCTTCCTCGGATCGGTCGTCGCAACTGCCGAAACGCCAAGTTCTTTAAGTTTTGGTGCCGTATATTTCTTCGTGCGGTGCCCCACTAGAATTACTAAGTCTGGCTTCACATCGGCAATCAATTTTGCGAGTTTTTCGTGTTCTTCGCCCTCAATTGACCCTTGATCCACGATATCGCCAATAATCAGCCATTTGCGCTCCGCGTGCATTCTCTTCGCCATATCAAGAATCGAAGTCATCGAAATCATATGCGCATTGTAACTACTATCCACAATCTGGATACCTTTTTTACCTTCAAAGTACGAGCTGCGACCAGGTGCCACCTTTAGTTCTGAGAAGTCCGGATTAAATGGCAACTTCAAATATTTCATCAAATCCTGCAAAACAAACAGATTAAAGGAGATATCCTTCGGCTCCGGATGGTTAAAATGGAAAGTTGTGTCGCCGTAGGTAAAGTCGGTCGAATCTGGGTAAACCACGTATTTCTTGAGGTTAGACTTCTTGATTGGGATCACCTTCGCCTTGATGTCAGCGGTTGCTTCTACCATCAGTTTCGAGTCAGCATCAATATAAACCCGCTTTGAAGTATTGAGCGGCAAATTGGCAAATTCGGCCGTAATTGCCTCCGAAAGCGAGCCAAATTTCCCTTCTGCGACGACTTTTTCAAACTGAATCGCGTGCGAAAGTCCAATCGATACCCAAATCGTCACTTCTGGCTTCAGCCATTCGGCGAGGAATTCCGCTTCATGTGGGCGCTCGCCATCAATCTCGACCACATAAAATGGCTCTTTGTGACGATAAAACAGTCCACGCAGTGGCGCCGCAATTAAAAGCCAAATCCAGCGGATTTTCGACCCGCGAATCCCTTTTAGTCCTAACATATCAAAAGAAATCCCGAATGCCGAGTTGGCATCGTGGGAAAAGTGCGCGTGTTTGCCCATTTCGTGCTCCAAGAGGTTTAGCATGGTAGTTTTACCTGCCGAACCAGTGACAGCAATTACGCGTGGGTTCCAGCGCTTAAAAGCTCGATTAGCAAAAAACCGAAAATATTTCGCAACAGAGAAATATAGACGCTTTTTTAACTTGCTAGCAGTCATGCAATAATTATATCATAGAACGCATAAAAATGCCGATTTCGGCCGATAAGCATTGACATTTTAGTCAATCTATGCTATAATAACAAATATATACCGTTTTTGGTATATTTTTATGCACATTAAAAATCTAGGAGGTCATTATCATGGAAACTGAACATCTCTGGACAGCGATTATTGCTGGCGGAAAAGGCACTCGCCTCTTCCCAATTAGTCACCCGGACTGCCCCAAGCAGTTCTGCCAATTGGATGAGCGTAATACCTTCATTCAAGCGGTGGTGGACAACTTCACCTTTCTCGGAGTCAAACCTACTAATATTGTCGTAGTTACCACTTCGGACAGCCAAACCGAGCTCGCAAAAAAGCAGTGCCTGCCAAGAGGCATTCTGTCCCAGAATATCCTGCAGCTGAGCCCGCAACTTGGTTACGCCGGCTCCATGATAAAAGCAACTAGCGAAATCTACAAGCTCGACCCTGCCGCCATTATTATCAATACTCCGGCTGATCAGTATCTGGTCCCGGACTTTGAGTTTAAGGCGGCGATTGAATCGGCCGTGGCTGGTGCCAAAAACGGTAATTCGGTGATTGTTGGCGTTAAAGTCAACGACATCGTGACCGCGATGGGCTGTGGCCACGCGATTTACGAAGAAACCAACTCCCCTTGCTTCCCTGTTACTGGCTTCGTTGAGAAACCGGACAAGAAAAAAGCGGACGAGATCATGCGTCAAGGTAATTCTGCCTGCAACACTGGCATCAACGTCTGGCGCGCCGATGTCGTGAATGGTATCTTTGAGAACAAGCGGTATCGTGGCATCTCTACCAACAAAATGATGGAAATGCTGGGTGATTTACAGGTCGCCGTCGGCTACTTCGAGTGGCATGACTGTGGAACTCTGAAATCACTCTACGACATCAGCCGGAAAAGCCCCAATACCAAAAACGCCACGATTGGCGGGGGCACTTTCGAGCGGATGGATTGTCATCGCAGTCTGCTTTACGCTATCGAAGGTTTTGAGCTCCGCGTCAGCGGTGCCGAAGATGATGCGGTACTCTTTACCAGCATCAATGAGCGCCCAATTGTGGTGGTCGCGAAACTCTCCGATAGCCAGAAGATCAAGCTTCTCGCCGAGGATTACCTCGTGCACGAAGAAATCCTAACGGACGACTTCTCGATGGGGGCTCGCAACAATACCGTGCTTCGTTCGAATGTCTCGGACGAAATCGTGGTTGGCTTCGTCGGCGTGCAAAATTACGCCGTTTACGTCCATCGAAACGCCGATGGTAATCTTGAAGCCGTTGTTTCCCAGCAAATGGCAAAAGCGTGTAAGACTTGAAAAACCTAGAACCATCAAAAATCCCCCACTCAGGGGGATTTTTCATTACATCTTAATTTCTGCGTCAACGCCAGCTGGGAGTGAGAGATTTTGAAGGCTCTCAATCGTCTTTGGGTTAGCGTTCGAGATGTCGATGAGGCGCTTGTGAACTTTCATTTCGAAAGCTTCACCACCGGTCTTGTAGACATGTGGGGACTTCACGACTGTGAAAGTGCTACGCTTGGTTGGTAGAGGGATCGGGCCGCTGATTTTAGCGCCAGTACGAATCGCGGTATCCACGATTTGGCGTGCGCTCTGATCGATCACGCGGTGATCATAGGCTTTAAGACGAATGCGAATAGTTAAGCCTTCGTCTTTCTTGGTTTCTGCCATGTGTTTGACCTTTCTTGTCTGATAACCTCGAAAGAATGGAGTTTTTCAGACTTGATAATTAATTTTAATGTGAGTGAATTATACCACAGTCAAAATAAAAAGTCAAAAAATCCCCCTTTTCAAGGGGGATTTTCGTTATACTACTTAGTTGCGGTAAAGAAGAGTTTACCTTCGTAAGTGTAATACTCAAGCTTGCCATCGCTATTCTTCACGGTGAAGTAATTAGCGTAGAAAGATTGAATGTTAACATGCGAAAGCAAGACTTTGTGGTTGTCGACGTCAATTACGTCGAAATCAGAGTAGTCATTCTTGCCAGTCCAAATGTTATGGCCGACTGGGTTGGTGCGATAGCCAATCGACGAGTACCATTTAGCATCTTCGAGTGGTTTGCCATTTTTATCGAGAATGCTGTAATCACCATCGGAGTTAGCAACCTCATAGCCACCTCTACTAACTGCGATGCTACGATAGGTAGTTTCGCCGTCGCCAATGCGATTGCCACTAGCGTCGATGAGATAATTCTTTCTCTCTTCTTCAGCTACGGAAGCGTGGTGGTGGCGATCAAACAAAGAGTTGATGCTCTCATATTCCTTGCCACCGAAGGCTTCAGAACCATCGAGATTGTAGAATTTATATTTGCCATCATTGCGGATTGCATAGTAGTTTTCGTACATTACACCGCTAACCACGTCTGCATCATCTTCAAAGGTCTTGATGACTTCACCGTTACGATAAATCTCGGCTTTGCCCCCACTCGCTTCGGCAGCGTAGTTATAGGAGTCTTTGAGTGCAAGGTAGGTGCTGACTTTCTTCAAGACATTATACTCGTTGTCGAGTAATTGCAACTCAGAATAGTTGTCGTAGCCAATCACATGGTTAAGCGTCGTGATTGAGTAATACTTAGCATCGGTTAACTCATGAGTGCTTCCGTTCACAAGTAATTTGTAACTCTTGGATTCTTCGGTATTTTTGATGAGCACTATTGAGCGGTCGTCAGACACTTCATCAATTGAGTAGCGATCGCCTTCGAAATCAGCAATTACATTGCCACTGCGGACGTCAAATACGACATTTCTACCATTGTAATAAACGGCACCAAAGTCGTTTGAACTGTCGAGTCTAGCTGAGTTAGCATCTTCTTTCACTTCCATCACGGCGAGGGTCTTACCATCAGGACCGAAAGCGTAGATTTTCTCTGGCGTTTCGGCTAAGGCGTAGGCGCTCGATGAGTAACTCGTGCGAAGGCTGATGTTGTCGCCTTCAAGTATCTGTCTGCCATCGCCAGTAAGAACGAAACTCTTCTTAGTATTGCCATCTTTCGCAAGATACAAACCGCCTCTTTGGGTAAGCTCGCCATAACGACCAAATTCTACCGATATGCTACCATTATCTCTTACGATACCGACCTGGTTGTCTTTTCTGGCGTAAGCGTAGCCAGCAATGAAACTTGAAATGTAATCATATTCTTCCTCGCTGACTTTGTTGCCGTCTTTATTCCAGAGCGTGTATTTACCATCGTCTTGGATTGCAAAGGCAGTTGAATAGCTAAGCGCCTTAGACGGATCGTCTGCATCGCCGCCTTTTGGAATAAAGATTACGAGCAGAACCACCGCTACAATTGCAATTAAACCGAAGATAATGCCAAAAATGAGGCCTTTTTTCGATTTCTTTTTCTCGGCTGGTTTGTTTGCTTTTTTCTCTTCCTTCGGAGTTTCGGCCGGCTTTTCAGCCTTTACCTCTTCCTCAGGCTTCTTATCTGGTTTTTTAGTTGGCTTTTCTTCTGCCATATTAACTCCTATTAGTTAATTTCATTATACCAAAAATCCCCCGCTTTCGCGAGGGATTTTGAGTTCATTTTTAGATTATTTAATAACCTTGGTAATGACACCAGAACCAACGGTCTTGCCACCTTCGCGGATAGCGAAGCGGTCGTTGTTGTTCATTGCAACTGGAGCAAGCAACTTTACGTTGAAGGTTACTTGGTCGCCTGGCATGACAATTTCCTTGTCAGCTGGAAGTTCGACTTCACCAGTAACATCCGTAGTACGGAAGTAGAATTGTGGCTTGTAACCCTTTGAAAATGGAGTGTGGCGGCCACCTTCCTCTTTCTTAAGGATGTAAACTTGTGCCTCGAATTCAGTGTGTGGGGTGATTGAACCTGGCTTTGCAATCACTTGGCCACGCTCAATTTGATCACGCTCGATACCACG
>CAMJXP010000019.1 GCA_946409745.1 uncultured Candidatus Saccharibacteria bacterium | reverse complement strand
ACTGGTTTTATTGATGGCGAACCGGCTTATACTTCAATGGGTGAAACGCCACTTGAAGGTTTAATGTCTTCAACTCGTACTGGCTCGATTGATCCAACCATTGGTGCACTGCTTGGTGAAAAACTGGGCGCCGCGGAAGCAATTAAGGTGATGAATAAAGTATCTGGTCTCGTGGCGCTAGCTGGTTCTTCGGATATGCGCGAGATTATTTCCGGTCTTGAAGAAGGCGAAGAGAACGCAACGAAAGCCTATAACATGTTTATCGATGGTGTGGCTGGCAAGATTGGTGAATTTGCTGCCAAGATGGGCGGCATTGATGCAATTGTCTTTACAGCGACAATTGGCGAACGTTCAATCCCAGTACGCAATTCAATTATTACTAAGCTTGAATTCATGGGCTTTAGGATTAAACAAGATGCGAAGCTTGATAAGTCCAAGGGTTATGTAAACGTGGCGGAAGAAGGTTCGAAGCCAATTTATGTAATTCCAACTAACGAAGCAGCTTACATGATTACAAAAGCTAGCGAGCTGGTTGACGCAATTAAGTAAAATGACCTGGAAGAACGATCAAGTATCGGAAGTAGAAACGGAAAAAATCCTCGAGCTCGCGAGAAAATGCCTCGCGGGCACGGGGGATTTTGTGGAACTAGGTTGTTATAAGGGCGATACGTCACTTTTACTCGCAGAAGCCTTACAGGGAAGTGACCATATATTATATATATATGATTCTTTTGAGGGATTACCGGAAAAATCTGCTAAAGACGAGTCGGCACTCGGCGAGAATTTTAAGAGCGGGGAACTATTTGTGACGAAGAGAGAAGTGAAGGAGAGATTTCTTCGCGCGGGCTATAAACTCCCGGTAATCAAGAAAGCTTGGTTTAATGAACTTACAGATGCAGACTTGCCAGAAAGAATCGCATTTGCGTTTCTCGATGGAGATTTTTATGAGTCGATTAGAGATTCATTAAAACTAATCGAGAAGAAGATTAATGGTATTATTATTGTGCACGATTATTTAAATCCGGCACTTCCGGGTGTTAAAAAAGCTGTCGATGAATGGCTAATAAATAAACAGGTAAAGACAAGTACTTTTCAGAGTATGATAATTATCAATGATTAGGTGTAGGATAACGGAGAAAAGACTTAAAAATCGCCGTTTTAGAAGAACAGAAGAAAAAATCTTAGAAGCTTATTTTGAGGGAGAGTGCACTTTATGCGGACTCGCGAAAAAAATAGGTATAGCACGAACGACGGTTTACTTCCATCATCACAGGATAGTAAGTATCCCGGTAGATTATCAGCACTATTTATTACATATATATAAAAAGGCTTTGGTGAGGATAGAGAAGAGTAGTGATCTAAAGATTGAATCGGTGTTTGAAATAACACTATTTTTTATTCTGCAGAATAAGGAGCTGTTTCAGGTGGCTCTAAGAACAGGCGATACTTTGGTTTACCGTAAGATGATGATAATGCTTCGGCCGTTAATAATAGAAGCAATACGACTCCCAAAGAATTCGAAACGGATGTTTAATGTCTATGCGGTGAGTGTGGCAGAACTATTAGATGAATGGGGAAAAAGTGGATTTAAGGGAGCCGAAATGAAGGAATTATTAAAGAATATCTTGTTTCTAACGAAGACTTTCCGGACGAGTTTAGCACCAATTATGGAGGATTAGCACTCTATGCTTTACAGTGCTAATTTTTGTGCTATAATGGGGGTAGAAAAAGGAGATAAAAGGCATGAAACCATTAAAAGACAGAGTTGTGGCCGTAGTGGAAAAGCCACTCGAAAAAACTAAATCTGGAATTTTACTCGGTGAGGCAAAAGAAAAACCAGCTTATGCAGTCGTGGAATCAGTGGGCCCGGATGTGAAGGATGTGAAGAAGGGTGACAAGATTATTTACAAAGAGTATTCCGCAACTGAAATTAAGATGGATGAGAAAGATTACATTATTCTAAAAGAAGAGGATGTTCTGGCTACGTTGTAGTTTGTGGATATTAGAGATAAATAAAAGGAGAAAAAATGGCAAAGAAGATTTATTATGAAGCTGAAGCCCGCGAGAAAGTACTTTCCGGCGCAAAGCAACTATATGATGCCGTGAAGGTAACATTTGGCCCGAAGGGCAAGAATGTAATTATTGAAAAAGAATATGGTGCACCGGTCATCACTCACGATGGCGTAACGGTGGCAGAAGCCGTAGAACTACCAAACAAGGATGAAAAACTCGGTGAAGCTGTGGGTGCAAAGCTTATCAAGACGGCTGCGCAGAAACTCAACAAAGTGGCGGGTGATGGTACCACAACTGTGACAGTTTTAACGTACAACATTTTGAATGAAGCGAATAAATTAATTGCTGCTGGCATGAATCCAATGGAACTCCGCCGTGGCATCGAAAAAGCCGGTGCGGAAATCGTGGCGGGAATTGAAAAGTCCGCTGAGCAAATCGAAGGTGATTCAAAGAAGGTCGCAGAGGTCGCCACGATTTCGGCTGGTGATGAAACGATTGGTAAACTAATTGCTGAAGTGATTTCAAAGATTGGTAAGGATGGCGTGGTAACGGTGGAAGCTGGTCAAGGCCTCGAGATGGAACAGGAAATCGTCGAAGGTTTTAGCTATGATAAAGGCTATGCATCGGCATTCTTTGTGACGGATGTAAATCGCCAAGAAGCGACTTTTGACAAACCACTTGTGCTCGTGACGGATAAGAAAATTTCGGCAGCGAACGATATTCTGCCACTACTCGAAAAGTGTGCACAAGCCGGACGTAAGGACCTCGTGATTATTGCCGAGGAAGTCAGCGGTGAAGCGTTGTCGCTACTCGTGCTTAATAAACTCAAAGGTGTGTTTAATTCGCTAGTATTAAAGGCACCAGCCTTTGGTGATAGACGTAAAGAAATCATGGAAGATATCGCAATTCTAACGGATGCAACTGTGGTATCGGCAGACAAGGGTTTGAAACTTGAAGAGGTGGGGCTTGAAGTGCTTGGCTCAGCCGCTAAGGTGATCGCGACGAAGGATGAAACGACAATTATTAAGGGTGCCGGTGATCAAAAGGAAGTCGCAAAGAGAATTGCCTTGATTCACTCACAAGCCGAAATGGCACGCTCGGACTATGAACGCGAAGAATTTGAGAAGCGTGCAGCGGCACTATCTGGCAAGGTAGCAGTGATTAAGGTTGGTGGTGCAACTGAAACCGAAATTGATGAAAAGAAATTCCGCGTGGATGATGCAGTGGCAGCCACGAAAGCCGCTTTGGCTGAGGGAATCGTGACTGGTGGTGGTGTGACGCTTGTGAATCTTGCGTCCAAGCTTTCCGAAGAAGATGCAGGTCACAGAATCGTGAAGAATGCGCTCAAGACTCCATTTATTCATATTATGGAAAATGCTGGTCTTAATGCACAGGCTCTGCTTTACGAAGTGGAAAAGTCCACGAAAGAAGGCTATGGCGTTAATGTGATGGCTCCAGAAAAAGGTTTGATTGACCTCAAGAAAGCCGGCGTGATTGATCCAGCAAAGGTAACGAAGGAAGCCGTGAAGAATGCAACTTCAATTGCTGCAACGGCAATTACGATGGGTGCATTAATTGTGGAAATCCCGGAAGAAAAACCAGCCGCTCCGGACATGGGCGGAATGTATTAAAAAATAGCCCCTTCGGGGGCTATTTTTTAAATGCAATTACATTTTGTCGATTGATTCGACAAGATAGAGCAAAGCTTCAGCACGCTCAGTTTCATCGGCAATTTCTTTAGCAGCGAGATAAGCTGGTTCAAGCACGGTGTAATCGTGCAAATCATCAAAGATGTTGCGATAGAAATTGAATTTCTGAGATGGATTCATGTTGAGATGATCAACGAGTGGGATCAAATCACGGAGAGCGGCTTGCTTAACTTGACGAGTATCAAGACCTTGGGCGACAGGTGCTGGCTCAAAGGCTGGCATAACTGGCTCAGGGGCTGGTGGCATCACTGGAGCAGGTGCAGGCTCAAAGGTTGGCATAACTGGCTCTGGGGCAGGAACCTCGAGGCTTGGAATCGCAATCTCTTCGATCGGGGCAATCGGCTCTGGGGCAGGAGTGACCATCTCGACCGTCGGGGCTGGAGCAACTGGTGCCGGTTCTGGCTCTGGAGCAGGAAATGGTCCAATAGCTTCGGCGAGTTCGCCAGTATCACCTTCTGGTACTGAAGAAGGAGCTGCGACCGGGTCAGAAAAAACCGGGTCTTGATTAGTCGTATTTGCGATGTCGTCGATTGCTTTTTGCAGATCGTTGTCTGCAGGTTGATTTTGGTCCATTATTTTGCCCACCTTTACATTATACTTATGATTAATTTTAGCACAGATTTTTTATATACGCAAGAAATTCACGATTTTATCTAGAAAATCCAACTTTACTTCTTCCATTGGCAAGTGATTGCCAAGCATATCAACAATCTCTTCGCCGCTACCTTTCGGGAAATAAACTTTCACACTGAGACCGAGACGTTTCTTTGGAATAAGAACAGCAGAATAATGCTTGCCTTCTTTTAGGATACCAAAAGCACGAAAGTTTTCGTACGGATGATCGAGATTACCTTCGGTTAAACCTTTGTTGTCGAGCTTGTATTTAATCTTGCGTGGCGGACGAAGCGAGAAAACGAGAATAGTGATAACAATCACAATGACGAGAGCAAGGAAAGTCCAGCCATGATAGATAATTGCAATAGTTGAAAGACCACCGGCGACTAAAAATAATCCAATATACCAGAGAACATTGTGATCTTTCACAATGTATTCTTCGGCTTCCCAAGAGACCGGTTGCAATGTCTTAACCATAAGGTGATTATAGCATGTTTTACAAAAAAGTGCTAAATGTGATAGAATATCTAGGATGGAGGGTTACCCAAGTGGCTGAAGGGGACGGTTTGCTAAATCGTTAGGCTGGGGCAACCTGGCGCGGGAGTTCGAATCTCCCACCCTCCGCCATTTTTTTATTCTAATGCATACTTGTCGAAGATTGGTATATGTGGTATAATAAGGGTATGAAAAATATTGCTAAAGTTTTATTATCGTTTGTAATCTGTGCGTTTGTGGCACTGACTGGTTTTTCTAACATCGCTTCAGCGACGCAATTTTCTTCTTTAGCGGATGGTGCAAGAGCAGCACAGTGTACTGGTTGTCCAAGTGATCTTTTTGGCGAAAATGGCGTGTTTAAACAAGTAACGAATACGATTCTTTACATAGTAGGTATTATTGCCGTGATTATGCTCATCATCGGTGGTATCAAATACGTCGTTTCTGGTGGTGATGCGAAAAAAGTGACGGATGCAAAGAACACCGTGCTTTACGCAATCATCGGTCTAATTGTTTGCTTCCTCGCATTCGCAATCGTGAACTTTGTGATTTCGTCACTCCCATCTGGTAATACGGCGACGACGACTGGTGCATTAATCCAGACTGCTAGTTGCAAGTAAAGTTACAATGATTCTTTCAGCTCCGGCCTCCCGGAGCTTTTTGATGGCGGCGTTCATGCTGGCGCCGGTGGTCCAGACGTCGTCAAAGAGGATGTAGGTGATGTCTGGGTTGATTTTGGTTTTCGGGTTAAGGGCGAAAGCATGCTCGGCTTGGGTAAGACGGGTCGCGCGATCGGAACCAACTTGGACAGTGTTGGCAGTGCGGATGAAAAGATGCTTCGCTTTTAAATGTTTGTTCTTAGCGATACGTTTAGCGATGAAATAGGTGTGGTCAAAACCACGTTCGCGGATGTGGCTGGTGGAAGTTGGAAGGGGAACGATGACGGAGTTTTTGGGAAAATCTGGTAGGTGCTCACATAAGAGCCCGGCGAGGGTGACGCCGATAGTGCGGGTAGATTGATATTTGAAATCGTGAATTAGAATCGAGAGGACATCTTCGCGTTTACCAAGACAGTAGCATTCCGGAAAGTCGTGGCAATGGTCGCATTTGCCGGACGATTTTTGACATTTGCAGACCGGACAAATATTAAAAAAGTAATTGCTTATGTATTTTTTACAACGGCCACAAAGAACCTCACCCGTACGCCCACAACCCCTACAGGTGTGAGGCGCAAGCCAATCGAGGGGGTTAAATATTGTTGTATTTTTTACAAATAGGGGCATATTCTCTTGATTTTACAGCAATCTTGCTTTATAATAAAGCATAACAATATAAGTGGAGGAAATATGGCTCGTACAAACAGTGACGATTTGCTGATGGAGGATGATCTCGCCGCTGCTTTTTTGGGAGGGGATGATGAAACGCCTGCGACCAAAGAAGAAGAAGCAGCTGGAGAAACCGAGGAGACTCCTCAAGAAGAGGGCGGCGAATCAGTCGAAGATGATGGTGGGGATTGGGGGGATACCGACGATTTTCCTGGACAACTCGCTGTAGATGTCTACGAAACCGCCGACAAATTAGTAGTTAAGGCTCGCACCGCTGGCATTTCAAAGTCAGATCTTGATGTCAGTATTTCCGATAATATCTTGACGATTTCTGGTGTACTATCTGGTGGCGAGGATGAGCAGACGACTCGTTGGCACATCCAAGAATGCTATTGGGGTGAGTTTTCTAGAACGATTGCACTGCCTGTCCCAGTTCGCGAGGATGAGAACAGCGTTAGAGCAGAGCTAAAGGATGGCGTTCTCACAATTACTTTCGACAAAGAGAAGAGTGAAGAACCAAAGAAAATCCAAGTTCAATAGTTTGAATTAAAAAGGCGTCTCCTCGCGGGACGCTTTTTTGTTTTGGGTAAAAAAATATCTCCCCGAAGGGAGATACTTTCAAGGCTTTTTAGTTTGCACCGGCGATAATGTTGCTAATCACGAAGTTCACGATCGCGAAGGAAAGGGCAACGATGATAAGACCAATCACACCGTAAAGAATGGTGTCTTTAGCCTTCTTAACTTTACCAGCGTCACCGGATGAAGTCATGTAGCCGACGCCACCCATAATGATAACGATAACTGCAACGATACCGAGCACAGCAATAACAGCGTTCAAGATTCCAATAACTTTACCTTGGAGATCGTCACCGTCATTACCAACTGGGTTAATGGTTGTAGCAACTGTTGAGATTAGTTGATTCATTTTAATCCTTTTGTTAATTTAATTTAATAATACAATTTATTTTTTAAAAAATCAACGATGTTTTATTCTTTCATAGCAAGAAGTGTTGATTCTGGAAGGGCAGAAGTCTTGGCATTGGCAAGATTCTTAATGACGAAGTTGGTGATTACAAACGATAATGCAACGATGATGAGACCGATAACAGCATAGACAATGGTTTTCTTGGCTTTTTGAAGTTTGGCTGGATCACCGGCGGAGGTCATGTAAGTAAAGCCGCCGATTACAACGAAGACGACGCAGACAACGCCGGCCATACCGATAGCCCAGTTGATGGCGCCCATCAATTGAGTCATCCCATCGCCTGAGGCAACCTGATTCGGACCACCAAAAGCAGTAACCATGGCATTAAAGATGATTTTGGCTGAAGCAACAATGAGAAGACCAATAATAGCGCGAGTGATAGTCTTTTTGGCGGACATGGCTTTGCCAGGATCGCCAGAGGACATCATATAGAGATAGCCACCCCAAATAATGAAACCTAGAGCAACGTAGCCAACAATGGTGACGCCATCTTCAGCGATGTTCATGATGATTTGGCGGATGTTGTCTTTGATGTTGCCTTCTATGTCCCAGCTTTTTAGATCGCAGTCCCAGGATTTCATGCCGAGAAAAGTGTAGGTACAAGGTTTATAAGTTGGAGCGTCGGCATAGGCTTGATTGGCAGTTAGCGATGTAGTGAGAGAAAAAGCCGCGACGAGCATAAGACACGCAACGACGATTTTTTCGAGTATTTTTTTCATTTAAAAATCCATTGTTTAACTTAGTTTTATCATAGCATATTTTTTTGAAAACGACAAAGGAAGACGTAAGCGTTGTTTTCTCTGTTAAATACCTTGACAAAAAAGCTTATGTGTGCTATAATTATAGCACCCCTCAAAACAGGGAGGAAAATTCTGATGATATTCAAAAAGAACTCAACAAGTCGTCTGAGAAAAGCCATTTTGGGCTGTCTTTTTGGTATCATGGCACTCTTTGGAACATCTCTGTTATTTACCAATAATGTTGAGGCAACGAGCCAGAAGGAGTCGTTTCTAACAGTTGGGCTCGCGAATCCAGTAACGACGATTGCGACAGCGGCCAACAACCAACAAAACACGCAAAATAATCAGAATAATCAGAATAACTCTCAAAATAACAACGCAAACAATCAAAACAATAACAACCAGAAAAAAGGTGTAACCTGCGAGGAAAGCTTGGGTGCACTAGGTTGGCTGGTTTGTCCGACTACCGGTAAACTATCAGAAGCAATTGACTGGATTTATGGCAAGATTGAGAATATTTTACAGATTAATCCGGTAGAAGTGAAGGACGGAGCGCCGATTTACGAGATTTGGAAATACATACGCGGATTTACGAATATTGTCTTCATTATCTTCTTTATGGTAGTGGTGATTTCGCAGATTACTGGGTATGGAATTTCGAACTATGGAATTAAGAAGGTACTGCCGAAACTGATTGTGACGGCGATTCTCATTAACCTCAGTTTTGTCATTTGTTCGCTAGCGGTGGATGTATCGAATATCGTGGGTAATAGCTTACGTGGATTATTTACATCGATTGAACAGTCGACAGCTGGAACGATTACGGCAGGAACTTTTTCGGGTACTTCGATGGCGCAACTTTATGGGGCGCTGGCTGGTGGTTCGGTGATTGCGGTAGGTGCAGCGGTGATTGCCTTTGAAACGGGTACGATCTGGATGCTAATTCCGGTGGTGCTCGGTGGTATCGTGGCGGTGGTCGCTGGTCTTATCACGATCTCGATGCGTCAGGCAGTGGTAGCACTCCTTATTATGATTTCACCGATGGCATTTGTGGCAAATATGCTGCCGAATACGGAACAGTATTTTGCTAAATGGAAGAACCTGTTCATTAAGATGTTGGTGTTTTACCCGATGTTCTCGCTGTTATTCGGTGCATCGAACCTTGCGGGTTGGGCAATTATTACGAATGCGCAGGATGGATTTAGTTTACTACTTGGTATCGCGGTGCAGATTTTCCCACTTTTCTTCTCGGTATCACTGATGAAGATGTCTGGTACGTTCCTCTCGACGGTCAACAGCAAAATTCGTGGCCTCGCTTCGAGACCACTGGCAGCCAACCGCAGCTGGGCCGATTCACGTCGCGAGCTCACGAAGCAGAGAACTTTGGCACGTAGAAACGTATATACACCATCGGCAGCTTTGATGCAGTTTATGTCGAATAGAAAGATTGCTCGTGATGAAGAAACGAAAGAGCATGCAGCAACCGTGAGAAATCGTGGTCTTGCATATGTGGCAAATAAGCATTACAAGAGGGATGGTTCGCCAACGAGGGAAGGTGAGAAGGCTTACGCTGAGCAGGCACAGAATCTGGAATACCAGAGCGATATTATGAAGCATCAGAACCAGATGAATAAGGGTATGGGTTACCTCGCTAAGGAGGGTACGGCACAAAGAGCACGTCTCGATAAACTTGATCAGCAAACGGTTCAGGCGGCAGATAAGCTGAAGGTTGAGGCTGCGCGTGGTGAGAAGATTGCTTACGAAAATGCCGAAGGCTTCCACAAGCGTATGGAAGCTGCTGTCAATGCACATATGGATGAGCAGTATGGCTTTACTACAGATGAGGCCGGTAACCGTGTGCTTAAGAAAGACTACAAGACAACGTTCGCTTCGGATGCTGATCGCCAGTCTGCACTCGACCGCTACAACATGGCTGCTAAGGTGATGGAAGGTAATCTTAACGATGTACAATTTGCTGCCGCTAACGCTGCACTTTCATACGATACGCAACGTAAGATTGTGGAAAATAAGATGCAGAAGTACTTTGAGCTCGTACCTCCAACTGTAATGAACGTGAATAGAATTTCGGAAATGACGAAGAGTGCTGATGCACCGAATAATATCGATATGATTTTGCCAGGTCTACGTGTGCTTAACCAACGTGGTGATACTGACCTTGTGCGTGAGCAACTCGTAAACATTTTGAACCAGGGTGTGGATCTTGGCTCACATGCTTCACAGTCTCTCGCAAGCTTCCTGATGTTTGAAGTGAAGGACGCAGACCCATGGATGAGACGCTTTGGTAAATATCTCAACCTTGAGACGGCACGTGTTTATAATAAGAACGAGCGCCAGGAAATGAAGGTGACTTACGATGAATATGTGAGAGGCTACCACATTGAGCCGAATGGCCAGGTAATGTATGCCAAGAAGGGCATGCGTGAACTCATGGAAGGTACGCCACTTGATGGTATTGAACGTACGGCGCTCGATAACTTTGATAAGAGCGTTCGCGAAGCATATACAGGTGCAGATGGTAAGCTTGATTTCGATGGCTACATCAAGAAGAGAGCAGAAATCGAGAAATCATTTGAGCCGTCATTTATTTCGGCAAGCCTTAAGTTCTTGTCTGGTAGCGAACAGCTAGTTTCTGCCGTGAAGGCAAAGACCGGTTATGCGCCAAAGCAGAAGGCCGATGGTACTTATGAGATGCTCCCAATTTGGGAAACGGATAAAGATTTTGCCGGCCATGAGGAAGAGCTTCGCGAGTACTACCAGAAGAAGACGCTTAACTACCTGACCGACCAGACGCCAACACAGATTCTTGGTCTTCGTTCAGACTATAAGGATGCACTCGTCAACCACCTTTCTGATGCTTACGAAGAGGATAGTATGGAAGGCTGGACGGATGAGCAGAAGGCTGAACGCCGTGAATATGAGCGTGAGCTGGCTGAGATTCAGACTAAGTATGGTGATCTTTCAACCGATGAGGCTAAGAAGAATTACGAGGCTGAGGTGAAGAAGGTCAGGATGAAGATGGCCGGTGTGAAGTTTAGAAGCTTGCTCGACTCTAAGGGCAAACTCAACCAGATTTACCGCACCCGTAGATCCGGTGCCGCTAACAACGCGAAAGACTGGGTCCGTGAACTTGCCGATCTTGATAATGAAGTGGCGATTAATGTGAAGCTTGAAAAAGACAAATTGCGTGAGAAGCGTGAATTTGAAGAAGCTAAACGCAGAATGAATGAGGCTCGTCGTGAGTCGGATGCTCCAATGGAAGATGAAGAGGTTTCCGGTGGAGCATACTCGGAGACAGATAGAGCAACATTTGTATCGAACGTGGAAGACCTCTGGCACGACAACCGTGACGATGACGATGCATTCTTTAACGAGTCATACAATTATGTTAAAGAAACGCTTGGCGCAGATAGCTTTATTGCAACTCAATACAAGAAGTTCCATGATGACGATCCATATGCGGATAGCCATGCACTAAAAGAGTTCCTTTGCGACCTTTTGAACGATCCAGATAACTATTAAAACCCTTTATCATATCCGTTTTAATATGTTATAATTATTGGTATATGGCGCAGTATAAGGTGCCTCAAGACGTTGAGGCAGATGACAAACTGATTGGGCCGTTTAGTTTTCGGCAGTTTGTATACCTTCTAGTAGCGGCCGGTTTAATTGCTTTGGCGGTGGGTTTATTCCAACTTTTTCCGCTTCTTGCATTAATCCCCCTACCTCCGGTATTCCTGTTTTTGGTGCTCGCATTGCCACTGAAAAAAGATCAGCCGATGGAAACTTATCTCGCAGCGATGGTGTCGTATTATTTGAAACCACATACGCGCGTATGGACGCCAGGACAACGTGACTCGACTATTCTGATTACAGCACCAAAAATTGTGGAAGATATTCGTACGCGTGATATCACGGGCGAAGAAGCCACGCACAGATTGTCGTTCCTCGCAAATCTCATGGATTCGGAAGGCTATGCAATTAAAGGTGCCGGAAATTCTTCGATGCGTGAAGATTTAGTGGCCGAAGCTAATGCGCAGACGGATATGTTTGATAGCTATAATTCCGAGAATTTAAATAGAGCAATTAGCCAGAATACGACGACGCAAAGACAAGTGGCGATGCAAGAAATGCAGACGGCACTTCAAAATCGTGAAAACGAACAGCGTGCAGCGCAAGAAGCGGAGCAACGTCGACAGCAAGAAGAACAGCAAAGAATTTTGGCGGAACAAAAACGTCAACGCGAAGAAGCTGAATTTAAACTTCGTGAAGAAGAAATGCATCGATTAAATGCTGAACACGAAGATGCTTTGAATTCGATGCGCGCAGCGATTAGTCGGGGGAATGATATTGATACGAGTGGTGCAATGATCCAAAATAATCGTGGAATGTTAAGCAAAAAACCAGAGCCAGCTCCAGCACCGGCACCGGAGCCAACGCCGGCACCAGC
>CAMJXP010000018.1 GCA_946409745.1 uncultured Candidatus Saccharibacteria bacterium | reverse complement strand
GTATGGGACCGATATTAATGAACGGATGGTTGAATACACCGAAAAGAATCTTGAATGGCTCGTAAAATCTGAAAACACGCTTTCTCGGGCCGCGTCCGGTCAGCCCGTCGCCACGGGTGACCGGCGCTCGTCCTCGCTTTGCCAAGCTCCGGATTCCCTCGAAAGATGTGTTTTTCAGATTTCACAAGGTGATGCAACTTCTTTTCAGTGGGAGCAGCCGATCGATGCGGTGGCATGCGAAGGCTATCTCGGAAAGCCGATGTCGAATGTTCCGGTTGAGATTAAGTTAAAAACCGAAAAGCAAGAATGCAAGGCAATTATGGTGGGGTTCTTAAAGAACTTAGCTTCACAGATTAAATCCGGGACGTCAGTGGTGGTGGCGATGCCAGCTTGGCTTAGGGAAGACGGCTCGTATTCAAGGTTAGAAATCCTTGACGAAATTACTGATATGGGGTATAATGTTTACAATAAATCTCGCGAGGGGCTTCTTTATCATCGAGAGGGGCAGATTGTTGCGAGAGATTTAATAATATTAAGGAAAGATTAAATGTCACACGTAAAAGCTGGCGGTACCGCCAAGAACGTCCATAACAATGCTGGCCAGCGCCTCGGCGTCAAGCGCTTTGGTGGCCAAAAAGTTAAAAACGGCGAAGTTTTAGTTCGCCAAACTGGTGCTACTAAACTTGCAGGCCCTGGTACCTACATGTCACGCAACTTCACTATTCATGCTGCGAAAGACGGTGTAGTCACATTTGTTAAGACTAAGAAAACTCATTTCTCTGGCAAATCATTGCCAAGGATCCGCGTAGAAGTTCGCTAAAAAACAGCCCCAAACGGGGCTCTTTTTTATGGTATAATGTTCTTATGGCAAAAAAGCGCTTTGGCATTTCTTTTCGGACTATTTTGTCTATCGGTACAGTGATACTGGTTGGTTATGTAGTTTATCAAAACTGGCCAGATATGGTGAAGACCTTCCATCATTTAAGCGACACTAATATTCCAGTGCTTTTGCTCTTAATCCCGGAGCAATTATTTATGTATTTTGCTTGCGGACAGATTTTTTTCTCATTTCTTAGAAATAGCAAAGAAGTGAAGGAATTTTCGAAAAAGGAAATTCTCACGATTTCGACGGAACTTAATTTCGTGAACCACGCTGTGCCGGCTGGTGGTCTGGGTGGTCTAGCGTATCTAACTTATAGACTAAGACCATTCAATGTGACGGCAGGACAATCCGGGTTTCTTTATATTTTTCGCTACGCCGTAACGACGGTGGTTAATTATTTCCAGGCGCTCGTCGCAATTGTAGTATTACTGTGTTTAAATCTGATTCCGGGTGAGGCGATGTGGGTGATTCCAGTGGCACTTATTATGAATTTTGGAGTGTTTATCGGGCTTTCGCTCATAGTGTTTATTGCAAGTAGCAAGAAGCGTATCGAATTCTTTACTTTGAAAGCGACCAGGTTTATTAATGCCGTAATTAAGATCTTGACTTTCGGCCATAAAAAGAAGGCGATTAAAGAAGATAAAATTAAGCATTATTTTGACGATATCCACGAGAGTGTGATGATTGCGAGGGCAAACAAAAAGTATCTCAAATACCCATTATACTGGGGATTTGTTTATAGTTTCTTCGAAGTGGCGACTTATTGGATTGTGGCAATTTCGCTTGGAAGACCGGATCTTTTGCCGTATATTTTAGTAGGAGAGGCAATTGGTTCAGTATTCGATGGTATTGTGCCTTATGGTCTGTACGAGCTTGGTATGGCGGGCGTAATGATTGCTCTTCTTGGAATGGAACATTTCCCAACCGTGACTATTGTAACTGTAATGACTAGAGTTTTAACCTTGATTCTGACAATTGTTACGGGTACAATACCGTATTATAAAGTGATTAGAGGAAAAGAACATGACGATAAGTCCACTGAAGACAGCAAAAGCTGATATCCCGATTCCGGGTGAACCACCAAGGTTTACGCCGTCTACATTAATTGCGGCGATGAATCAGACTTTGGGATATGCCTACGAAGGTGCTTTACTCGTGGGTGAGGTCGCGAGCTATAAAGTGAACCAAGGTAAATGGGTGTTCTTTGATCTAAAAGACGAGGAGTCGAGCATTTCTTGTTTTATGTCGATTTATCAGCTTCGCGTGCCACTTGAAGATGGTATGAAAATTGTGGTGCGTGGTGTGCCAAAAGTCACGAAATGGGGAAAATTCTCATTTACGGTTTCAGCAATCAAACCAGTGGGCGATGGTAGTATCAAGAAAGCGTTTGAATTATTAAAGAAGAAATTATCGGATGAAGGTTTGTTTGCGCCGGAGAAAAAGCGTGAACTGCCGAAAGATTTAACAAAGCTTGGTGTGATTTCGAGCACGGGCGCGGCTGGCTATGCGGATTTCGTGAAGATTTTGAACGCGAGGTGGGGTGGTATTCATGTACAAGTGGCGCATACGCAGGTGCAGGGAATGGATGCGCCGGATCAGATCATTCGGGCACTGAAATACTTTAACGAACGTTCAGAAGTGCAAGTAATTGCCATTTTGCGTGGTGGTGGCTCGGCTGATGATTTGTCTTGCTTTAACGATGAGGAATTAGTGCGTGCAATTGCGGCTTCGAAGATTCCGGTGATTACGGGAATTGGACACGAAGTCGATGAAAGTCTTGCGGATCTTGCGGCTGATGTGCGAGCTTCAACGCCATCAAATGCAGCCGAGATGCTGACGCCAGACCGAGAAGCAGTCGGCTATACGGTAGATATGTCCGTATCGCGAGCCGAATCGATTATTTACAACAAGATTGATGCGGCGCTTGAGAGAGTAGATCAGCCATTTGATAATATTCGTAGATTCATTAAGCAAAAAATCGATTTTTATCATAATATGTTGTTCCAGAAGGTGAAGATATTGGAGGCTTTGAATCCGGAAAAGGTACTAAGACAGGGTTATGCAATTTTGTCGGGCAAGGTTTCTCCAGGAAGCGTTGTAAATATTACAACATACGATAAAGAGATAACGGCTGAAATAAAGGAGATGCATGAGCGAAAAAATGTCACTAAATAAGAAGATGGAAGAACTCGACAAGAAAACGGGTTGGTTCTATTCGGATGATTTCAAATTGGAAGAATCGGCAGAGCGTTACAAGGATGCGATGGCGCTCGCAAACGATATCAAGAAAGATTTAAACGAATTAAAGAATGAAATCGAAGTTTTGTCTGAAGATTTTAGTAAATAATGGTATAATAAACTTATGGATAATCAAATGATGCCACCAGTACAACAAAATGTACCTGCAATGCAATCACCAGTCTTATCTCCAATTACCCCGCCACAGCCAGTTTTACCACCGGATGTGGGGCCGAGAAAATATGGAGATCCGAATAGTTTAATTAAGACGATTGCAATTGTGATTTTAGGTCTTACGACTATTGCATTTGTTTGCCTATTTATTTATTTCTTGAATCAATACAACGAGGTTAACACAGACATTCAAAGTCAGATTGATGTTGCAGTGGCTGATGCGAAGGACGAGCAATACCAGAAGGATCAGAAAGACTTCGCGGAACGTGAAAAATATCCGTATAAGACATTTGCTGGTCCGGTAGATTATGGTGAACTTTCGTTTAAGTATCCAAAGACCTGGAGCGTTTATATCGCAAGCGATTTGCTTAAAACTTCGGGTGATTTTGAAGCCTATCTTAATCCGGGCGAAGTCGAGTCAACTGCTAGCAAAAATTCGCTTTATGGTCTTCGCGTCAAGATTCGCGACAAAGCTTTCGAAACAGTCGTAGCAGAATACCAGAAAGCACTCGAGAAGAAGAATTCGAATTTGTCAGTTGAATCTATCACACTCAAGAATGGCGCTACTGCTAACAAATACACTGGCACAATTCCAAATACTGAATTTAGTGGTTACATTATTGTTTTTAAGATTCGCGATAAAACTGCGATTCTTCAAACCGATTCGATTCTCTTTGAGTCAGACTTCAACAAGATTCTCGATTCAGTCACCTTCAACGCTTAGTATGCTATAATCAAGATATGAATGTGGAGGTAGATGGTATTTTGGTAGCGGCGCATGAGCTCAAAGCTCCGCTTGCGGTACTACGCCAGCTAGCCCTCTCGTTTGAAGGTGTGGGTGCAAAAGACGAACGAATCAGGGATGAAATGGTGAGTGTTTCTGAACGTGCGATTCGGCAAGTTAATGATCTAACCAAGGTGCGAAGACTAGAAGATGGACTCTTTGTGATGGAGCCGGTAGCAGTGCGTCCGATTTGTGATGATGTAACTAGAGAACTCATACACCTCTTTAAATACAACAAGAGAGATTTATCGATTAAGTATTCCAATCGTTCGCAACTCGTGATTGCAAATCGCGAGCTACTTCATGGTGTGATTTATAACTTTCTACTCAATGCAATGCATTATTCCGGAGCAGAGACGCGCTCGGAACTCATGGTGAAGGATAAAAATGACCGTGTGCGCGTGGTAGTGAGAGATTTTGGGCCAGAACTTCCAACGGATGTGTGGCGAGAAATGAATCGCGGATTTGTGGAGAAACCAACTTCGATTGCGATGCGCCCAGGTTCATCGGGGCTCGGATTATTTATTGCTTCAAAGTTTTCACATTACATGAATGCTGAGGTGGGTGCGATTCGTCATCGGGATGGGACGAGTTTTTATGTCGATTTAATGAAATCGAAGCAGGCCAGTTTGTTTTAGGAGCGAAGATGATTTTTGTAATTGATGATGATGAAATAATGGCCGAGTGCATTGCGAACGCGGCTGGAGATGCAAAAGTTTTCTCGAACGCGATTGAAGCGATGAATGAGATCATCAAGGGGAATATTCCGAAATTAATCTTTCTCGATATTTTGCTCGATGGGCCGGACGGCTTCACTTTTTTAAATGAGATGATTTCTTATGATGACACGGCGAAAATTCCGGTGGTAATTGTGACGTCGCTAGATTTGTCGGATAAAGATTTGTCGGTGTATGGCGTGGTGAAAGTGCTTTCAAAGGATGACATGACACCGAAGGATATTAAAGCATTGGTGAAGTATTATGCAAAATGAGATTAAAACTAAGAGTTATGTGCTTCGTCGAACGAATTATGGCGAAGCGGATCGGATTCTTAATTTAATTACGCCGGTTGGGAAAATCTCGGCGATTGCAAAAGGCGTAAGAAAAGAAAAATCGAAACTCGCGGGTGGAGTGGAGATGTTTTCACTTGCGGAGCTGACTATCCATAAAGGTAAGGGTGAATTCGGCACGATTACGAGCGCAAAAATGCTCCGGTTCTATGAAAATCTGCTAAAGGATTACAACCGAATGGAACTGGCATCGATGATTTTAAAAAAGATTAGTTTAGCGGCAGAGCATTCGGATTCGCCGAGATTCTTTGAAATTACAGACGAGAGTTTGAAGGCTTTAAACGACGGAGCGAATCCGGCGCTTGTCGAGGCGTGGTTTTTAATTAACCTCACGAAAGAAACTGGCGAGGATATTAATTTGTATCGTGATGCGAAAGGTGAGAAATTATCGCCGGATGAGAATTACGTGTGGGATGTGTCGGAGTCAGCATTTTATAAAAAAGAGAATGGCGAATTCGGAGCGGACGAGATTAAAATGCTTCGACTCATGATGACAAATAAATTAGAAATTGCGGCAAGAGTAAAAGGCTACGATAGCTACGCGCCGCTACTTCTAAAATTTGCAAGAATTATCGCGAAACAGTAAAAGTATGATAAAATAAAAGCATGAGCGTATTACCAAATCGCACAATAGAGTTTCGTGAAGATTTTGCAATCGCGATGATTATCACGAGTGTTTTTATTTTAGTGGCAGTGATGGTTGGCGTAGGCATGAATCTTCAGGCTATCAATAGATTGAATAGTTCCTATTTTAAATCCGATGGCATGAAACTGGTGCTTTCGATGAATAAAGATATCGCATCATTTGATGACAGTGATTACGAAGCGGATGTCACGCATGTCGTGTATTACTATACTGGGAATACGATTAATAATGTCAGAGTTTTCTTTGCTTATGATACTAAAAATGAAGCGAGAACGGCCTATAATAACATTTCGATGGATGGTAAAAACTGGGCGCTCAAGAAGAAGCTTCAGGGTAAATATGTGATTTTTGAATTAAGTTCTGATCAATATAGTGATTTAACCACGGAAAAAGTCAAAGAAAATATTGCCAGTATGACGGCAGCCGGTGGCGCAATTGAGCTCGGCGAAAACTAAACTGAATGTTCTAGAATATGTTATAATATATCCTATATAAAAACATAGGAGATATTATGGCAGACTTTAATAAAGTTTTGACACCAGGGGATTACAAAAAGGGCGAACTCAACGTCGTGATTGAAATTCCAACCGGCTCAAACCACAAGATTGAATGGGACCGCGAGCACGCTTGCTTTATGCTCGATCGTGTTGAGCCAATGGCATTTGCAAAGCCATGCAACTACGGCTTTATTCCACAAACGATTGATGAAGATGGCGATGAGCTTGATGTCTTAATGATTACCGATCAACCACTTACGACTGGCATTTGGATGAAGGCAAAAATCCTCGGCGTGATGAAGTTCGTGGATGGTGGTGAAGTTGATGATAAAATCATCTGTGTACCAGCCGATGATCGTAACAATGGTGATTGTTATAACTCACTCAAAGATTTGCCAGCTCAGACTTTGAAGCAAATTGAATTCCACTTCAACCACTACAAGGATTTGAAGAAGCCAGGCACGACTGAAGTGAAGTGTTTTGAAGGTGTGGAAGAGGCTAAGGAAGTGATTGCTGCAGCCATTAAGCGCTGGGAAGATAAATAATTAGCGAATAAAAAATACTCCCTTTCGGGAGTATTTTTTTGTTTTACTCAGCTTCAGCTGGGGCTTCGACGGCTTCGACTGGAGCTTGTTCGCTACCATCGGACGGATCGACAGAAGTGGTACCCTTCATCATTTCCATGAAGTCGATTTGTTGCTTCACATCGGATGCTTTGAGGTGCTCATATTCAGAGTCGACAGCAACGAGAATGACATAGCGACCATCAATTAATACATCTTTGTATTGGCCATTGTTGGAATCATGCAAAATTTCGTAAGCGGCTTGGGCTTTGACTGGGTTTTCGTATTGGTAATAAACCTTGAGACCAGTAACAGTTTCGCCAGAATAGGTGTAGACAAGGTGGGAATTAATTGGAGTTTGCTCATTTTCTGCCACCATGGATGGATCGGATTCGATGGTTAAGACTAATTTTGAGCCATCAGACTTGAACCAGTTTTCATTTAATTCGCCATTTCCGCGACCAAGTACTAGAACTAGTACTAAAACTGTAATAGCGGCAGCGGCAACGCCAATAATTGCAACCAACAAATTCTTATTAAGCTTCTTTTTTTCTCTAACTTCTTCAGTCATTTTACCTCCTATTAATATTATTTTACCATAAATAGTTACAAATCAGCGATTTTAACACGAGTTTGCTCGGTTGTGTCGCGGTCACGCACGGTGACGGTGTCATCCTCGAGAGTATCGAAGTCGATTACGACACATTTTGGCGTACCAATCTCGTCTTGCTTGCGGTAGCGCTTACCGATATTGCCAGAATCATCCCAAGTGACGTTGCCATATTTTTTGCGAAGCTGATCATAAACGGCCTTCGCTTTTTCGACGAGTTCTGGCTTGTTCTTTAGAAGTGGGGAAACACAGAAACGATATGGAGCGAGATTCTCGGCAAGTTTAAGAACGACGCGTTTTTCGCCATTAACTTCGTCTTCGGAATAAGCGGTCGAGAGAACAGCGAGGAATAGACGCTCAACGCCGATTGAAGGTTCAATCACGTGTGGAATAAAGACTTCACCAGTGACTTTGTCGCGGTAATCCATGGATTTGCCGGATTCGCGTGCAATGTTCGAAAGGTCGAAATCGGTGCGATAGGCAAGACCCATGAGTTCTTCTGCGCCATTTGGATAATCAAACATGAAGTCGGTGGTACGCTTGCTATAGTGAGCACGATCTTCGGCTGGGACGTCGTATTCGTGTAAGTTTTCAGCTGGAAGTCCAATAACTTTTTCGAGGAATTCGTGTTGAAGCTTACGCATCTTTTCGAAGTTTTCTTCCCAAGTATTTGGCGCGACGAAGTATTCGATTTCCATCTGGCTACATTCGCGGTCGCGGAGGATAAAGTCGCGTGGCGAAATTTCGTTGCGGAAGGCCTTACCTTGTTGAGCGATACCAAATGGTAGGCTTGGGTAAATCGTATCAACGACATTTTTGTAATTCGTGAAAATGCCCTGAGCAGTTTCTGGACGAAGGTAAGCAATTGATTTCTCGGCGAGTTCTTTGTTTTCGGAAGTATCCTCTGGAAGCACAGCACCCACGTGAGTAGAGAACATCATATTAAATTTGCGAATCGGGCCCCAGTTTTCTTTGCCACAGACTGGACATTTGGTATGAGTGGCTAAGAATTCTTCCGTAGTGACGGATTCAGTGATGCCGTCAGCGATTTTGTCAGCACGAAAACGGGATTTACATTCTTTACATTCAACTAGTGGATCGGCAAAAGTGGCCACGTGACCAGAAGCAACCCAAGTCCTTGGGTTCATGATGATAGCAGCATCAACGCCATACATATCATCGCGGTTCTCGACGAAGAACTCCCACCAGGCATCCATTATTTTCTTTTTCAGCGTAACACCGAGTGGACCAAAGTCCCACGTACCGGCCATACCGCCATAGACATCGCTCCCTGGAAAAATAAATCCACGGCGCTTGCATAAACTTACTATATCCTCTAATTTACTCATATCTATTATTATAGCATAGATAGAGATTTATTTGACTTCCGTGCTTTTAAAAATCTTTTCGTCTTTAATGGAGTCTGGGAGATAGTTTTTGTCGAGGTGGAAACCGGATTCCCATTTTTGACCTTTGCCAAAGCCGAGGTCTTTCATGAGTTTGGTTGGAGCGTTGCGAAGCCAGATTGGGACTGGCTCGTTTGGCGCTTTGCGAGCGAGGTCCATAGCTTTATACCAAGCATCGGCAGAGTCGCGATTCTTCTTAGATTTACTAAGCGCGATACAAGTGTGAGCAAGAATCAAACCGGATTCTGGCATACCAACGCGTTCGACGGCTTGGAAACAGGCGGTGGCAAGAGAAAGAGCGCCATTTCCGGCAAGGCCGATATCTTCCGAAGCAAAAATCACCATGCGACGAGCGATGAATTTTGGATCCTCACCAGCCTCAACCATGCGAGCGAGATAGTAGAGGGCGGCGTCAGTGTCGGAGCCGCGCATCGACTTGATAAATGCCGAAATTGTGTCATAATGTTTGTCGCCTTTTTTGTCGTAACCTGGCATCTTGCGACCGGCGGCTTCTTCGACGACTTTTTCGTCAACCTTTTCGGCAAGTGAGAGCGCAAGCTCTAAATCACCAAGGGCAGAACGGGCATCGCCACCGGATAAATCGGCAATCATTTCAATGGCTTTTTTGGTAACGCGCTTAGTGGCTTTTTCGGCTTTGATAGCGCGCTTTAAAACTTCGATAATGGATTCACGATCAAGTCCTTTAATCACGACGACGCGAGAGCGTGAAAGTAATGGTGAAATCACTTCAAAACTTGGATTCTCGGTGGTGGCGCCGATTAAAGTAATAAGTCCAGATTCGACGTGAGGTAAAAAGGCATCCTGCTGGGCTTTATTAAAACGGTGAATTTCGTCTACAAAGAGTACGGTTCTAGTTTTTAAATTCCAGTTAACTTTGGCGCGTTCGACGACTTCTTCAACATCTTTCTTGCCGGCAGTAACGGCGGAAATTTCAATAAAGTCTGCATTAAATTCTTTAGCAAGAATTCTGGCAAGAGTGGTTTTACCGGTGCCTGGAGGGCCCCAAAAAATGAGATTGACTGGCTCGCCTTTCTTGACGATTTCTGTCAAAATTTTGCCTTCGCCAATAATTTCATTTTGGCCTAAAACCTCTGATAATTTGGTCGGTCGCATACGCTCGGCCAGGGGTACTCTATTCATAAAAATGATTATATAAGATTTTTATACAAAAATAAATTTTTTATGTTATTATTAAGTTAATAATAATAAGGAGTTATTAAAAAAATGGACTTACAATCATTAATGAATACTGCTTATAGCTCTTATACAAGCACGAGCAATACCATCTTAGGTATTCAGATTTGGACGATTGTTGCGACAATTCTTGCAATTGCTGCCGCTATCCTTATCTACTTCCTATTCGTGAAGTCGAAAGCTGATTTCAAGGGTTTTGCAAAGAGCCTACGCGATTATCTTTCATTCAAGACTATGCACATCGAAGCACTTGCAAAGATGTTCTACTATGCATTTGTAATTTACTTTGTATTAACTTCTATTAATAATCTTATCCTTCTTGGTGGTAATGGTGTGCTTCCATTCTTCGAACAGCTTCTCCTTTACCCACTCGTACTTCGCCTTGCCTTTGAACTTATCTTGGTTCTTTGCCGCATTTGGCGCAATACCGACAAGCTTGCTGAGAAGAAATAATCAAGTAGCTGAAAAATCCCCCGTAAAGGGGGATTTTTTTAGGCTTCTTTTTTTCGGATTTTTTCGGCGATGGCGCCCACTCTTCTCGCGATACCTTCGTTGCCGTCAATGAGTTTTGCAGTAGGGAAAAACTTTTGAATCATCGGTTTAATTAATGAATAGTGAGTACAGCCAAGGACGATGGCATCATAATCCTTATCAGAGTCTTTCAAGAGTTCGTCTAGTTTTTGTTCGATTTTGGAATTATCTTCGTCGAGATTAAACTCAATCGTGTCAGCAAGGCCAGGGCAAGCCAGAAGATCAATGGTTTGGCCTTTTTTCTGGTTGTCTTTCACGAGTGTTTCGAGACGTTCGGAATGAATGGTGCCAGGAGTGGCGAGGACGAGAATCTTTTTGGCATCGGAATTGGCGGCGAGTTTCACCGCTGGTTCGGTACCGATAAAAGGCATGTTTGGGAAATCTTCGCGAAGCCTTTTGATGCAACGAGTGGTAGCGGTATTGCATGCCACAACTACCATTTCGACACCACCAGAAACAAGACCATGGACAATTCTGTAAACAAGTTTATAGAGAGTTTCGTCGTCTTTTTCGCCGTAGGGACAATGTTTGGCATCAGAAACATAGATCACGCGAATACCAGGATTCATCTCGATGATAGTGTCCGCGACCGTTTTACCGCCTCTTCCTGAATCAAATACGCCAATAATCATTGGTTTATTATATAATAGATGTAATGTTAATTAAAGTTTTAGTGAAGCCTGGATCGAAAAAGGGTCCGTTAGTGGAGGAAACAGCAGAAGGCGTCACCGTGTATTTGCGGGAGAAACCGCACGATGGTGAGGCGAACGATGCTTTGGTGCGTCTACTGGCAGATTACTATGATGTGGCGAAAAGCTGCGTTGAGATTCGGTCGGGTGGAAGGTCTCACCAAAAAACGATAGAAATTATCGGCAAATAGGAGGTTTATGCCAGACGAAATAGCAACAAAAGCGGTGAGCGCTGGGATTAAGAAAGCAAATCTCAGTATATTTAAAATGATTCTACTTGGGATGTTTGCAGGGGCGTTTATCGCGCTCGCCGGAGTGGGTGCAACTTTCGGAAATGTTTATGCCGGAAAACTTGCCGGCGCATTGATTTTTCCAGCTGGACTTGCGATGGTGGTAGTGGCAGGAAGCGAATTGTTTACGGGGAACTGTTTGATGGTGACGGCGCTTCTTAGCCGGGGGATTGGACCGCTTAGATTGTTAAAGAACTGGTTGTTTGTGTTTATTGGGAACTTTATCGGCGCATTGCTTGTGGCTCTCATTGTCACTTCTAGTGGCGTGCTTGATCCGATTTCGGATTCAGTCGTAGCGACGGCGAGCGCGAAGGTGAGCATGGGCTTTCCGGTCGCGATGCTGAGGGGTGTGCTTTGTAATTTTCTAGTTTGTATTGCAGTTTGGATGGCGTTTGGCGCAAAGACGGTGGGTGGTAAAATTGCAGCAGTGTTTTTCCCAGTATTCTTGTTTGTGCTCTGTGGGTTTGAACACTCAATCGCTAATATGTATTATGTGCCAGCGGGACTATTTATGAATTGGTTTAATGGTACAGCAACGACTGGTTTATCCGTACAATCGTTCCTAGTAGAGAATTTACTTCCGGTTACGATTGGGAATATCATCGGTGGGGCCGTACTCGTCGGTGGTGGTTACTATTTGGCGTATCTAAGAAAAAAATAGACAAAACTTAAGAAAATGTGGTATAATAACTGAAGTAGCGTTGGCGCTGTAGCTCAGCTGGTAGAGCAGAGGCCTGAAGAGCCTTGTGTCACTGGTTCAAGTCCAGTCGGCGC
>CAMJXP010000017.1 GCA_946409745.1 uncultured Candidatus Saccharibacteria bacterium | reverse complement strand
TCACCGCATCGCGCTCTACCGCGACTACTTTCGTCTCGGTTGCAATCTTAATTCCAAGCTTCGTCGTGAAATAATCCATCACCGCATTACTCGCTTCTGGATCTTCCTTTGGTAGAATTCTTTCACTCGCCTCCGCCATAAAGACCGACGTACCGAGTTCGGCAAAATACGAAGCAATTTCGCATCCGGTCGAGCCACCGCCGACTACAAGAGCGTATTTTGGCAGTTTTCTCAGCTTAATCGCCGTCTCCGGTGTGAGACATGGCACATCATCAAGCCCCACGATATCACCCGTATTTAACTTCGCGCCAGTTGCGATAATAAAGTATTCTGAAGTAATCTGTTCGTGGCCCACCGCGAGCGTATGTGCATCAATAAAATGCGCATGCCCAAACATCGAAATAATCCCAGCCGTATCAAATACGTCTGTCGAGCCACCCCCGAGTGCTTGAATCGTCTGGTTTTGGTGCATTACTACAGAAGGGAAATTAAAATGTATCTCTTGCGCATTAATCTCTGGATAATTCGCGAGTTTTGAGAATGTGTGGGAAAAGCCGAGGCTTACTAGATAGGGAACATCACGGGAATTCAAATTATTGCCACCAAAAGCATGGTCCTCAACAATCGCGACCTTGTTTTTGGCTTTTCTGGCTAAAGTTAATGCCGCCGTGGTACCGGCAGGACCACTACCGATTACGACGTAGTCAAAATTGTATTTCTTTCCCATAGTACCTCTTATATTATCTTATCACGATTTTGATATACATAAGCAAAATCGGCGTTATACTTCTTTAGCTCTCTAGCTACCATTCGCTCAAAATCCGCCTTTGTAATCACCGTTTTCTTCTTCAAATTCTTCTTTACAGTCTTAATCGTCTCGTCGATAAACGAATCCGCTGCCCCTGATGGAATCCCGAGTGCTTTCGCATGGATCTTTAACTCTCTTCTTAAATCTTTTTCTGTGCTACTATCCATGTTGTACCCCGATGTATACCATTAATCCTGCTACGATTAGATATAGAACACAAAGCGAAATCTTCACAAACGGCTTCGCCTTCACTCTTTTTCGCTCAATTTCGGCCAAATTATGATCGGTTCTAAACATAATCCTTGTTGCAAATAGCGGTACGGTCGCGAGAATAATGTAAACAATAATTACTGGCGCCCTTGGAATCTCCGTCGCGCCCATCAAAACTGTGAGTGCTACCAGATAGAGTGGCAATGTAAAGATGAGTTCAAACGCCCCTACCACAAATCCTAAAATAAAGGCATCGAGCCGCGTCTTCACGCTTTTTACCTTACCCGAAATCCCATTTGTAATCTTACGCGGCACAAATAATTCCGTCATTTTACCCTTACGATAATAGAAGAATGGGCTCGCGAGCGCCTCTGCCATGCATACCCCTACGAGTACCCACGGCATAATTCTAAATACGGCTTCGCCAGACTCGCCCACCATATTAAACAGGAAAATATAGATAATCAGCCAAATTCCACCGATAAACATTTCCGTACCGAGAATGTAATAAAGGCATAAATCATCCGTCTTTTTGCGGGATAGTTTACCAAGAGCGTAATGATAGAAAAGCGCAAAAACACCCGTATTTAGCTGAAGCATTAACTGAATTAGCATAACGAGTACAAGAATAATCACAGAGATGAAGATGCCCATGCTTACATTATATCATGTGGGGGGTTGCAATTCTAGAGATGTTTTGTTAGCGTCGTGGGCATGAAAAATGTTTTATTCATTTTAAAATGTGTTTTCGGGTTATTCATTATTTCCATATTTATCTCCCCATCCGTCTTTGCCGATACTACCACCGAATATCCCGAAATCTACATTCGTGCCATCAATCCTGGCTACACTATTGATGGCGTCGCTAACACCGGCGAAATGATCGAGCTTGCTCGGTCCACACCCGGTGACCCTCTTTCGCTCGCTGGCCTGTCCATAGGCTATACTAATTCTAGCGGGGAATCCTTTGTGCTGATGGAATTCCCCGAGAACAGTTGGTTGGTCGGCGAGAGCATCCTCCTTCGCTTAGCCAGCTCGCCCGGGAGCGAGCTGGCAGCCGTGAACTATAAATCCACGCGTACCTTTCGTGGTCTCGCCTTTTCCGCTGCTCTTGATCTTAAACGGGATGGCACTATTCTCGATTCGGTCTGTTGGGCCGGTAAAAACGATTGCTACCCGGCCTTTAAATCCGCAAATCCCAAGATTTTGCTCCGTGATTCATTTGCGACCTTCATTCAGGTCGATTCCTACGAGCCCGTCTACGACGAGAATAGTTATTTTGTCGAGGAGGAAGAAAAACCCGAGATTTTGAGCCAGTGTAAAGGCCTTCTTATCTCGGAAGTACTCAGCTACTACGACGAATCGAGGGAAGAACAGTTCATTGAACTCTATAATTCATCCTCCGAACAAATTCTTTTAGACGGTTGTTCGCTCGAGTACAAAAACAAACTCTACCCCTTATCCGGCATTATGAAACCAGACGCCTATAAGGCCGAATATCGAACCGACTTTACTATCACCAAAAACCCTGCCAATTTCGTCACTATTTCGCTCATTGATACTACCGGTGAATCGCTCGATCGACTTGAGCTCCCCCACGGCCAAAAACGCGCCACTTCCTACGCCTGGATTGGCTACCAAGAAAACGGCGCCCGCCTCTATGAGACCACCTTTCTCCCCACCCCGTCAGAGCCCAATATCTACCAGGAGCACCGCACTTGCGAAGAGGGAAAAATCATCAACGAAGAAACCGGCAACTGCGTTAAAGCCACTATTATCGAAGAAAAAACCTGCCCCACCGGCCAGTATCTAAATCCCCTCACTAACCGTTGCAAAAAAGTCGAAGAAGAAAAGGTCACCACCTGCAAAGAAGGCTACGAATTAAATCCCGAAACCGGTAAATGCAAGAAAATCAAAGTCAATAACGGCGCCGACTACAGCCTCGCCACCTCCACCTTCGAAGAAAGTACCTCCTTCATCGCTCTCTATGCGGTGCTGGGCGTCGTGGTTCTCGGTTTAATCTATGTGATTTATGAATTTAGACAGGAGATTGCGAAGCTTTTTCGTAAAGTTTTTCGACGATCTCGTTAAACACTTTGTCGCGTTCTTGGTTGCCATTCACCTCTATTAATAGATCCAGATCACGGTAATGATATAGAACCGGCAGTGTCTTTTCACGGAACTCCTTCATCCGATTCCTAAACACCTCGATATTATCGTCATCCTTCCGGTCGCCCCGGTCGTTTAGGATTTTTGCCGATTCAAATCTGGATTCCACATCTTTTTCCGACACGTTTAAGAGTATTACCGCCATAATCTCGTGCCCAGCTCCCGCGGCGGCGGACATCACCGCGTTTTCTTCGCCATACCACCTACCAATCGAAGAGAGAATCAAAGGTTGTCTAAACAAATCTGGTCTCTCAAAATATGGTAATACCCAAT
Source organism: uncultured Candidatus Saccharibacteria bacterium (assembly GCA_946409745.1). Lineage (GTDB taxonomy): Bacteria > Patescibacteriota > Saccharimonadia > Saccharimonadales > Saccharimonadaceae > Nanosyncoccus. Next base: position 10,214 of record CAMJXP010000017.1, on the reverse strand, counting down.
CATAAAACATGTTCGTTGGAAGCAAATTCCCATTGTCCGTCAAATTCTGCTTTGTTTCTGCTTCTTTCGCTCGAATAATCATCCCTGATGATAGTAGTTTTGCACCCAGTGCTTGGGCTAGCATAATCCCTTGTGTGTCCTTACCGGACATCGGCAAACCAAAAATATTAATCGAGCCCGATCCGAGCCAGTCTTTAATCTTTGCAATTTTTTCTTCCATACCTTTATCATACCATAAAAAATCCCCGACACTAGGTCGGGGTAAAGGAGAAAGATTAGCCGAAGCAATCTTCGATTTGATGCCTCACGAAGAGGGGAAGTGTGTCATTGTGCCAAAACCCCTCAGCGGGGTCGAAAACACCTACCAGCATATTCTGGCCACGCGCAGTACGCTTCACGCGGACGTGAACCTTACCCTCTTTCAGAATACCCATATAACGGGCCCCCTTGTATTCGATGGTTTTCTGCTTGGAATTCTTCGCCATGATACTATCCTCCTTATAATGTGCACTACCTCGAAGGTAGCTAGTTTTCCCCTATGCAATTTTTTAGGGGGTATCTTCTAATTATAGCACAAAACCTTAAAAAAGTAAATACTTATGGCTATAAATTAGCAGTCTTTACATTTAAGTGCTAATTTTGTATAATTATAGATATGGAAATCACTGAACGCCAAAAGCAAATTCTTTGCCAAATCATCGAGGAATACGCTGAAACCGCCTCTCCAGTTGGTAGCGTAACTCTGGCTAAACTTTTTGGTGTCTCGCCGGCTACCATCCGCGCCGAAATGGCCCGTCTCGAAGGCCTCGGCCTCATCGCCCAGCCTCACACCTCGGCTGGCCGTGTTCCGACTGATGCCGGCTACCGCTTCTACGTCAATCATCTTGATGGCGCAGGGAACGATCAAATCGAATCTGAATCCGCCCGTAATTCCATCGAGCGCAGCACTCATGCTCTTGAGGTCCGCGTCTCTTCACAATCTCGTGCCGATGCCGCCATCCGTGGTGCCGTCGACACGCTTGTTGAACTTACCGGTAACCTCGGTCTCGCTACCATCGGTGGTCAACTTTATCTATCCGGCATCTCCCGTCTCTTTACTCAGCCGGAATTCGGCGATACCCGTCGCGTCCAAGCCGTCGCGAAACTCCTCGATAACCTCGAGCCGTGGCTCCGCGAAGCCGCCCCAGGCGAAGCATTAAACATTTTTATCGGCCACGAAAACCCCATCGGCAAGAACTCCGAAGTCTCTCTAATTATTTCCAAGTTCCGTTCGCCGTTTTCGGATCGTAGCTATATCGGCGTCCTCGGCCCGACTCGTCAGAACTACTCTCGCGTCATGGCCCTCGTCCGTCACGCCGGCCAAATGCTTGAAGAAATCTTATAAAGGAGGAACATGCATAAAAAAGTAGAACAAACTGAGAACCCTAAGGAGCTTGAGCTCGAAACCAAGATGAACGAGCTGATTAGCGACCTTCAGCGCACCCGTGCCGATTTTGAGAACTATCGCAAGCAAACCGAAGTTCAAAAAGAGAACGAAAAGAAATCCGCCCGCCTCTCCACTGTCTTTAAACTTCTGCCACTCTTAGACGACCTCGACCGCGCCATCGCGACCTATAGCGAACTCGCGCCACTTTCAAAATCCCTTGAGAAATCATTAAAAGACCTGAACCTCGTTAAGATTAATTCAAACCCAGGCACCGAGTTTAACCCGGACCTCCACGACGCCGTCATGGTCGAAGGCGAAGGCGAGAAGGAAATCATCGAAGAAACTCTCCGCCCGGGCTATTACTACGAATCAGAGGTTCTGCGTCCGGCGATGGTCAAAGTCAAGAGAGAATCTTGAAAAATCACCCCAAAAGTGATAAAATATATCAAACAGTAGAAAAAGGATTTATATGGCTGAATACAAATTAGCATTAGAAAAACGTGAAATTACTGGTAAAAAGCTTAAAGCTCTTCGCTCTAAAGGTTTTGTTCCTTCCGTTGTTTACGGTGGCAAAGAGCCAGTTCTTGCTTCGTCTGAATACGTTCCGACCGAAAAAGTTCTCGAAAAAGCCGGTTACCACTCCCCAATCGATCTTGACATCGCTGGCAAGAAGCAACTTGCCATCGTGAAGGATGTCCACATCGACCCAGTTTCTCGTAAGATTATCAATATTGAGTTCCAGGCAATTAAGGCCAACGAAGTTGTTGAAGCAACCACCCCAATCGTGGTTGTAAACTTCGAAGCTTCTGACGCTTCTAAGCTCTTCCACTTCGAAATGAATCAAGCCATGGAAGAAATTGATATCAAGGCTAAGCCTGCCGATCTTCCAAGCGAACTCACCATTGATGCAGCGAACCTCAAAGAAGTTGACGACAAGCTTACAATCGCTGATCTTAAGCTTCCAACTGGCGTTGAACTCGCCAACAAAGAGCTCGAGAGCGATCAGGTCATCGCTTCTCTCTACGATCCAGCTGCTGAAGCTGCCGCTCGTGAAGCCGAAGCCGAAGCCGAAGCTCCAGTCGACGCCGCTGATGTTCCATCTGACAACGGCTCAAAGCCTGAAGAAGAAACTCCAAAAGCTGAGTAATAAGTAAAAATTAACCCCCATCACGGGGGTTATTTTTTTGTCTAAAAGGGAATTACAAAACCTTCGTATTCTCAATCAAACGCGCTTTGAAGGCCTGCTTCGCCTCTTCAGCGTTATTAATATCACCATGCCAGGCATAGAGCGCTGGGTCCTGCAAAGCTCTTGCAAACGAGAACGTCACTGGCCACGGGAACGGACCATTTTTAATTACTTCACCGAGGTTAGCCGTGGCTTGTTCGACCGTTTGTCCACCCGACAAGAATACTACGCCAGCCAGTTTCTCTGGCACGTGATTCTTTAACACATCTGCCGTCGCCTTGCCGACTTCTTCCGGTGTCGACTGTGTTTCAAACTTCTTTCCGGCGAGCACCATGTTGACCTTTAAGACACACGCCTCGAGTTTCACTTCGAAATTTTCGAGCTCGTCAAAGAGACGATCGAGAATTCTACTCGTCACTTCGATATTTCTCTCAATCGGATAATACCCATCATAAACCACCTCTGGCTCCACAATTGGCACCAGCCCGGCCGATTGGCAGTCCTTCGCGTATTCAGCGAGAATCTTACAGTTCTCACTAATCGCATGCTCCGTTGGTGTCAAAACCTCGCCATTTTCATCAAGTGTTAGATTAAATGCTGCGCGCCACTTCGCAAATCGGAGCCCCATACCATAGTATTCGCGGAGCCTCTCCGGTAAATCATTTAAGCCCTTCGTCCAAGTCTCTTCCGAATTCTCAAACTTCTCGAGCCCCTGATCAACCTTAATCCCTGGAATAATCCTTCTCGAAATCAAATAGTCTACGTTCGGCATGCCGTTGTCAGTCTTGTCGCGCGCTGTCTCATCAAAGAGAATCACGCCATTCACGTACTTTTCGAGGTCCGGTGTTGTAAGGAAAATGTGCCTGTAATCGTGACGGTTCTCAAATGTATCTTCAATCTCGAGCTCGGCAAACTTCTTCTTAATTGAGCCACCCGATTCATCTGCCGCAAGAATCCCTTTCTTTGGCGCTACTAAACTTGCCGCAATCAGTTCAATGCTTTCTGCCGGCATCGTCGCAAGGTTCTTCATCTCTTCTAGTGTTAGTACTGAATCCAGATTTGAATTCTCCACATTCGCCTTAGCCATTCTTAAACTTTCCTCCACGGTTTCACCAAGTACAAACCCACCGAGAATCGTCGCCGCGATAATCGAATATGCTGATAAATGCGTGAGTTTGTCTACGCGCTCAATCGAAACTGTCTCTTTAATATCTTTGTACGAAATCTCACTATCAGAAATCAAAATCACATTCTCATGTTCGATTCCATCCATCGATTCCACAAACAACAAATCCGCCCGGTTAGTTAGTTCCTTTAGATATGGATCTTTATTATTCTTCTTTACGTAAGCCACGAATTTGGTTTCTCTATGTTCATCTAGAAATGAGGCAATTTTCTCAGCCACCTTCTGTGACAAATGTGCCGAGCGATCCACAAAAATGTAGTCCACCGGATTAATCGGCGAAGCAAACAGGGAATCGGTCGTTTGAATCGGCGCGAGATATGACACTCCTTCATCGGACACTAAGATATAGCGGTAAAACGCCGCCTCAATCCCTTTATCATCTTCTTCAAGTTTCAGTTTCGATGCCGAAATCCTCGCTTCAATCCCCATTTTCTTGAGCACATCGAGCGTTACCGCGGCGCCACCGAGGCTCGAATGCCGGCTGTAAAAAAAGTGTTCAGATGCATTAAACCCGACGTTTAACCATTTCACATTATGTTTGTCTACTTCAAAGTCAGCCGTGCGGCTGTCAAAATTAAGATAAACGTCTTTTAAGACATTGCCCACTATCAAAATATTCATGCTTTAATTATATCACACCTAGAATACCACGCAGAGCAAATGCGGTATCTTCGTGGTTACGCACTGTGATGGTATCAATACCCATTTGCACTACCGGATAATCGTTACCACCCGGCTGTGTCATATCGCCAAAATAGAGAATATCGGACTTCTCGACTTTTAATTCTTCGAGTAAATGCGTCATCCCAAACGTTTTGTTCATTCCCGGTGTAATCGCGTTAATCGAAGTTGTCCCGCCGATTTCATAATCAAACTCCGGCGCTAGCTCCTTAGAGCGTTTTACTATTTGCTCGCGCTTCTTGTGGTCCGGGTCCCAGGCGTACTTTTCTTCGGTTCCGGCCTCTTGTCCGAGCGCCGAGAATGTGACTTGCGATAATCTATTTTCAATAATCTCATCGCCTGGCTTCAACTTATCCTCTTCCCAGTAACCCAGTTCCTTCGCTGCTTGCTCAATCGTCGCAGAAATCTTCGCAACCTGTTCATCAGTTAAAGGATAGTTGTAAACTTGTTCCCAATCCTTTTTCTCGACATTAAAACGGTAGTACTGTGTACCCTGTGCCACGAACAAATGCAGATGCGAAAGTTGTTCTGGCGTCGGGTTCGGCAACCGATTTACGATCTGAATCAAAAACTGGTCAAACTTCTGCCCCGAAATCGGACAGACCTCAAATTTATCCAGACATTTTGTCAGCAATTCAGCAATTTCGTCCGTAATTGGCGTCTTTGCGACATTTAGAGTTTGGTCAATATCAAATGCTAGAACTTTTTTCATAATTCCATTATAGCATGCTATAATTAAGGTATGAAAACTTATATCGTGGGCAACTGGAAGTTGAACTTCTCGGTCGGTGAAGCTTCCATCTATCTTCATAAACTCTTAAAGAGGGTACCAAACTATCGTGATGTTGAAGTTGTCGTCGCACCTGGTGCGCTCGCTTTACAATCTCTGTCACTTCAAATCGACCGTCACAAGATGAAACTTGCCGCTCAAAACGCCTATTACCGCGATTATGGCGCCTATACTGGTGAAGTTTCATTTAACCAGCTCCGTGGTCTTGCCGATTATTGTATTGTTGGTCATTCCGAGCGCCGTTATATCTTCCGCGAAGATGACAAAATGATTCAGAAAAAAGTCGAAGCTGCCGTTCGTAACAAAATCACCCCAATTCTTTGCGTTGGTGAAACCGAATCCGAACGTGCCTTTGGCGAAACTGCCGATGTTATTCGCGACCAAGTTGTTGGTGGTCTTTCCGAAATCTCCGAAGAGGATCTCGATAAAGTTATCATTGCCTACGAACCAGTCTGGGCCATCTCCAGCACCAAATCCGCTAAACTCGCCTCCCCAGACGAGATTGCCGAAGTTGTTAAACTCATTCGCAAAATTCTCACTGACACCTATAGTGCCAAAGTTGCCGAAGCCGTGCCAATCCTCTTTGGTGGTAGCGTCAACCCGTCCAATGCTGGTGCCTACCTTACCGTTCCAGGCGTGAACGGCCTCCTCATCGGTGGCTCTTCCTTGATTCTCAGTGAGTTTGCTGATATAATCGAGACAGCTAAAAGAGTGAAGTCATGAACAGAAAATACATCGATTTCGTGCCAACGCATAAAGTAGATCAGCCTGACGATACACCGACTCAGGCAAATGATTCTCATACCAAAGGGATCGATGAAATTGATATCAATGATATGTTTGCCGTGCGCAAACCACGTGCCGGTGTTACCATTTCTAATCACCCTGCACCAAAGGTTGACTACAACAAGAAATTTGTAAAAACTGCCCCGGTTGCTAAGCGTCCAATTGGTGACGATTCTGAGATTAAAGCGGCCAAAGCCCGCAAAATTACCGCCTCGAGAATGCCAATCATGGGAAAGAAACCTGCTGCTAAGCCGGTTGCTAAGCCAGTCGCGAAAACTACTCCGGTGCCAAAGCCAGAGCCGAAAAAGACCGAGACTTTGAAAGTTCCAAAAGCGAACTTCGTTAACACTGAGAAAGTCACCAAGCGTCCGCTTTCCAAGAATGTCTACCAGAAAAAGGTTGTCGCTCCAGTCGAGAAGGAAACTACACCAGTTACCATCATCGACAAGCCAGAAAAAGATTCCCGCATTGGTCTTATCGTCACAATTATTATCACTATTATCTTAGGCGCCGCAGCTGGCACTGTGGCATTTCTACTCTTGCCAAAATAATATGACTAGCCTATTTTCGAAATACATCATCAAGGACAAAAAAGAGGATGTTTTTCATTCTTCGGCTTACAGCAAAGCCCAAAATGGTGGCAACATGGGTTCTGCTTCGGCCCAATCTTTCGCCGCTCGTCAAGCAATCGAACAAAATCGCCAGCACATCGGTGGCTATCATCAGTCTAGCATCATGGGTAAAAATATTGTTCAAGGCGCCCCAAAGCCAAAGACCTACCAACCACCAAAGCCAATGGGCCCTTCTCGCCCTCCAAAATAGACTAGTAATTCAAGAGAAAAAATGCTATAATTACTCACATGGTGGGATTAGCTCAGATGGTTAGAGCGTCTGATTGTGGTCCAGAAGGTCGTCGGTTCGATCCCGATATCCCACCCCATATCGTCGTAATTTGCGGGTATAGTACAGTGGTTAGTATGCAAGTTTTCCAAACTTGAGATGAGAGTTCGATTCTCTCTACCCGCACCAAAGAATGAAAAAATGAGAGCTTGCTCTTATTTTTTTATTCTTGGGAGTGGGGCCGAGAGAAACCCTTTCTCTCTACCCGCACCAAATAGGCCCTTTAGGCCTAGTTTTTATTTGATATGTGCTGGAGAGAAATTCAGAGGGGCCCTACTCCTTTCACCCGACCCGCATACCTAAATTGTTATATATCTTTTTTAGCGCTGTTAATTCAGCCGCCTTCATATCTTCATCCGACAAGTAAATAGTATCACCAATGAAAACATCGTAATCGCCTTCCTCTTCGCTTTTTTCATCGGAAACCGCATGCATTGCCTTTTTGCCCCTATATTCGCTTTGTTCTTTCTCTAGTGAACTTATTATTTTTTCAACAAACTTGAATGCAAATTTATCTCCAAATACAAATGCTTCAGCTTCAACTGGTTGTTTTAAATACGCGCAATTTTCTTGAAAAGAATCCTCTTTTGCTCTAATATAGTTTTCGAAATTGTCTTGATAAATGGGTGCCCTGGGGCCATGTTTTTCTATTTCTCTATATTGATAACCGTGCCACATTTCATGAGCGACAATTCTACATAATTCTACGACCTTATTAGCTGATTGGTTTGAGGGAGCTTCGCTAGTTGGCCCGTCGTAGAAAGCAATGCGCACCGCTTTATCTGCACATGAATATTTCGCTATTGCAGGTGATTTATCGTTTTTGTAATGCGAAGTAACGCTATGTTCTCCTAAATCAAGTATGTTCGCCAATAATTCAACGAGCGCTTCACTTCCACCCACATAATCATTCCATAACAAAATTGAATTATTAATATATTTCACATGCTCTTCATCTATTTTCTGAATAATCGGATTCATCAGATCGGCATATTCTTTAGAGTGTGCTTTCTCTCTTATAAAACTTTTATAGAATTCAGCAAGTTGTATTGTCTCTTGGTTGTTATCTACTTGATTTGGGTTCTTCATGATACAACTATTATATTATAAAAAATGGGATTGACCATGGTATAATAATTGAGTACGAACCTCATATAGAGTCGTGCACCAGATAAAAAAGAAGATAAGAGTTTACTCTTATCTTATTTTTTATTGCCTGTACGGGAAAGCGCGTAGCGCTTACCCGCACCTCTACCATTTTCTTTTTACCTAAAAATGTAGTAAAATATATCTTATAAACAAGATTTTTATTAGAGATGGCGAAAAAACTAATCACAATTATTATTCCAGCTTACAACGAGGAAGAAGCACTCCCAAAGTGCCTTCAGCGCATCACTAAGCTGATTGACAAGCAAACCGGTCACGATTTTGAGGTTCTCTTAGTCGACGATGGCTCAAAAGATAAAACCGTCGAAATCATTAAGAAAAAGCGCACCGAAGACAAGCGCTTCAGTTACGTCACTTTTTCGCGCAACTTCGGTAAAGAAATTGCCATCATGGCCGGTCTCGACTATGCCAAAGGCGATGCGGTGATTTTTATCGACGCCGATCTCCAAGATCCACCTGAAGTCATCCCAGAGTTAATTAAGTATTGGGAACAAGGCTACGACGATGTCTATGCCAAGCGTCGCTCGCGCAAAGGCGAATCATGGCTAAAAAAGTGGACTTCCAAGATGTACTACCGCGTCCTCCAAAAGATGTCCAGCGTCGAAATCCAAAAAGACACCGGCGACTTCCGCTTGCTGGACCGCCGTTGCGTTAACGCCTTGAAACAGATGCGCGAAACCTCCCGCAACTCCAAATCGATGTTCAGCTGGATTGGTTACAAGAAAAAAGAAGTTCTCTATGACCGTGACCCACGTGTCGCCGGGAAGACCAAATGGAAATATGGTCGCCTCATCGACCTCGCCATTGACGGCATCACTTCCTTCACGACTTCACCTCTTAAAGTTGCGACCTACATCGCCATCCCAACCACCATCATGTTTATCGGTTACTTCATTTATGCCATCGTGAAGGCTATTATCACCCAGATTCCGGTCCAAGCCTACCAGGCTATCATCCTACTCATCCTCTTCTTTGCCGCTGTAAACATCATGCTCTTTGGTATTGTCGGCGAGTATCTCGGTCGCATCTTCAAAGAGTCCAAATCGCGCCCGCTTTATTTCGTCGATGAATATAACGGCAAGAAAGAAACCAACGAAAAAGAAAGTAAATAATATGGAAAGCATCAAATCTCAGCTCGAACAAACTATTAAAGAACTATATCACCTTGATTTTGATGTTGATTTAACTCCTGCGCCAGAGAACATTCCAGCCGACTATTCCACGAACGCTCCGTTAAAACTTGCTAAAGACTTGCACAAAGCCCCCATGGCCATCGCCGAAGAGCTAAAAGGGAAGTTCAATAACGCCGAAGTTTCAGCTCCAGGCTTTCTCAATTTCACTGTCATGGGTTCCGAATTAGCCGAGAAGATTAACGCTTTAGATCAAGATTTCAGCGCCCACGTTTCCTCCGGTGAATACGCCGGGAAAACCGTGATTTGCGAGTTTAGCGATCCAAATCCGTTTAAAGTTTTACATGTTGGTCACCTCTATACTTCGATCGTTGGCGATTCGATTTCACGCCTCTTCGAAAATGCCGGCGCCAAGGTCATCCGCGCCAATTTCGGTGGCGATGTTGGTCTTCACGTCGCGAAAACGATGTATGTTTTAAAGCAAAAATCTCTCGAAGAACTCACCATCGACGATATCGCAAGATGCTATGTTGAAGGCACTGCTGTTTATGACGAAGACGAAGCCGCTCACGCCGAAATCACCGAGATAAACAAAGAGATTTATAAGATTAACGCCGAAGATCTCCACGATACCGACACCGCCAAACTCTACTGGCGTGGTCGTGAACTTTCCTACGATTATTTCAATGATTTTTATAATAAAATCGGTGTCAAATTTGACCGCTACTACCCAGAATCCACCGTCGCCGGCCTTGGTCTAAAGACCGTGAAAGAGCAACTCGAAAAAGGTGTCTACGAATTAAGCGATGGCGCCACCATTTTTAACGGCGAAAAATTCGGTCTTCACACCCGTGTTTTCATTAATAAAGAAGGTGTCCCGACTTATGAAGCCAAAGACGTTGGTCTTATCCTCACCAAGTGGCAAGACTATCATTTTGATAGATCCGTCGTGATTACCGGTA
>CAMJXP010000016.1 GCA_946409745.1 uncultured Candidatus Saccharibacteria bacterium | reverse complement strand
TGCGCAATTTCATTAGTATGGTGGATTGGGATATGATCGATGCCACCAGTATGGATGTCAATCGGTTCGCCGAGTTCTTCGTGGATAATCGTGGAGCACTCAAGGTGCCAGCCCGGATAACCTGGACGACCAAGATAATCCCAACGCATGGCGTGTTTTTCGCCGGGCTTGATAAACTTCCAAACGGCAAAATCTGAGACGTTCCGCTTTTCGTCATTAAAGCCAACTCTCGCGCCAGCTTGGAGGCCTTTTAGATCTAGTCTCGCGAAATCAGCATAGCCATCAAACTTACTGGTATCGAAATAAATCCCATCTTCGGTTTCATAAGTAAAACCATTTTCTGTCATTTTGCCAACTGCCTTCATATCTGCTTCGATATAGTCAGTGGCTTTCGCAATTACATCTGGTTCGGTTAAATGTAGACTACGGAAATTCTTGAGAAAGTCATTTGAATACATATCGGCGATTTCGTAAACGCTCTTCCCTTCGCGGGCGGCACCTTTTTCGAGTTTATCTTCGCCTTCATCGCCATCGGAAGTAAGATGTCCAACATCTGTGAGGTTAAGAACGCGCTTCACTTGGTAGCCGTTGGCTTTCAGGGTGCGAACGAGCAAGTCCCAATAGATATAGGATGCGTAGTTACCGATGTGCTGGAAATTGTAAACGGTTGGGCCACAAGTGTAAATCCTCACTACTTCTTCAATCGGTTTGAATTCCTCGACCTCTTTTGATGCAGTATTATAAAGCTTCATTAGTCTCCTCCTCCAGCAGTTTTGCCATTATATAATACTTTTCGTGCGAAACGCCGTGATGACTTGGCGTGTGATGAATCTTAATATTATGATTCGTGTGCTTAATCCTCGGTAAATTGTAAGAAGCGATGAATTTATCAAGATCGCCTATAATCATATCGATTGGAAGATCAAGACCAACCAGTACGTCATAGTTTTTTGGATCCATCACGATGTTTTTCATTGAGTTTTGGAAAGATTTTTCATTCACGATAGTTTTGTCTTTGACACTCACCGCATCTTCAAAAACCTTAATCGCCGCCGCAAAGGCTGGGTTGACTAAATCTTCCTTCGTGTAAACCGGTGGCGAAACCAGAATCAGTCGTTTCACCATGTCAGGATTCTTCGAAGCGAAACGCGCAGAAATAAAAGTTCCCATTGAATGCCCGATCAAGACAAACGGCGTCTTGATTCTGGCGGCCTTAATGGAATTCTTGATTGCTTCGAGCTGTTCGTCGTAAGTGTACTCTAACTCATCTGATTTAAGAGAATCGCCAGCGCCGAGCAAATCAAAAGCCACGAGTCTTGCGTTAATCTTTTCATCTTTCTCAAAAAATGCCAGCGCGTGTTCGTAAGATTGCCAGTTTGCGGCAATCCCATGGATAAATACTGCCGTAAAAGCCGGATGATTGGAAGATGAAAAATCATAGGCTTTGTGTAATTCTAGTTTATTCATTCTCGGCCTCCGCGAGCAGTCCTGGGATGATGTTTACTAAATCAGCCAAAACTTCTTCGTAATTCGTATCATAGGTTCTAAATCCAGCCGCATATGGATGACCACCGCCACCAAAGTAGCCAGCGATTTTTTCAGCAATGCCACTACCTACACCACAGCGAATCTTGCCAGTGACCTTGCCATCCGGATAAGTCTTAATCGCGACGGCAACCTTCACGCCTTCTACCAAACGGAGTTCTTCAAGAATCAGCACATTCGGGTTGTATTCGTCGGAATATTCGCGGATATCGTCCCACGGAATGTGAACGGTGGCAAGTTCCCCGTCGAGCGAGTAATCAATGCGCTTAATTAGATCGGCTTTGTAATCAAGAATTCTTGGTGACTTCTTCATGAATTCACGGCGACGTTCTTCTAGATCTGACACTATCGCACCGAGTTTCGTGAGTTCTGATGCAATCTCGAATGTTCTCGCCGTAACGGAGGTGCTGGTGAGCCCCAAAGTATCTGATAAAATCCCTTGGAAAATCGCTTCGGTGGCCTCAATCCCAAGTTCCATTTTTTGATCGACGGCAATCTCGTAAATGAGTTCCGCGCAAGCTGGGCGGATTTCAATAATGCTTTCGTGTGGAAAGTTTAAATCATCTTCCGTCTCATGATGATCAATCACAAGCACTGGTGCTGAATATAAACGGTTTTTAATCGCCGAATCATCGAGTAGCTTCGAGAGTAAAACTTCAGCCGCTGTATCAACAATGATATAACCATCGGCACGGTAATCAAATTCATTGGTCACCCTCGACCAATCCGCAAAATAGTGCAAATACTTTGGAATATCCACCGGGCAGTACAGAGTCACCTCTTTACCGGTCAGTAAATAATCGAGCGCAAAAGCCGAGCCGAGCGAGTCGCCATCCGGGTTTTCGGCTTGAATAATGCAAATATGGTTTTTATCTTTAATAAAATCCGTGAATCTCTGATACATACAATATATATTATAACATATCAGTTTTTTGTGCTAAAATTATTGCATGAACTCAATCAAAGCAGACAAAAAGTTTGAAAGATTCGAAGACGTCACGCCGGAAATCCTAAAAAGTGAGGGTGTTAAGCTTTTGCTCTGTGATCTTGATAATACCCTTAGGCTTCATTCCGAAAAAGAGCCGGCTGAAGAGCTCGTAAAATGGATTAGCGAATGCCACAAAGCTGGTGTTAAAGTTGTAATTATCTCAAATAATGGCCGCAAAAAGATGATGCAGAAATTCTGCGAGCCGATTAATGTTCCGTGTGTCTGGTGGGCACATAAACCATTTAGCACCAAGCTAACCGAAGCGATGGACGAATATCACTTTACTCCAGAAGAAACCGTCATGCTTGGCGATAAATATTCTACCGATGTACTCGCCGCTAGATTTGCCAAAATCCGCGCCTGGAAAGTGAACCACAGAAGAGATCTTCCAGAAAATGAATAAAAAGAAGAATCATATCAATCTACCGACGATTTTAACTCTTATTCGAATCATATTCACTGTTCCGCTTTTCGTTTTGATATTCTTTGACAATCTGCCGGCCAAGATTTTGACGCTCTGTTTCTTTGTGGCGGCCTCCGTCACAGATTTCGTAGATGGCTACTTAGCAAGGAAGAATAAACAAGTCACAGACCTCGGCGCCTTTCTCGACCCCCTAGCCGACAAAATGCTAGTTAATCTCACTTTCCTTGCCCTCACCTATCAAAATCTCGTACCAATTTGGCTCTTTGCGATTATTATCGTGCGCGATTTCATGGTGGACGGCGTTCGTATGATGGAAGCCAAAAAAGATATTACCCTCGCCGCATCAAAAACTGGCAAAGCCAAAACCATGGTGCAAATGATTACGCTGTCACTCATTCTGCTAAATAAAATTATTGGCTCAGAAATATTTACCAATATTAATTTCGCATTGCTAATTATCGTCCTGGTTCTTACGGTGATTTCCGGTTTGGAATATCTCGTTAAAGGATGGAAATCAATAATAAAATAGTCGTCGTAAATGCCGTTGAATCAATGCGGTCCAGATAGCCGCCGTGACCTTCTGTGCCACCAATCACCATTTCGATCTTTTCAAAAACTTTGTTCTTAATCAGGATCTCGTTTGAGTCTTTAACCTTAAAGCGACGCTTTAAGAAGCTTTCGTAAAGATCGCCGACGAGTGCGAGCGGGCCACAAAGTAGATAAATCCAATCAAACTCAAAGGTGCCGCGAACCAGCATCATTGTAAGACACATGAGAAACGACATTAAAAGCCCAAGAAAAGTTCCCTCCCAGGTCTTGTTCTTCGAAATGTGTGGGAACGGACGGGATTTCTTAAATATCTTGCCACCGAAAGCCTTGCCAAGTAGATAAGCGAAAATATCGTAGCCACAAACACCAAGAATAATATACCAGAAATGATAACGATCGACTTTGGCGACCCAAATTGAAGAGCAAACTAAGAAAACAATTTCAATAATCGCGAGTAGCACGTGCCAGAAACTGATTTTGCGCCAGAAGAATGAGATTAATTCAATCGCCGAAATCAGCGCGAATAAACCATAGATGATTTTAAATGGGATACTGTCAAAAGTATACAATGCTACGAGTGCAACAATGAACATCCCCAGCCCACAGACTACCCTCACCCTGAAATTCTTGTCCATATATCCACATTATACACCAAATACCACTAAAAAATGGTAAAATATATATTATGCTTGAATATGTCTATAGTAAGATAAAGCATGCTCTTCGCACCCTCGATATGAAGCTCGAACGTGCCAAGTATGGCTATATCGAAAAATTACCAAAAGATATTGAATATTTTGACGGCGGTATGTACGACGCAGTTTACGAGGCTTCTTGTAAATGGCCACACAATGTCGCACTCGATTATTTCGATATCAAAATCACTTACAAAGAATTAATCAAAAAGATTAATAAAGTCGCCGCTGCTCTTAAGGAAGCCGGCGCTAAAAAAGGCGATCGCATTACCGTTTGTATGCCGAATACCCCAGAAGCGGTTTATATGTTCTATGCGATTAATGAAATCGGTGCCGTCGCAAACATGGTACATCCGCTCTCTTCCGAAAAAGAAATCGAAGAATATGTAAATGATGCTGATTCTAGAATCATGCTTTGCATCGACATCACTTATCCGAAAGTCGAAGCGATTATCAAGAACACTAATCTCGAACAAGTCGTCGTAGTTTCGGCCACCCGTTCAATGGACCTTGCTGTCCGCGTGATTTATAAACTCACAAAAGGCCGCAAAAACCATATTAAGACCGACCAGAAGATTATTACTTGGGACAAATTCCTAAATCGTGCCGACAAATTTATCGGCAATCCACACGCTCGTGTGAATAGCAAAGACCCAGCCGTGATTCTCTACTCCGGCGGTTCTACTGGTAAACCAAAGGGCGCTATTCTTACAAACCTCAACTTCAACGCGCAGACGCTTGGCGCTAAATACTTAGTGCCAGAGTTACTAAAGGCCGAGAACGCTTATCTATCTTTCCTGCCAAACTTCCACGCCTTTGGTCTTGGTTGTTGTCTTCACATGCCACTTTATTTCGGTTCCCGCGTCGTTTTGATTCCACAGTTCAATGCCAAGAAGCTCAAGAAATACATCACAAAATATAAAATCAATATCCTAGTCGGCGTTCCAACCGTCTTTGAATATCTCACTAAGATTAAATTCAAGAAAAATGAATTAAAGAACGTCCGTTTCGTCGTGTCTGGTGGCGACATGATTAGTATGACGAGCAAGGAAAAGATTAATGATTTCTTGAAAGCTCATGGTTCGAAAGCTATTATTGAAAATGGCTATGGTCTTACCGAAGCTTCCGGCGGCTTCATCTTCTCACCAAAGAGTGTCGCGGAAGAACCAGACGTGATTGGCTATCCACTGCCAGATAATGAAGTGGTTATTATGGATCTAAAAACCAAGAAAGAAGCCAAACTCGGAAATGACGGCGAAATCCTGGTTCGTGGCCTCGCTGTTATGAAGGAATACTTAAACAAGCCAAAAGAAACTGAAGAAGCCTTTATTATGGTTGGCGGCAAGAAATATCTCCGCACTGGCGATATTGGCTACGCCGATGAGCGTGGCGTGATTCACTTCCGTTCGCGCTTAAAGCGTATGATTATTTCAAACGGCTACAATATCTATCCGGCCAATATCGAAGATGTCACCTTGAAATGCAATCTAGTTTCTGCCTGCGCCGTAGTTGGTCGTGAAGACAAACTTCGTGGCGAGAAAGTCGTCGTCTTTATCGTGGCAAAAGATAAAGCTTCCGAGCGCGCCATCAAAAAAGATTTAGCCAACATCTACAAAAAGTATCTCGCTAAATACGAGATACCACGCGAGATTCGTTTCCTGCCAGAGTTGCCAAAGACCAAACTCGCCAAAGTTGATTTCAAGGCACTAGAAAAGTATTAAAGATCAGTGCGGTGCTCTAAGGCCGCACTAATCGTCACTTGGTCGGCATAGGAGATATCGACGCCAAGCGGTAAGCCTCGTGCGAGACGAGTAAGTTTTAGTTTTGGCTCCACTTCATGTAAAACTTTTTCAAGCAAAAGCGCAGTTGATTCACCCTCTACGGAAGGGTTAGTCGCAATAATCACTTCTTCAACTTTATCCTTCTTGACGCGCTCGGTGAGCTCCTTAATATGGAGCTGGTCTGGCGTAATGCCATCAATTGGCGAGACAGCACCACCTAGCACGTGATAAGTGCCGTGGTAACCATGCGTCGCTTCAATCGCAAAAATATCCAGTGGCTCTTCTACAACGAGTACGGTCTTTTTATCACGCTCAGGATCAGTGTAGAGTGGTGATAGTTCTTCGTCCGCATCAATTAAAGCGAAAGTCACCGGACAGGATTTAACCTTGTCATGCAAATTTGAAAGTGCATCGGCAATTTGTTCCGAGATTTTTGAATTAGATTTAAAAAGATAATAGGCATATCTTTCCGCCGTTCTTGGACCCACGCCTGGGAGCATTCCAAGCGCATTAATCGTATCGATGAGCGCCTTCGGGAGCATTCTACATTCCGAGGTTGCCGAGGCCACCCATCAAAGGTTTCATTTTTTCGGTTGCAATTTCCTGGGCTTTCGCAAAGCCATCGCGCATACAGTTCTCAATCCAACGCTCAAGTTCATGAATATCATCGAGATCGACTTTCTCTGGATCGATTTTGACTTTTTTGACTTTTAGTTCACCATTAATCTGAATTACGACTGCGCCATCACCGGCTTCGACTTCAACGATTTCATTCTTAAGTTCTTTTTGTGCTTTGCGAAGCTGATTCAAGAGCTTCATCTGGTCCATAGTCTGACCCATATTATTCTCCTTTTACCGTATATAGATATATTATATCAGAATTCTCGCGCATAGGGGACGTAATAATGCGCTCCAGCGTGTAATTCTCATCTTCAATCGACGCATTCATAGAAGCCAGTCTCGCTGGCATTTCATCGTAGTCACAATCAACAATAATATCAGTAGAATCCTCGAGAATCTTATAGAATATATAATTATCTGGGTCGACGAGCAAGGTCTCGTCTTTTAAGTTCTTTCTAATGATCGAGAGTTCCTGTGAGAATTGACCCACTACATTTGGGTTGTAACGATAGCCATACACGTACTGTAATAAACTTGGTAGGATAATCGCAGTAAACAAAATAGCAAGCGGGACAATTGCGGCAATCCGAGCGTACGGGTTTTCTGGGAAGAGCCCATACCATTTTTCGAGTAAATACTTTAAGCCATGCGCAATCAGAATGGCAAGCGGTAGAATCAAGAAGATTACGGCATCCGGATTAAAGCCAGTGATTAGGATAGTAAATAGGAATAATAGCGAAGCAATCATGTTCCTCGACGCAAAGAAGCCCTTAGTAGTCGAGAATAAGCCGACCAATGCGAGTGCTAAAGTCGGGAGCCCAACTAGCGGAGTCATAAAGACGCTCTCGAGTGAACCATCCCACAGGAAGACTGGCGTGACCCCCATCGCAATGTTGTGGAAGAAATGCGAGAATGAAAAATCTTTAGCCGTTAAGAGCTCAGGTAATACTTCTGGCTGGTGTATGATATTAATAATCAGTGTTGCCATGCCAGCGATGATTAGTGCCGACACGATTGAAAGCGGTAATCTTGGCAAGCTCTTAATCACGAAACGCAGATGTGGTTGCAAGAATACAAAGATTATACAAAAGGCAGCAAAGTAGAGCATGTATGGTGTGAAAATTGAGAGTAGCATTGCTACCGCAAATAATAATGAATACATCGGTTTCGGTCTTTTCTCACCCTGGATTTTTGATCCAAGCCAGAGTAAGAGCGTTGGCCAGAATACGATCATAATGAGTGGTGTACCATTCCCCGCTAGGAACAAGAATGGCGTCGATAAAACGACGAGACAGGATGCGAGAAGCGACACATTGCTCTTAAACCAACGGTTGAGCAGAAGAATAAGTAGCAAACCAAGGATTAGGCCGACTAAAATACTCGGTAGCTTTATCGCGTATGGTGTTAAACCGAATAACATAATGGAAACTTTTTGAAGCGCACGATACGGAACGTCGACCAAATCGCCAGTAGTTGGTGAGTCCCAATTAAGTTCATAAGATGAAGTCGCCGAATTCATTTCGGCTGCGGATAGCCCAGTTTGCGCGAACAAAGGCAGTAAGAACAGCAGAAAAATGAAGGCTGCTCCTAGCAAAATATAACCAACCACAAACCGATATCTATACAAAAAAAGTTTAGAAATTATGATTTTCTTCACATAATTATTATAACTTTATTCGTGTGTTTTATCAAGCGAAATAAAGCGTAAGAGTTCTGGTTTGAAGTAGAGTTCAATGGTGCCAATCGCGCCGTGGCGGTGCTTCGCAAGAATCAGCTCGGTGATATTGGTGTCCTCATAGTCTTTTTCATTCTGATGATAATAATCGTCACGGTGAAGGAACATCACAAGGTCAGCGTCCTGCTCAATCGAACCTGATTCGCGAATGTCGGATAGAATTGGTCTTGGGTTATCACGCCCAGTCACGTTACGAGAAAGCTGTGCCAAAGCGATCACTGGAATGTCGAGTTCACGCGCCATAATCTTGAGATTACGGGAGATTTCGGTAACTTCCTGAACACGCTGACCGGCATAGCGCGCTGAGCCCTGAATGAGCTGCAAATAATCAATCACGACCGCACTAATCTCGTTATCATGCATCGCGCGACGGGCCTTGTTTCTTACTTCCATCACGTCCATTGAGCTCGTATCGTCAATGTAAAGTGGCATATCAGAAAGATCAGCGAGCGCATCGTCAACCTGATTGATTTCGTCGTTAGTCAGATTACCAGTTCTCACTTTCCAGTTATCGACGCCAGAAATACTTGAGACCATACGATCAACAATCTCGCTGGAAGCCATCTCCATTGAGAAGAACAGAACACCCTTACCGATTGAAGCAAAGTTGAAGGCTAGGTTTTGTGCAAAAGTCGTTTTACCCATGGCCGGGCGGGCACCAATAATGATAAGATCTCCTTTCTGAAAACCAGCGGTCTTTTTGTCGAGTTCACTAAAGCCGGTCTTGAGGCCACGAAGTGCGCCTTTATTCTTGTATAATGCCTCAATACGCTCAAATGCTTCTGCCGTGAGAGCGTCCATCGTTTTATAATCGGACTTGATGACTTTATCGGAGACTTTGAATAATTCCTTCTCAGCTTCGCCAACTAGTTCGTTGACATTTGCATCTTCTTCATAAGCTTTCTCAACAATATCCGTACCAGCAGCAATCAGTTTGCGACGCATCGCAGCCCGTTCCACAATCTCGGCGTACGCTTTAGCATTGGCGCCCGTCGTGACCAAGTTGGAGAGTTCAGCAAGATAAGTCGCCTTCCCAACATCATTCAGTTTTTTCTGGGTCTTTAATTCGTTCGTGATAGTCACAAGATCAATTGGTCTGTGTGCATCCCAAAGATTCATCATTGCACCATAAATGATTTGGTGTCTTTTATCATAAAAGTCTTCCGGTTTCAAAATCGTGGAGACGTTTACCATCACGCCGTCCGAAATCATAATCGCACCGAGCAAAGAACGCTCGGTTTCGACGTCTTGCGGTGGCACGCGACCACCTGATTTAGAATGGGTTACCTCCTCCATCGTTTTTTACCTCTCCTCCCATTATAGCGGACATCTTTGAAAGTAGTAAGTCTTGACTTTTGTGCGGATTATCGCCGATTTCGTGAATGACAACCTTCATGTTGCAAGCTTGAGCCAGAACCTGACGATTGCTGTCGCGAGCGAGGAGCCTCACTTCCATTTTATTCTTCGGATAGATATTCAGTACGCCACCAACTACGTCGTAATCGGCGTCCTTTAGTTGTTTCGAAACCCCATCATTCAGTCTAGTCACTGTTTCGACGAATCTACCCCAATCAAAATCAGTATTCGTGCTAACCGAAACACTTTCTTCTACACTAGTCTTTTCAATAGTCTTCTCAACGGTTTTCGTGACCACGGCTGGTTTCTCTGGCTCTGGCTTCTTCTCGACTTTGACAGACTGTACACTCGACACGGTAGTGCGGCTTGCCGTCACGGTGGTTGCTAGAGTCTGTGTCATCGCAACGAGCAGTTTAGCTTCCGCAAATGGCGCCTTGATTTCTGGCAGTTTTGCAAGGAGCGGTAAAAGCTCCGGCCTTGGTGCATCAATGATGAGCGAAATCATTTCACTAGCCAAAGTTTCTGGCTTTACGCCACTACTTAAAACAGTTTTTAACACACTCGTAATTTGCTCGAGATCACCTGAAGCATAGCTATCGAGTAGTTCTTTAATCTTTTCATCTTCTGGGAGACCCATCGCTGAAACCACGAGTTCTCTCGTAATCTTATCGTCCGATAAAGTTGAAATCTGATCGAGTAGCGACAATGAATCACGGAACGAACCACCACCGCGCTTCACGACGATTTTTAAGGCGTCATCGTCAATTTTAATCTTTTCCTTCTCGCAAACGGATTTTAGATAATCAAACATCGTCTTTTCATCGGCGAGATAAAAAGTATAAGTCTGCGCTCTTGATGTAATTGTGACGGGCACTTTGTAAGCGTCAGTCGTCGCCATAATGAATATCACGTGTTTTGGCGGCTCTTCCAAGGTCTTTAGAAGTGCATTGAAGGCCTCTTTCGTCAACATGTGAACTTCATCAATGATATAGATCTTGTATTTGCCAGAAGTCGGCGCGATGGCAACTTTCTCGCGCAGTTCCCTAATATTGTCGATACCACGGTTTGAAGCACCATCAATTTCAATAATGTCGACATAATCATCTTCGAGCTCGTATTTAAAACCATTCACTTCGTGCGCAAAAATGCGTGCCACTGAGGTCTTCCCGGTGCCGCGTGGGCCAATAAATAAATACGCATGCGAAATCTTCCCTTGCTTTAAGGAATTTTCTAGTACACGAGTAACTTGCTCCTGTCCTACGACTTCGGAGAGAGATTTTGGTCGATATTTTCTATATAATGCTTTCGCCATGCATAAACCTAGAGCGCAGCCTCAACTGCCGCCCAGGTTGCTTCGCTATTATCAGCTGGAATTGTTACTGAAACTTGTGATCCATCACGCAAATGGAAATATGTCACGGAAGCATAAAGAATCTGATATTCTTTACCTGCAACCTCTACATAATACTTATCATCATGATGAGTAAGAGTACCAATCACGGTCTTGCGCTCGACTGGACCAATCTGCTTGTAAAGGAATTTGCCATCTTCAGTAATAGTGAGCTTCATGATGTCGCCTTCAACGAGCTTCGACTTAGAAGCATAGTTGGCTGGCACTGGATAGTTCTTGCCATCCGGGCCAATCATAATTTGACCATCAAAGATACCTTCAATAATTTTGCCTTCTGGGCCCGAAACTACCGTCTCACGTGGAGCTGTAATTGAATCGCCATCTCCTAGAATCGAAACTAGAAGCTCTTTTGCAGCTGATAAATTTGTCTCGGCCTCATTGATGAGGCTACGGAGTCTCTTTATTTGTTTTTCTGGAATTTCAGACATACCTCGCATCCTGTCTAAATATAGTATTAATATTATATTATATCTAGGTGACCGTAAAGTCAAGATTTTTCTTCAAAAGTTTTCCACCAATTTAACAGCGGTCAATGCAAAAATGTTGTAAATTTTACAATAAAGCGTAAGCGTTATTCCGCTTTCCAAAGCCCGGTATGTTTCTGGCCGTCATAAAGCATGGTCGGAATACCCTTGACTCTTAATTCATTCTCGACAATTTGACGATTCCTCGCCATGATATCGGTGACCTCCTGGGACTTTGCATTACCACGAATTCCTTCAATTTCATTCTCGGTCGCGCCAGCGTTCCTTAACCACGTTTCTAAATGCTTCACAGTGTCCTCTTTGCTATAATCGTCATTAATTAAATCTTGGTATGAGTAATTATCATGGTTCTTGCCAGTATAAATCTTGTCAATAATCGTAACGGCATATTCAGATTTGATTTTATTAGCAGCATACATATATCTAACAACTATCTCAGAATTCTTGAACTTATACGAATCATCCGCGCCCTGAATCGCAAACGGTACGAGCCTGACATTATTATTCTCAAAGAATCCGGCTGCCTTCTGGTTTTTGTATGACGTCATACAAACCGAGCAACCTGGATCGAAAATGTCGACCGCCGTCTTTTTATTCTCGTCTTCGTCACCGACCACGATGTATGCAAATCCATAATCATCAATGTTGTATGTCCTGAATTTGTCCGGAATGGCTTCAAAAATCTCGCCCCATTCCGTGAACCAACGACCAGTTGCCTCAAAGACATTCTTCGGCTCATCTTCATCAATCGAACACATTTCAGCGCCCATGGTACAGGCCGAAGGCTTCGTTACGTTACAGCTACCCAGCGCCCAGAGCGCGAGCAGTGACTTAATCGCCGTAAGGAGCGCCCATACTGCTACTACGACAATCACAATCGACAGGAATTCGATTACAATCGAAAGCGGCCTGACCCAGCCCGGATGCTTAAGCATCACGCGACTAAGTAATGTGTTTTTTACATCGTCTTTAAAGCCGGTTTCGCATTTCTGCAAGCGAACTTTTTTCCAAAGACAACCCCAAGCTTTTTTCATCGCCTTGAGATAGGCCTTTCCTACTTTTGGTTTAAAAATAGAAATGATGGCAACAAAAATTCCGATTAGTGCCAAAATAATAAATGCAGCAATACACACCATAATATATATTATTGTAACACAAAGAGATTAATTAATGACTTTTCCAAGGACTTTCTTGATCTTCTCGATGTCTTCCGGACGGTTATGAAGCCCGAGTGAAAAACGAATGAGTGGCGGGAAGCCCTTCACATGATCAAGATAATAATGCACGCAGAAATAACCAGTCCTTGCCATGATATTCTCGCGCGACAACGCTTCGCCTACTAGATGTGAATCGAGTCCTTCAATGTAGAATGACATGGTTGGGTTTGGCTCTTTATTAATGAGATGAACTTTCTTTGAACTATTTAGGAAATCGAATAATTCTTTCGTATTCTTCTCGAGGTTTTGCCAGTCCTTTTTCGGGAGTTTTTCCAGCCAATCAAGTGCAGCACCGAGACCGACAATCTCGCCCCAAGCCTGGAGCCCAGATTCGAAACGCGTATAGCGGTGCTCTTTATTATTGGCCGACAAAACATACTTTTCTTTATCGACATCATCCACCATACCACCACCAATGAAACGAACATCCAGTACATCATCTAGTTCATCCTTCCAAACAATCACACCTAGTGATGGGGCATAGAGTTTGTGCGCCGAGAAACAAATCGCATCCACTTCCACACCGCGCACAATGTCAGCCGAGTGTGCCATGGCCTGTGCGGCATCGATAATTAAAATGCCACCGGCTTTGTGGACGGCTTTTTCGAGTTCATTAATGTTTAGTAATTTACGACCATCAAAGTTTGATGCACAGTTAACCACGACAATGGCTTTCTTAAAATCATATTTCTTTAAATCGATCGAACCATCATCATTTCGTACCATCACTTCGCGTGGCAAACCAGTGCGTTCCGAGAACGCGAGCGATGCCAGAAACGGCGAGTTATGTTCAATATCGCTCGTCATGATCTTATTAAATTTATCGGCCTTGATTTGGTTCAAAATCAAATTAATGCCGTAGGTCGTGTTCAAAGTAAATGAAACGGTGTACTTCTTGGATTTTAGTTTTAAGAATTTCAGAACCTTCTCGCGGGTGGCTTCAACTTTTTCATCGGTCACTCTTCCCCACTTGTATTTCACGCGCTCACCACAGGAATTATGTTCAGAATAATAGTTGTTGATTGCGTCAATTACTGGACGCGGGCGCAAACTCTGGCATGCGCCATCGAGGTATACCTCTCCCTCACCTAAATAGTCAAAATCTTCCATGCTA
>CAMJXP010000015.1 GCA_946409745.1 uncultured Candidatus Saccharibacteria bacterium | reverse complement strand
ATTAGGCACGCCGCCAGCATTCATCCTGAGCCAGGATCAAACTCTCCATTAAAGTGTTTGAACTCATAGTTCATAAAGTAAAACTGACGATGATTGCTCTTTTAGACAATGTCTAAAAGAACTAAATTGCACAACTAAATTGTTAAACTAATTCTAAAGACTCCTAAAATACATCTCGCAGCTTTAGACTAGTATCATCTTATCAAATCCCTTTAATAATGTCAAGAGTTTTTTTCAAGATTTTTTGCAATTTAGCGAGTTTTTTGTGGTTTTGGCATGAAGAACCATATAATAATGGCGTCGCCAGCTAAAACGAGCACAATAAACCACCATGGAAACTCGGATTTGGCGCACTTTTTAGTGGTATTCTCGATTGTATTACTGGTCAGTGGGATGTCGACAGAACTAGTTTCGTTCCCTTTTTCGGTGGGTTCTGGTGCTAGCTCAGTAGGCGTTTCGGTGACTGTTTCGGTGATGGTTGTGGCGATAACTTCGGCCGGAGCTTCGCTCAGCGCGGTAATTTGGCTAATTTCTAGAGTGGATGGGGTGGCAATGGTGTTTTCTGGCGTTGGTTCTGGCTGGGTTAGTTCTGGGTCGATAGTTGGTTCGACAAACGGGTCGTCGATAGGGTTATGTGGCTCATCAATCTCTGGCGGAAGGTCTGGACCGACATCCTCAAGGTCGACGGTGACATAATATTTGGCCTCACCGGATGACGAGACATATAAATCGCAACTCACCCAGTTCGGATCATTTAGACACATTGAAAGATCGAGCAGTTCACGACCCTTATAAAAGGTCGAGCCAACAGCATAGCCGATGAGGCCGGTGCGATTCTCGGCGAGGTCGTTGTCAAAACCAATTGAGATAAAGGCTTGTGACGGGATGACGCCAGAATTATTAGATTGAGAGATGAGAGTATGCTGGCCGACACCACTAGAGTTTAGGAGACTAGAATCAGATAAACCAAAGAGCTGATTAGAGTCCTCTTCAAACCAACCAATAAAGAGTGTTTTTAGATCTGAATCGCGCCAACCAGGGTTGTATTTCGAAACATCAAGATCATCATTATTATAATAGACCTCAATGTCGCTAGTTTCACGATTGACGGAGGCGATGGCGAAGCGATTAACGTAGAAAACGGCACGGCCAGCGGCATACTCGGCGTCCATTAGATCATTATTAAGTGCTTCGTCGTGACAGGCGATATCGTCATAGCAACGGGCTTCTCTTTCGGCGTTCTTCTGATTGTAATAGGTGGCGAGTTCTTTGATACTCCACCAGGTTTCGTCGCCAGGCAAGAGCGTAGTGCTCGTGGCGTTTACTGGTTTAGAGGCTAAACCGAGCAAAATAATTAGAGTTAATAAAAATGGGGATTTCTTCATATACTCCTTTCAGTTTTTTATCTGGAAGGAGTAATAGATGATTCCCCATTTTTTGGCAACCCCCCACCTATTTTTTAATTCCGCCTAGGCTTATTCTTCGGCTGGTTTTTCGGCATCAGCCGGAGCTTTGGCCGGCGCTTCGCTTTCAGCAGCATCGCCTTCTTCACCTTCTTCTTCTGGTGGGATGATACCAATGGAAGCAATCGTATCGCCTTCATTGAGGCGCATGATACGGACACCTTGGGTGGCACGACCGAGCGTTGGGATTTCTTTCGTCGCAACGCGAATGGCTTGGCCCTTGGTTGACATCATGATGACTTCTTTAGCTAGAGGATCGAGCGTATGAACAGCGGCGATTGGACCGGTCTTCTCAGTTACGGCAGCCACTTTGATACCAACTCCGCCACGTTTGTGTGGTGGGAAGTTAGAGACGAGCGTGGCTTTACCATAGCCATTAGCTGAGACAGCGATGAGTTTTTGACCCGGGTCAGTAATCACATCCATACCGACGATTTCGTCTTTCGGACGGAGGCGCATACCGCGGACGCCCATGGCAGAACGACCCATGACGCGGACTTCTTTCTCGTTGAATCTAGTGGCTTGACCAGCCGAGGTGGAGATAACGATATCGTGATCACCAGTAGTCTCTTTGACCCAGCGGAGTTCGTCACCACTATCAAGTTTGATGGCGATGAGACCGTTGCTACGGATATTATTGAAGTCCTTAATCGCGGATTTCTTAATCGTACCCTTCTTGGTAGCCATAAAGAGGAAGCCGTCAGCTGCGTCAGTACCCTGTTTAATGATGGCGGTAATCTTCTCTTCTGGATGCATATTGAGGAGATTCACAGCGGCAGTACCCTTGGCAGCGAGTGAAGCTTGCGGTACTTCGTAGGCTTTAATACGGAAGATACGACCCTGGTTCGTGAAGAACAAGAGGTAGTCGTGTGAATTGGCCGGCATAATCTGGGCAATCACATCTTCTTCCTTCGTAGTCATACCGCGCTTGCCTTTACCACCACGGTTCTGACGACGGAAATCGTTTTGTGAACAGCGTTTAATGTAATTCTCGGTAGTAAGAAGGATGACGCTCTCTTCCTCTGGAATGAGCTCTTCTTCAGAGAATTTACCAACTTCATGGTTGATAATCTTCGAACGACGAGGATCGTCGTATTTCTCTTTGATAGCGATGAGTTCCTCTTTCACGACGCGAAGAACTTCCTTTTCGTCAGCGAGAATAGCTTCAAGTTTCTTGATTAATTCATGAAGTTGTTTCAACTCTTCTTCAATCTTGTCACGTTCGAGTCCTTGGAGACGGCGAAGTTGCATCTGAAGGATGGCATTAGCCTGGATTTCAGAGAGACCGAACCGGCTCATGAGTTGCTTATCGGCATCATCGTAAGAAGCACGAATGACTTTAATTACTTCATCGATGTTATCAAGAGCAATCTTCAAACCTTCCAAGATGTGCGCACGCTCTTTGGCTTTTCTAAGATCAAATTCTGTACGGCGGCGAATGACTTTTTGGCGGTGTTTGATAAACTCTGCCAAAATCTCCTTCAAACCGAGGATGCGTGGCTGAATGCCATCGACGAGCGCAAGCATATTGTAGTGGAAAGAAGTCTGAAGTGGAGTGAGTTTATAGAGTTGATTCAAGATTTTCTTCGGGAAAGCGTCTTTTTTCAGCTCAACTACGACACGGACTTTACCACGGGCAGACTCGTCACGCGCATCAGCAATGTGATCCAATTTTTTAGCTAGAACAAGGTCACGGACTTTGTCGATGAAGTCTTCCTTGCTCATGCCGTATGGAACTTCGGTAATAACGATGTTGAAACGACCGTTTTTGCGCTCTTCAATATTGGCAACGGCGCGAATTACGACGGAACCTTTACCAGTGGCATAGGCTTGTTTCATTGGTGCGCCACCATAAACTTCAGCGCCAGTTGGGAAATCTGGGCCTTTCACGTATTTCATGAGGCCTTCAAGCGAGATTTCTGGGTCGTCAATCTGAGCGACGGTTGCATCAACGAGCTCACCGAGGTTGTGTGGTGGGATGTTCGTAGCCATACCGACGGCGATACCCATCTGACCGTTCAAAAGAATGTTTGGCACAGCGGATGGGAGTACGGCTGGCTCTTTTTCGGTACCATCGAAGTTATCACGGAAATCAACGGTTTCCTTCTCGATGTCAGCAAGTAATTCAGCACCGACTTTATCAAGACGAGCCTCGGTGTAACGAGAGGCGGCCGGCTCATCACCATCCATGGAACCGAAGTTACCTTGGCCTTCGACGAGGGTGTAGCGCATCTTCCACGGCTGAGCGAGATTCACCATAGCATCGTAAATCGACGAATCGCCGTGTGGGTGATATTTACCCATGACTTCACCGACGATACGGGCGGACTTTACGGTAGCGTGAGGAGCTTTCCAGCCATTTTTATTCATTGCATATAATATACGGCGGTTGACTGGCTTAAGGCCATCACGGACGTCCGGGAGGGCGCGGTCTACGATCACAGAGAGCGAATAGCGAAGGAAGTAATCTTCCATCGTGTTTTCGACGGTACGAAGTTCAATGCCGTCCTCAGCGGTTGGAAGGCCATCTTCGGATGCGATAATGTCCTCAGATGGTAACTCTTCAGGCATGTTTTCTTCTGGTAGATTCATATTCTTATTCTTGTCGTCTTCCATGGTTCCTCCTTAAAAGTCCAAATCATCAAGATCGACAGAGGCCGCTCTTGCCTGAATAAAGTTTTTACGAAGCTCAGCTTGGTCACCCATCAGTTTCGAGAAGATAGCATCGGCTTTTTCGGCATCTTCGATGTTGACACGGATAAGGATACGGTTCTCTGGATTCATCGTCGTTTCCCAGAGTTGAGAAGCATCCATTTCGCCAAGACCTTTAAAACGCTGCTGAGCAGTGTAGCCGGCCTGTTTGAAACGTTCGGATTCTTCATCAATCTTAGTGCCGGCGGCTTTACGCTCGGCAATCTTCTTAGTTAAAGTATCCTCGAGGGCTTGTTCATCATATATATAATCGATTTTACGACCATTTCCGGTGCCTTTAATGAGGCCAAATAGAGGTGGTTTAGCGAGGTAAACATGCCCAGCTTTAATGATGTCTGGCATGTATCTAAAGAAGAATGTAAGAAGAAGGGTGGAAATGTGTGAACCATCGACATCGGCATCGGTCATAAAGACGATTTTATGATATCTGAGGCCATCGATGTTAAATTGGTCGCCAATACCGACGCCGAGGCCTTTAATGAGAGAGACTAGCTCGGCGTTTGCAAGCATTTTATCGAGACGAGCACGTTCGGTGTTAAGAACTTTACCACGAAGAGGTAGAATGGCTTGAATGCGGGAATCGCGACCTTCCTTGGCGGAGCCGGCAGCGGAGTTACCCTCGACGATGAAGAGTTCGCATTCTTCGGCGTTCCTCGAGGAACAGTCGGCAAGTTTCGAAGGGAGATTAAGACCTTCGAAAGCACCTTTCCTAATGACGTTATCGCGAGCGGCACGAGCAGCTTTTCTAGCACGGGCGGCGAGAGTAGCTTTGCCAACGATTTTCTTAGCGATAGCTGGGTTTTCTTCAAGATAGTAACCGAAGTATTCGGTCATGACTTTATCGACATAACCACGCACCTCTGGGTTACCGAGTTTGTTCTTGGTCTGGCCTTCGAACTGTGGATCTGGGAGTTTAACCAAGATAACAGCGGTCAAACCTTCTTTGATATCATCACCGGTAAGGTTGTCTTCCTTCTCTTTGAGGAGTCCATTTTTACGGGCGTAATCGTTAATGACACGGTTAAGACCAGTACGGAAACCAACTACGTGCATACCGCCATCAGGGGTAAGAACGTTATTTGCGAATGGCTTCATGATTTCGGCGAAGGTATCGTTATACTGAAGAGCGATTTCGACGCCAGTATCGTTAATTTGCTTCTCGACGTAGAATATATCATCCGTTAAGAGCTCCTTACCATTATTTAAACGCTTAACGTAGCTCTTGATGCCACCTTCGAAATAGAAGGCCTCTTTAGCGCCATTACGCTCATCGGTAACGGTGATTAAAATACCTTTGGTAAGATATGCTTGATGACGAGCATAGCTTGATACCCAGTTGTAATCAAAAGTGGTGGTTTCCTTAAAGATTGCTGGATCCGGATAAAAAGTAATCGAAGTACCGTGCTCTCTTGGCGAACCTTTGGTTACTTGTAATTCCATAGTCGGTTTACCGGTGTCAAACTCAATATGATGAGTCTTGCCGTCACGATAAACTTCGGCAATCATCTTCGTGGACAAGGCGTTCACAACAGATGAACCTACACCGTGAAGACCGGACGAAACCTTGTAACCGCCGTCACCGAATTTACCACCGGCGTGGAGGACGGTTAAAACCGTTTCTAGGGTTGATTTTTTAGTTTTTGGGTGGATATCTACAGGGATACCACGTCCGTTATCGTCGACACGGACGCCACCGTCGTTTAAGATTGTGATGTCGATTTTGTTGGCAAAACCAGCAATCGCTTCGTCAATGGAGTTATCGGCAATCTCTTTGATGAGATGATGCAGACCATCATAACCGGTAGAACCGATGTACATACCAGGGCGAAGACGCACTGGCTCAAGTCCTTCGAGCACCCGAATCTCAGACGAGTCATAAGCTTCAGCTTTGTCGGCCATTTTTATACCTCTTCTTAATAATACTCCTCCATTATACTCTTTTTTTCTTATTTTTCAAGAGTAGAAAGGTGTTATAATTGAGGAATGACGTACTTAGACTATGCGGCCACAGTACCAATGTTGCCAGAGGTGATAGAGGCGATGAGGAAGGCGGAGACAGAATTCTTTGCGAATGCTTCGGCTCTCCACACACCTGGACATTTAGCAATGAATCAAATCGAGCATACACGCGAACTCTTGGCAAAGCTAATTGGTGCAGATCCAGAGGAGATTATTTTTACTTCCGGTGCTTCAGAATCAAATAATACCGTGATTCGAACTTTTGAAGGACATGAGATCGAAACTTCCCCGCTCGAGCACCATTCGATTATCGAAGCGGCTAGAATCTTTGGCGGAAAAAAGAAGCCGAAACTATATTCCTATATGCTAACAAACAATGAAATTGGCGAAATTCTGGATGTGGAAAGTGTTGTGAAAAAAACTAAAACAGATGAGTTTGCGGACTGGCCAGCCATGTTTAACCAAAAAACCGAGTGGGGTAAGCTGATTGTGACGGACCAGCGCGGAGCCTATGTGCATTCCGATTTAACCCAGGCTTTAGGTAAAATCCCGCTTGATGTAAAGAAACTCGGTCTTGATTATGCCACTTTTTCGGCCCACAAGATTGGTGGCCCAATTGGGGTTGGTGCTCTATACGTTAAAAAGGGTGTTCCCTTTTCACCTTTAATTATCGGTGGCAATCAAGAGAACAAGCGTCGTGGTGGCACCTATAATACGGTTGGAATTGTTGGATTTGGGGCTGCGCTCGAGAAAGTGATAAAAGATAAAAGTTGGGAAAAATACGATAAAGAAGTGCGAGTTTTAAGAGATACGCTCGCTAAGCGTATCTTAAAAGAGATTCCAGGCAGTAGCATCAATACAGATTTAACTCCGGGTAAGTCCCTTCCTAACATCTTAAATGCTTCATTTAAGGCGGCCGAGGGCGAATCAATCCAGCTATATCTAGATGCGGAAGGCATTATCGTTTCGACCGGATCAGCCTGTGCCGCCGGTGACATCAAGCCATCTCATGTACTGATGGCAAAAACCGGTGATGCAGAGGTGGCACATTCGTCGATTCGTTTCTCTTTTGGACTCGATAGCACAATGAAAGACGTCGAGAGAGTGATGGAAGTGCTCCCAGGGGTGATTAAGCGCCTGCAAAGTATCAGTACGATTAGCATGTGATATAATCAGATTATGCAAGAAGGACAAGATTGGGTTTATAGTGATGTGGTAAAAGACCATTTTTTGCACCCGAGAAACTATCTGATGGGCGATGAATCGAAGTTCCCTTATGATGCCATGGGTATCGTAGGAAATCCGATTTGTGGCGATCAGATGAAGATGTTTATCCAAGTTAAAGACAATAAGATTGTTGACCTCAGATGGAAGACTTATGGTTGTGCATCAGCGATTGCCTCGACTTCTGCCCTTTCTGAGATAGCTAAAGGAAAAACTCTTGAAGATGCCCTGAAAATCTCGGCAAAAGACATTGATGATTACCTCGGTAATTTACCAAAACATAAATTCCACTGCTCAATCCTTGGGCACGATGCACTTAAGGCTGCAATTGAAGAATATAAGAGTAAGAATAAATAATCTTATCTGATTCGAAAGACGGCTTCGGCACCATCTTTAGCTGGTGCTGGCTCCGGTGCTGGAGTTGGCTCTGGTTCTGGAGCTGGTGCTGGCTCAGAAGTTGGCTCTGTGGCCGCTTCAGAAGGCCCTAGAGGCTTGTTTTCGGCCGGAGACGGCTCAGACTCGGGTTCTGGATTTTCGACGGCCTTAGGGGCCGGATTATTCGCTAGCCAGTCATCCAGAAAGCCCTTTTCTGGCTCTTCTTTCGCCGGTTCAGCCGGTTTTTCAGCTGGAACTGGTGGAGTGGCCGGTTTAGGTTCTTCGGTGGTTTTAGCCTTCTCAGCGACGCTCCAGCGGTCATTAATTTCCTTTTCGACTTCGGCACGAGTCTTGGCGAAGCGGGCAGCTGAGTAGACTTTAAGATTATTCATCAGTTCTTCGTTTGGTTCGCCCATCGGAGGTGGCAGACTAATAGTAAATGGCGCCGACGGCATATCAAACATCATCACTTTACAGACAGCGGCGAAGTTTGGTGTCTTGGTGAGATCTTCAGCGGTAAAGGTTGGAGTGAAGGCTTTCACCATCAGTTCGGCATCCGTAACACCGATACGACCACAGATAATCGTACCAACGTTACCAAGGAGGGCTTCCCTAATTTTATCGGTGAGCTGAGTCATAAACTGGTTAGCGACGATGAGATTTAGGCGATATTTACGAGCTTCTGAGAGGATGGATTCGAAGCTATCGGTGGCGAAGTTCTGGAACTCATCCACATAGAGACAGAAGTCTTGGCGCTGGTCTTCTGGGATGTCCTGGCGGCTCATGGCGGCCTGCTGGAACTTCATCACGAAGATCATACCGAGAAGGTTGGCGTTAATGTCACCGAGACGACCCTTCGAAAGGTTCACGAGGAAAATCTTCTTATTGTCCATGATTTCGCGGATATTAAAGCCGGATTTCACCTGACCAAGGGTATTGCGCATGATGGTGTTAGCGATGAACGGACCCCATTTACTGGAGAACCAGGTGATAACTTCACCGGCATCGTTCGATTTCTGCGAGGCTGGGAACTCTTTGGTCCAGTAGTCGTAAACGGCCTTGTCGGTGACATATTTCAGCTTGGATTTCACGAATTCTGGGTCAGTGAAACACTGTGGAATATCGATAAAGGTGGCGCCGGCCGGGTCGGACATGAGGAGCAAGGCGGCGTTTCTAAACATATGCTGGCCACGTGGACCGAAGAAACCTTGGTTTTGCGGGTCAAACAGCGATTGAAGCATACTAATTCCCTCTTGGACGATGAAGTCTTTCTGGTCTTCCGAGGTAAATTCAAACATATTCATACCAACCGGATGCTCGATGTCGGCTGGGTCGAAGTAAATCACATCGTCGATGCGCTCCTCTGGAACACGTTTTAATAATGCCTCAACAGCGTCACCGTGTGGATCGATAAAGGCGAAACCTTTACCATCGCACATATCTTGGAAGGCAAGATTCTCGAGGAAGACGGATTTACCCATACCGGTTTGACCAATGACGTACATGTGGCGACGACGGTCTTTTTCTTGGAGATAAATCGGCTTTTTGGCACCTCTGAATTCGTTGGTACCGAGGAAGAGGCCGGTATTTGCGAGCTTGGCTGGGCCATCGACTTGTTTCACGAGCTGGCGTTCAACCTGGGAGTTTGGAATGGCATTCTGTTCTGGGAGATGGAAGATTGAAGCGAGTTCGACAGAGTTTAAGATAGTACTGGTGTTCTTTAGTGGGAAGAAGCGGAAAGTATAGTCAACGACGAGTTTCTTCGGGTCTTTAAAGGTATTTACCTTAAAACCGTTGCAATTTGGATTATCGAACTGCGAAAAGGCCGATACGATGCCCCCTACAATCGCTTCTGAGCGTGGTTTCGCTGCAGAGCAAGCAATGATACGGATCAGGGTTTCAAAGCCCGGGTAGCGCATTTTATTAGAGATAGCGTCGATTTCTTCTTTTTTGACATTGGTAAGAACAACTTCTTCCTTGCTCTGCTCATGCATCCCTGGTACTTCCCAAGGGGCGCGGATAATATCGGTGACATAATCACTAATAATCGCACCGCCGGTTTTGACCTTTTTGCCCTTTTGAACGTCTTCAATGTAGGTTTTGCCGGTTTCAAACCAATTTTTTTGTGCAGGACGGAACAAAACTTGTACGGCTGCACCTTCATCTTTACTCACAGCAGAGAGTGCGTTTAGGATTGCCATCGAAGCATCGCGCTTGGTGTCTTCGTAGGTCGCGATTGGAAGGTAGGCTTCCTTCTGGAGAGAAAGTTCGGCGCCAGCGACGTTATCGATGCGTCCATCAGGGGCGAAAATATTCTCTTCGCCCTTTTCTTCGATCCTAGCGGTCGGGTAAGCGGACTGAACGGCCTGTTTAACCGTCTCTGTTAGCACGGCTGGAACGATGGCGTAATAACGAATAATACCGTCTTTCGCGATGATCTCCATCGAGAAATGGCGCTGACCATAGAGTTTAGTCTTAAATCCTTTGGTAATCGTCGAGGATAGGATGGAATACATTACCTGAGCTTTGGAGATGGCTTCGTTCGCGATGTCACGCTTATCACGACCACCAGCATCGATGTCATCGGTGGATGGTGGGAGGTGAATTAAGAGAGAAACCATCTTAATGCCACGTTCGTATTTCTTGGCTTTTCTAAGTTTAGAAATGCGAGAAACAGAGATAGTAGTGGCAACCACCACGATGACGGCGACGATGATTAAGATGCCCACCCATTGCTCACTCATGCAACATCTCTCCCGAATGAATTCTTGAGATTGTTTCTGACCATGCCAGGATGAGTGTCGTCACCTCTGATGGCAGCATAAAAATCGGCAGCGTTACCGGTGTGGTCTAGCTTGGCAATAGTCTTATCAATCTCAGTAAGAGTAGCGTGGTTAACATGATCGCCCTCAGTTTTGATGGCTTTTTCGTCAAATGGTACCTCTTTAACTGGGTCTAGAGTTGGGGCGGCCGCCGGGGTGAAATTTGGCATTTCTGGAAGGCCATTCATCTCTGGTGGAGCGAGTTCAATATCGGTCGGAAGATCTGGTTTTTCGACGAGTGTCATTCCCGGTTCAGCACTAACAATTTTTTCGTTTTCTAGAGATGGGACTGGTTCTGGAGCGGAAAAAATAGCGCGACTACCGATGTTGCGTGGGTCGCGAGAAGGAGCCCAGGATGCACCAGAATTATCGAGATTCAGATTGTTTTCGGATTCAAAAGTATTCTGCTCCTCAGGCAAATCACCGACGCCAGCCGTAAAAAAGGATTGGCTATCACTAGGTTTTTTGGTCTGACCATAGTCCATATGCTTATTTTAGCATACTTAGATGCGTTTCGCCACTAAAAATTCGGCTAAAAATATGAAAAAAACGATCAAAGCGACGGTCCAGATACTAATGGCACCAAAGGAACGAGCCATTAGAAGCATGATTGGTCCAAACGAAAAGACTGCCGCGTAAAGGTAGTCTTTGTTTCTGAAACCATCACGTTTAAAGGCGAGTTTATAGAAGGCTTGCATGATTAAAGATGTAATGCCGAATACAGAGATATAAAGTGTTGTAAAAAATAATAAAACACCGAGAGGACCTGTGTCCGTCGGCGTAGTTAGTGTTAGTATTGCAATTAAAGCTGCGAGTCCCGCAATGCTAACAATCATGACAACACGTTTATGCTTCATGACTTTTATTATACCACTTTACTAGTTGATCCCCCAAGAATTTTTCCCCATCTTTTAATATGGGGGAAAGCGGGGGGTTATCTGGCGCTTAAAACACAACTATTGGCCACAACCCTGATCCGCTTATTCCCTTTGACCGCTTCACGTATAGTGAAGCATTGTCCTTGCTGCCGTTTTCTTTCACTCTTGTTTATGTTTTTCTAATGTACTAATGAAAGATTTGACTGCGCGCTCGACGCCTTTGGCGGAGCTCTAGGTAATTCCTATATTGTAATTTATGGCTAGAAATTACCTTTTCGCCCGCCAAATTCTATGGAATTTTGGGTTTTTCGCGTGTTCTTTTCATAATTATTTCCTTTTATTTTTAGTTTTTATTTTAGTCATCTCGACTGTCTTCATAATAGCACAGATCCATGAATAATGCAAGATTTTTATTCAGTTTTAGTGTTGTTTTATTCACAACATTTACTCTATGATTCCCCTGTTGTATAAATATTTTATTATTGTTGTATTATTTACAACGATTTAATGGATTTATGATGCGTTGCGTGTGTTGTAATAATTACATGTTGTTAAAAGTGAGCGATTTTGCATGAACAAATGTGTGTGATTTTCAGTCGATTTTTCATGCGCGATTCTACGCATGGATCGTGTGCGGTTCGTGTACGTTTTTTTATTTTTGGCAATTTTTTTCGCACAAAAAAGCCGCCGATTTTGGCGGGCAAATTTCAAGTTGGTGGAGCTGCCGGATACTGCCTCCGGGTCCGAGTCACCACGTGGACATCATTCTACGTGCATAGTTTCCTGTTTCGTCTTGGCATAAATCGTGAGCTGCAGAAAACAAAACTGACGAACGCCATAGCTAAATTTTCGAACTATTTTTCGCTACTTAAACAGCCTTATTTCCGTCGTATGATAATTCCGGACTTACGGAACCTCCGCCCGAAACCAGCCTAGAATATATTAGGCATAAGCTGGCATGTACATAACATGCGCAGTTTTCGTGTTTTTAGCACTTATTAATACTTACGGTATTTAATCGGCGCGCTTGATGTCTGTTAATGATCCGTCTAAGCTTTGTCAGCCCCAACTATTTACATTATATCACAGGGATAAGCTTTTTTCAAGGCAAAGAGAAAGGCCGGTAACTGCGAGGAAAACCGGCCTTCGTGTAGAGTGTGGAGTTATTTTGGCTAAATTTTTGTTTTTACCTTCTGAATAAATTTATTATTCAGAAGCTACCTCTATAATATCGCGAAAAAAAGCTTATGTCAATAGATTTTCTGAACAATTTTTGTACTTTTTTTGTGGAGTTTTCCACAGGCCCAACCTGCATAAATAATGTATTTTTTAAAAAGCCTAGGCTTAAAAATTTGGTGGGGGGTTGCAATGTTTTTTGTGTTGTAATAAAAGCCAAAAACATGATTAGTAAAATACATTCAGTCGTGCCATGCGGCTTTGATGGCAAGCTCGTGGACGTGGAGGGCGACATAAATCGTGGCCTGCCGGCACTAAATATTGTGGGCATGGCAAACAAAACCATCAACGAAGCCAAAGAACGCGTGAAAAGTGCAATTATAAATTCTGGCTTTTCATTTCCGGACAAAAAAATCACGATAAATTTAGCGCCGGCTGACATTTTGAAGGATGGATCGTATTTGGATCTACCAATTGCACTCACAATTTTGGTGCTTTCTCGGCAGCTTTTACTTGCTGACACGAAAAACAAGTTATTTGTGGGCGAATTATCGCTGGATGGGACGCTTCGGCCGGTGAAAGGTATCATAAATATCGTCGAAACGGCGAAACTAGCCGGAATTAGGGAGGTTTATGTGCCGATAAAGAACCTGTCGCAGGCAGCACTAGTAAGAGATGTCACGGTTTATGGCGTGACGACGCTTAAGGAACTCTTTGTTTCCCTCGTGACGAACCAGCAGAATTTCCCGACAAATTTAGATGTAAAAATTACAAAAACAGAGTCTGATGGGGTGGATAGTGAGATTCTGGACCACGTGCGTGGGCAGGAGCTCGCGAAAAGAGCGATCGAAATTGCCGTGGCTGGACACCATAATTTGCTGATCTCCGGACCGCCAGGTGCCGGCAAAACGATGCTCGCGAAGGTCGCGGCGAACCTGCTGCCGGAACTGAAGCCGGAGGAGATGCTTGAAGTCACGAAGATTTATTCGATTGCGGGGTTAAATAGTAGCAAGATTATGATGAAGCGGCCGTTTCGGAGCCCGCATCACACGGCGAGCGCGGTGTCGATTGTGGGTGGTGGGGCCGGAGCGAAGCCGGGAGAGATTTCGCTAGCGCATAAGGGCGTATTGTTCTTAGATGAACTGCCAGAATTTCCCCGTTCGATTCTTGAAACGCTCCGGCAGCCACTCGAAGATAAAGTGATTACGATTTCGCGGGCCGGTGGTAAGTGCGTTTACCCAGCAGATTTTATGCTAATTGCTACGATGAATCCCTGCCCGTGTGGGTATCTCGGCGACAAAACACATGAATGTAAATGCTCGGAACAGCAAATTCAAAATTATCACAAAAAACTGTCTGGACCGCTACTTGATCGGATCGACATGAATATCGCAGTCGAGCGGGTCGAGAACCAGGACTTAATGGCGCGAGACAGTCTCGAAACGGGTGAACATATTGTTGTAAAAAATACTATAACAGAGGCAATATCACGCCAAACGGCGAGATATAGGCAGGCAGGCGTCTATAACAGTGCGCTTTCGTCCTACCAAGTTGCGACGTTACTAAAGCTAGAGCCGGCCGCCGAAAAGCTGCTACAGTCGGCTTCTAGGACGATGAATTTGTCGGCTCGGTCATACTTTAAAACGATCAAAGTCGCACAAACAATTGCCGATTTGGACGGCTCGGATATTATAAAGAGTAGTCACATTGCGGAAGCGCTTTCGTTTCGAAAACGGTAATAATTATGCTTGAATTTTCCTTAAAATAATACTAAAATAAAATTAATTAATAAAAGGAGTTATATGAAACTAAAAACGTTAATTCAAGCTGGATGTAGCTTTTTGGCATTTATCATGCTATTTTTGCCATGGTTTGCTGTTTCGCTAGGTCTCTTTGGATCATATTCGGCTAATATTTTCGGCGAACCGGTACTTGGCGTGTTTACATTGCTTTCTGTACTTGCGGCACTAGCATGGTATGTACTTGGCATCTTGAGAGGTCTTGGCATCTTGAAACTTAAACTGGCTACCAAGGTTGAAAAGATTATCAACATCGCCGTACCAAGTGTTGTAGTATTCTTTGGTGTTGTTGGTATGATTGTCTGTTTCGCTAAGGGCTCGGGTTTTGCTCATCCAGGTGTTGGCGCATGGCTTTACCTTATCTTTGGTGTAGCAATGCTCGTACTCAACTTCGTCAAGCTTGAGCAAACCATTGGCAAAGCTCCAGCTAAGGCTGAGAAGAAAGAAGCCAAAAAAGAAGCTAAAAAAGACGACAAATAATTCTCTCTGAGAAAATCATAATTCCCCCTTGTAATTCAAGGGGGTTTTTGATATAATATGTATCAGGTTAATTCAGAGAAGAAAGGACTATTATCAAAAACAATTCGCACACCCGCCTCAACGGAGAGATTCGTTATCCTGAGGTCCGTGTCATTGGTTCAAGTGGCGAACAACTGGGCATTATGTCTAGTCGTGAAGCGCAACTTCTCGCGAAGGAACAGGGAGTGGATTTAGTAGAAATCGCTGCTAATGCCAACCCTCCGGTCGTTAAAATCATTGATTGGGGTAAATTCCAATACCAAAAGATGAAAGAAGAAGCCAAGAATCGCAAGAAGGCTCGTGAAAAACAATCCGAGCTGAAGCAAATGAAGATTGGCCTCAAGATTTCAGAAAACGATCTTAACATCAAGGTCCGCAAAATGCGCGAATTCTTAGATGACGGTGATCGCGTCAAAATCATGGTCATATTCCGTGGCCGTGAGATGGCTCACAAAGAAATTGGTCAAGATTTACTTGATAAAATTCTCGGGCTCATCGGTGACGACATCGTAATCGAAGGTAAAGCACAATTTAACGGACGTAACCTATCAGTCGGAATACGGAAGAAGTAATTTCCTACTTCCACGGTTCCCTGGTCGCACATTCAGCAGATTTTTTTCTGCAAATAATACTAACTATAAACTAA
The DNA here is from genome assembly GCA_946409745.1 of uncultured Candidatus Saccharibacteria bacterium. Classification (GTDB taxonomy): domain Bacteria; phylum Patescibacteriota; class Saccharimonadia; order Saccharimonadales; family Saccharimonadaceae; genus Nanosyncoccus. Next base: position 39 of record CAMJXP010000015.1, on the reverse strand, counting down.
AGGAAAACCTATGCCAAAGTTAAAAACGCATAAAGGCAC
>CAMJXP010000014.1 GCA_946409745.1 uncultured Candidatus Saccharibacteria bacterium | reverse complement strand
TTTAAAGATTTACTTGATGTGACTAAACTTGATGATGGTCATCTTCGCCCGGTTTTTCGTCCGGTTGAAATGGTCGGCACCGTTAAACAAATTGCGGATGGTTACATGGTTGCCGCCAAGAATGCCAAACTCAATTTCCAATTTGGCGCCAATAAGCAAAATGCTGTGGGTGGTCTCGACCGCCGTCTCGACCAAGTCGTTTACGGCTACGTCGACGTGAATTTCTTACACGAAATTATGGACAACTTGATTGATAATGCGATTAAATACACCCCAGCCGGCGGTTCGATTTATGTAAACGTGCTTGGTGATGGTGACCGCGTATTAATCAACGTGACCGATACCGGCATTGGTATTTCGTCTGATGATTTACAACATATTTTCCAAAAGTTTTATCGTGCTGACAATTCCGATACCCGCACCATTGGCGGTACCGGTCTCGGATTGTATTTAGTAAAACAACGTGTTGAGGCCATGGGTGGCCGCGTTTGGGCCGAATCGGCCTTTGGCGAAGGATCAACTTTTTACGTCTCTCTTCCACGCATTACCGGCGAAGAGTACGAAAAACGTATGATAGCAATTAATAATACCAACAACGGAGGAGTACAACCACAATGAAAGTAATGGTAGTAGAAGACGATGCTGCGCTTCGTGAGATTTACAGTATTCGTATAACAGCGGAAGGCTATGAAGTCGTTTCTGCGGGTGATGGCGAAGAGGCCTTGGCAATGGCCGTTCGTGAAAAGCCAAATCTCATTCTTTCTGATGTGATGATGCCAAAAATCTCCGGGTTTGATATGCTTGATATTTTGCGTTCGACACCAGAAACTGCCGGTATTAAAGTCGTGATGATGACTGCTCTCTCCTCCGATGATCAGCGTCAACGCGGCGAGCGTCTCGGCGCCGATCGCTACCTCGTTAAATCACAAGTTGGTATTGAAGATGTTGTTAATACGATTCACGAAGTGCTTGGTGACAAGCAAGTAGCTGCGCCTGCTCCAGCCGCTGCGCCTGCTGCACCTGCACCAGCTCCACAGCCGGCACCAGCAGCTCCAGCCGCTGCGCCTGCTCCAGCACCGGCTGCACCAGCAGCTCCTGCTCCTGCTCCAGCACCTGCCGCTCCTGCCGCCACACCAGCACCAGCTCCACAGCCTGCTCCAGCCCCAGCTCCAGCACCACAACCGGCCGCACCAAATGGACAATAAAATTCGACTTAATAAATTTTTAGCCGAACGCCTCGGCGTTTCCCGTCGTGAGGCCGACGATTTGATTGCTTCCGGTCAAGTTTCCGTGAACAATCACCCAGCCGTCCTTGGTGCTCGTATTGACAAAAATGATAAAGTATGCTATAATAATAGTATAGTTCAATTTGAAAACGATTTCTTGTATCTTGCGATGAATAAGCCGAAAGGCTATGTTTGCTCACGTCGCGCGCAAGGCGATGCCCCGACTTTATATGAGTTATTGCCAGAAAAATATCGCAAACTCAAAACCGTTGGCCGTCTTGACAAGGATTCTTCCGGTTTAATTCTACTTACCAACGATGGCGATTTTGCGTTTTCTATGACGCATCCAAAGTTCCACAAAGAAAAGACCTATAAAGTCGAACTCGACCGCGATTTAGAGCCACTCCATCAGCAAATGATTTCCGATTTTGGTATTGACCTAGAAGATGGCAAATCGAAATTCGCCGTTATCCGCGATGATAGATTTGACGACCGCAAACACTTCACCGTTATCTTAAGCGAAGGCCGTAACCGCCAAATTCGTCGTACTTTCATAGCGGTTGGTTATCGTGTTGTTAATCTTCACCGTACCAAATTTGGCCCGTTCGAACTAGATGATTTGAAGTCCGGCACTACCACTGAAATTCCGTCAACCACAATCCAAAAGTTAAAGCGATAGGCCCAAGAATATATGATATAATGAAACCATGAGTACAATCTTAGGGTTAGATATTGGTACTGAGTTTGTAAAAGCCGTCATGGCAAAGCCTGGTAAAAAAGGTAATCTCGAAATCATCGGTATTGGCAAAGCCAAACAAAAAGACGGCAACATGCACGCTGGCGCTATTGCTGATATTCCGGCCGTCATATCTACCTGTGAGCAGGCGCTCATTCAGGTGGAAGACAAAGTTGGCGAGCGAGCCGACCAAGTTGTAGTTGGTATTGCTGGTGAACTCGTCAAAGGCAACACTACTACCGTTCACTATACGCGCAAGAATCCAAACAAGCCGATTTCTGAAGCCGAGATGAACGACATCATTAAAAAAGTTCAGCTTAAATCCGGCGAAGTCGCGAAGAAAATGGTCGCTCTCGAAACCGGCAATGATAATATCGAAGTTCGTCTAATTAATTCTGCGATTGTCTCCCTTACAATTGATGGCTACAAAGTGATGAACCCGGTTGGTTTTAAGGGTTCCGACGTCGCCATTTTAATTTACACGGCTTTTGCGCCACTCATTCACGTGGCTGCGATTGAAAAAGTTTGCGCCGAACTCAATCTCGATTTACTTGCTGTGGCGGTGGAGCCATTTGCAGTCTGCCGCGCCTGTCTTGGCGATGATCCAGACTCTTCTTTCTCTGGCATTGTGATGGATATTGGTGGTGGTACGACCGATATTGCTGTTGTCGACGATGGTGGCGTTGAAGGCACTAAAATGTTTCCGATTGGCGGTCGTAGCTTTACGCATCAAATCGCGGAAGCTTTAGGTTGTGATTTTGATACGGCTGAAGAAAAGAAGCTACAATTTGATACTGGCGAGTTAGATGACCGCGAAAAAGCCAAAATTGAAACTGCGATTTCAAAAAACATTTCCGTTTGGCTGACCGGTGTCGAAGTAGCACTCGAAGAGTTTGAAAGCTTTGGTAGTTTGCCACGCAACGTGATGCTTTGTGGTGGTGGTGCTAGCCTCTCCACGATTCAAGAAACCTTGGCGACCTCCGACTGGTTCGAGAATCTACCGTTCTCGCGCCGCCCAGTCATTCATCTCATCGACATCGCTGAACTTCCAAATTTCATTACAAAAGATTTTGAACTTGATCATTCATTTGCGACAGCCCTAGGCTTGCTTCGCGTCGGCACCGATACCTTAGCTGGTGCGCCACCAGAAAACAAATTAAAAGCGAAGCTCGCAAAACTCTTGCAGAACTAAAAATCCCCCTTAAAGGGGGACTTTTTTATTCGAGTACAGCTTTAATGCGTCTTACTCCGGCGGACGAAGATTCTTCTTTTACAATCTTGAAGTGTCCCAGCACACCCGTGTGTTCGACATGTGGACCGCCACAAACTTCGCGGGAAATTGGATTGTCAAAATCGCCAATCGTATAGACTTTAAGTATTTCCGGATATTTATCCCAGAATTGGCCATGTGCCTTCAAGGTATCACGCGCGTAGGCTTTTTCATATTCATCAAACACGACTGGAAGGTCCGCCTTAATCCATTCGTTCACTTGGTCTTCGACCTTCTTTAACTCTTCTTCAGTCATCTTATGATCAAGGTTAAAGTCGAAGCGTACGCGTTCGGCGGTAATGTTGGAGCCCTTCTGGCAGATACTCTTATCAACTAAATCTTGTAGCGCTGCGAGTAACAAGTGGCAAGCCGTGTGATATTTCACGGTTTGTTCACCATGGTCCTCGAGGCCACCCTTAAACATACCTTTTGATGCCGTTTGTGAGCGTTCGCGTTGTTCTTTTAATGCCTCGTCAAATTCTTCGCGATGCTTTTCGGAAAGCTCAATTCCCTCGCGGTAACACTCTTCAATTGAAAGCTCGAGTGGAAAGCCATAAGTATCCTGCAGTTTGAATAAATCACGTCCGTCTAGAATCTTCGAATTTCTCGTCATTTTACCGAGTTCTTTGAGACCCTTATTCAAAGTCTGGCGGAAAGCTTTCTCTTCCTTCAAAAGCACATCCAATGCCACTTCGCGGTGCGTCAAAATCGAATCCGGCAAATCCTTGTAGTTCTCCGCGACAATCGGAATAATCTCAGACAAGAAGTTTTGTGAAATGCCGAGGTCGAGTGCCCGGAGGATCGCTCGGCGTACCAATCTCCTCATCGCGTAGCCCTGCGTCTTATTCGAAGGTACTAAACCTTGCGCAGCCAAGAGATACGCACCACGGATGTGATCCGCAATTACGCGCATTTCATCAGTATTATTATCATAATTCTTGCCTGAAATCTCTTCGAGTTTGTCGATAATTGGCTTCATGAGTGAAATCTTAAATACATCAAAGCTACCAATCGCGGCAGCCGCGATACGTTCGAGCCCGCCACCAAAGTCCACATTCTTCTTTTCAAGTTCTTTAAATGAACCATCTTCAAGCCGGCGATATTGCATAAAGACCTGGTTACCGATTTCCATAAATCTCGCGCCATCGGATGCTGGGTGTGCTAAGCCATACTTCGCTTCGTCTTGCTTATCTTCGCCAAAATCATAGAATACTTCAGAATCTGGGCCACATGGGTCGCCGATTGGCGTAGTTTCGCAACCACCGCCACGACTCCACCAGTTTTCGTGGTCATCATAGAAGAAGATTCTCTCACCCGGCTTGATACCACGCTCGTCGCCAGTCTTGGCGGAGCCAATCTCGGCAATCTTTGCCTCAATCCCCGCTTCTTTAAAGACCTTCTGCCAAATTTCGGCCGCTTCGGTATCCTTTGGGATGCCATATTTTTCGTTACCGATGAAACAAGTGACATAGATTTTGTTCGGATCGAGCCCGACTTCTTTCGTCAAAAATTCAAAGAAATTGCGAATCTGTTCTTCTTTAAAATAATCACCGAGTGACCAGTTACCAAGCATCTCAAACACAGTCGTATGGCGTGGATCGCCTACGTCCTCGATATCCTGCAATCTCATCGATGGTTGCGAATCGGTTAATCTCTTACCATCAGGATGCGGCTCACCAAGTAAGAACGGCAAAAGTGGTTGCATGCCAGAGCCAGTAAAAAGCGTCGTCGGATCATTCTCGAGTACGAGTGGTGCTGGCTGAATTACTTTGTGGCCTTTTTTAACTTGAAAATCTAAGAATCTTTGTCTAATTTCATTCGCATTCATAGGGATAATTATATCAGATTTTTACTTGTATTTTCAAAAAAGTGTGATAAAATAATCATAAGAATATTATTAAATAAAAAAGGAATAAACATGGCTCAAGCAAAAAAGAAATCTGCGACCAAGACCGCAAAGAAACAGACTGTCGCAAGGAAATCTGGTAGCAAGCAATACATGCGCTATGAGAAATACAACAAGAACCAAAAGTCCAACATGGTTTTTGTTATCGGTATGAGCTTCCTCGCTGCTACACTTCTGTTTGCTAACTTATTATTGATGGCAGCCTAATTCCGTTTTTTTGATAAAAACGCCCAGTTTTTTGCTGGGCTTTTTTGTTAGGCAATAATTCCGCCACCAAGACAGATTTCGCCGTCATAAATTACAGCGGATTGTCCGGCCGCCGGGCGCTTAATCTCGTTCTCAAAATGGAGCGTATCTTTGTCAAAAGTGGCCTTAACAAGCGGTGCACGATGGCGGAGTCTCACGAGTACATCCTTTGCCTCGCCCCGCATCAAAACATCTTTTAGTTTTAATTCCTTAGTCCAAATGTGGCTGTCGTTCAGATTCTTCGAAACGTAAACAATGTTTTTCTCGAGATCTTTTGCGACCACGTAATATGGTAAACCATCATTCACTTCGCCAGCCGTACCAGAGAGATAGAGACCATGGCGCTGCCCAATCGTGTAAAAAACTGCGCCCTCGTGTACGCCGAGCTTCTTTTCGGTTTCAACTTCGCGAATTTCACCTGGCTGGGTGTCGATATATTCCTTTAAAAAATCCTTCATCCCGACTTCGCCCACAAAACACACGCCCATGGACTCCTTCTTGTAGGCATTATGAAGTCCATGTTCCTTTGCAAGTTTTTTGACATCTGGCTTTAGCATCTCGCCCACCGGGAACAAAGTATGGGCAATCGCGTCTTCGGAAATGCGGTAAAGAAAATAAGTTTGATCCTTATTTTCGTCAATGGCTCGCGCAAGATGGGACTCTGGCGAAAAAATCCTTGCGTAGTGCCCGGTGGCAATAAAATCTGCCCCTCTTTCCATCGCTTTCTCAAAGAACAACTTAAACTTAATCTCTTGATTGCACATCACGTCCGGATTTGGCGTATTGCCCTTCTTAAATTCCTTGAGCATATACTCCACCACTTTTTCATGGTATTCTTTCTCAAAATCCCAGACTTCAAAATCAATCCCGAGCTTCACCGCTACGCGCTTCGCGTCGGCGAGATCGTCGGCCCACGGGCATTTCATCCCTGGTAAATCTTTCGACCAGTTCTTCATATAGACCCCGGTCACATCGTAACCTTGTTCAACTAGCAACATCGCCGCGACGCTCGAATCCACGCCACCGCTCATCCCGACAAATACTTTAGGCATGAATCCTCGCTTTCTCACCCGCGACTACTTCGTTAATAATCTCCACGGCCTCAAGAATCTGTTCCTTAGTGTTGGTTTCGCCAAGCGTGAGTCGGAGCGACCCAGCAATTTCAGAATCACTGAGACCAATTGCCGTTAACACATGCGAACGCACACCCTTTGATGCCGCGCAAGCCGCTCCGGTCGAGACATAAACTTCACGGTCTTCTAGTAAATAAACCAGTCTTTCGGCATCCAAACCATCAAAGCAAAGCACCACAAAATTGTCGAGCGAGTGCTTTTTGTTAATCAATTCGTAATCCTTAATGCCCTCGAGCAAAATCTTCCTAAACTCCGCATATTTCTTGCGATTGCCGTTTAGGTGCTCCTTCGCGTTTACCAGCGCCTCGGCAAAACCAATCACGCCTGGCACGTTCTGCGTACCTGAGCGTAGCCCATTCTCCTGTCCACCGCCTAGCGCTAGAGGCGTGAGTCTCACATCGTGTGAAACATACAGCGCGCCTACGCCCTTCGGCCCATAAACCTTCGCAGCATTTAAAGTCAAAAGATCCACGCCGAGTCTTGCGACATTAATATCGAGCAAATTCATCGCCTGCGAAGCATCCGAATGGAGATAAAGTGGTGTCTTCACCCCGCGCGACAAACGGTCAAAACGGACTTCGCGAATGAAAGCTGCAATCTCGGCAAGTGGCTGAATCGTGCCGAGCTCGTTATTGGCGAGCGCCACCGAAATCAACTCCGTTTTATCGCTAATCTTCGCCCTTAAATCATCCGTCAAGATTCGGCCATTCTTATCAACTTCAATTTCCTGGTAGACAAAACGCTTAGCTGGATTTCTCACTGAATCGTGTTCAGTCTTCAGATAGAGCACTTCCCCATTTGGCGACACAGCCGTAAATGCGAGATTATTCGCTTCAGTCGCCCCGGCCGTCATAATGAGATCGTTTGCTTTGGCGCCAATCGCGTGCGCAATTTTACCCTTCGCCTCTTCGTATTCAGAAGCGACCTTTTTGGCTGGCAAATAGGCGGAAGATGGATTAAAAAAGTCATTCAAAAAATACGGCTGCATCGCCTCAAACACCTTCGCCGATACCGGCGTTGCTGCTGCATGGTCCAAATAAATCATGCACATATTATAACAAAATTTCCCTATAAAGTCAAAACCGCTACCGCTAAATAATTGACAATTTAATAAATGTGTGGTATAATTAAAGTATGAGGTCAAAAGCTTTCTTTTCTTGGCCCGTACATTTCGGTATTGGAGGTTAGAACAATGAAAATTGGCGACACTTACGTTGGATTTACCGGGGAGGAGATCATCGCAGCCGTCATGGGTAATGACATTGAGGCTTTGAAGGCGATGATTGATGGTTTTGAATTAAAGCGGACTTTCGAGCCGCGCCAGCTGACCATTGAAGGTTGGAAGGTTTCCACATCACTTCTTAATCTCGCATCGGCTTACGCCGGCCGTAGTATGCTCTCGCAGGAAACGGCCACCCTTTTTATCGACAACCTGTCAATGGATGTCAATGCTTTCCTGTTCCTTCAGGTGTTTAATATCTATTTACACCGCGATAAACGGGAGGACGATCCGTATGTGTCAAACGAGATTTTGGCCATTCTGGAGAAAAACGAGGCCAACGATGAGTTTGCCGGCCGTGTCGCAATGATGAACGAAAATGAATTCTTAAGTCTTTGCGACTACCTGGTGAGTGACAAAATGGAGAAACTGAATATTACGTTTACTCCGCCCCTCATCCGGTTCATTTATACCCATCAAATGATGCCTCTCACGCTCCTGTTCGCCTACATGGCCAGCAACTTACGCCTGCCGGCGCCCAAGCTTGAAATGGCAAATGTCGGCGAAATCGTCGGACAGCTCCTTGATGGTCTCTTTGGTGACCACGGAGAGTCTGACGGTGAAACATCAACCTGATCCCATTCCTTCTATCCCCCTACCTTTCCCCAGCGCCCACCTCTTAGTAGGTGGGTTTTTCATTTCCACAAAAATCCTGTGCTATAATTAAATGGTTAAAGGAGGTAAACGTGAAAAAGTGCTTTGATGCCGATAAATATCTGAAAATCCAAAAGAAAAAGATCAAACAGCGCATCGCCATGTTTGATAAGCTCTATCTCGAATTTGGCGGTAAACTCATCGACGATCAGCACGCCGCACGCACTCTCCCCGGCTTTCTCCCAGACCTCAAGATCCGACTCCTACAAGAATTTAAGGACGACGCTGAGGTCATTTTATGTATCAATGCTAATGCAATTGAGAAATCCAAAATCCGCGCCGACCATTTAATTTCCTATGAAACCGAAGTCTTGCGTCTAATTGAATTTTTGCGTTCTAAAGGTATTTTGGTGAGTTCGGTTGTGATTACGCTCTTTGAAGGTCAGAAAAAGGCCAAGGATTTTGCCGAAAAACTGAAAGATTACAAAGTTAAAACCTATTTCCATACCTTCACCAAAGGCTATCCAACTGATGTCGATACGATTGTGTCGGACGAAGGCTATGGTGCCAACCCATATATCGAAACTACCCGTCCACTCGTGGTTGTTTCGGCTCCGGGGCCATGCTCCGGTAAACTCGCCACTTCCCTTTCGCAACTTTATCACGAATATAAGCGAGGCGTTAACGCTGGCTATGCCAAATTTGAAACTTTCCCAGTCTGGGCTTTGCCATTAAAGCACCCGGTCAATATCGCCTATGAAGCAGCTACGGCCGATCTGAATGACAAAAATATGATTGACCATTTCCATCTCGAGAAATATGGCACTATGGCGGTGAACTATAATCGTGACCTCGAGACTTTTCCTGTCCTAAAAGAGATTTTGAACCGCATCACCGGCAAGACTATTTATTATTCCCCAACTGATATGGGTGTTAACGTGATTGGTGAATGCATCACTGACGATAAAGCCGTTCAAAAAGCCGCGAAAGACGAAATCGTACGTCGTTATTATCGCGCCCTCACCGACTTGAAGAAAGGCTTAGTTGGTCCAGAAGTCCCGGAGCGCATCAAACTCTTAATGAACGAACTCGGCATCTCTGAAAAAGATCGTCTCGTCACCTCGGCGGCTGAAGAAAAGCGTCAAAAATCCGGCAATCTTCCAGCCGCTGCGATTTCCATCGGCACTAAAAAGATTGTCGTTGGTCGTAAAACCGGTATTCTTTCACCGGTTTCGAGTACTTTTATTAATGCGCTTAAAACTATCAGTAAGATTCCGGACGAAGTCGATTTAATTGCTCCAACCGTGCTTGAACCAATCCTTGAAATCAAGAACAAGACCTCGAATTTTAAAGAAAGTTATTTGAAAATCGGTGAGGTTTTGATTGCGCTCTCGATTTGCTCCACCACTAATCCAGTCGTGAAAAAAGTTCTTGAGAATCTCGACAAATTAAGCGGTGCTGAACTCCACGCCACGCACATGATTACCGACGATGAAATGGTGGTGCTTTCAAATCTTGGCATCAACGCCACTTCTGGCACCGAAATTGATATTAATTAGTTTCAGTTTCTTCGACATCGCTAGCTGGCACAAACACATAATCAATGCCGTCTTTTGTCAAGGTCAAAGTATTCTTTTTCTGGTTTAAAACATATTCAAACGAGTCGTTCAGGGTGTAGAGCCAAGAAGTCTCGATGTTTAGCATCTTATCTTCGATTGACCAGATAAAATCGTAGTCATTGTAATGACGATTAGTCGTGAGCTTACCTTTACCTTCTTCGAAAGTCCAAATTACGGTTGGCTCATCTTCGCGCGCCCAGGTCCCGACGCTTACAAGATATTTACCATCCGGCTCAGTCGGTTTCTTTGTCAAAGTCTTAAATAGGAAAAATGCACCAACGGCCAAGGTAAAGATACCAATGCCAAACACAAAAATCGCACGTTTCAACTTCGGGTCCATCGGCTCTTTTTTCGGTTCTTCAATCACGGGTGGCTTAACTTTTGGTTCAACCACTACGACATTATTTGGGTCAACCTTGGAATCTGGAAGTTCTTCAATCGGAGCATTGTCGTCCGGTTTCTTTTCCTCTTCCGGTTTTTTCGGATCGACCGGAGCCTTAGGATTAACCGGAGCCTTAGGATTAACCGGTTTCTTCGGTGTTGCTACCTTTCTTGGTCCTGTGCTTATATCAGTATCCATAAGCACATTTTAACAACTAAACTCTTAAAAGTAAAGATGAGTCTTGACTAGCTTATGATAAGTGCGTACTGCCTCGCAGAAGTTGTTGAGTTCCGTGCCTTTTAACTTAATATACTTGCCATTGTAGAATTTGAACACGCCATCCGGTCTCACTTCGTAGCGAATCGTGACACCTTGCGGCTCGCCTTTTTCGTCGAACCAACCATCATACCATACCCAAATATTCTTTTTTGAAAGACAAAATTCACGCTGATGACCTTCTGGAATCGGTCCAAAAATCGTGCGGCCGAGCGCTGATTCGGCGTTAATCAAATCGGCATAAGTCATCGTGCTGGATTGGCGAATGTCGTAAGGGTCGATTTTCTTCACAGCATTTCCCTGCTTGGCGTTACCATAAAAATTCACCTTGCTAAATGGTTTAGTAATACCCTTTGGAAGATAAATCTTCGATTCGATATTCTTCGGATCGAGAATCGTGCCATCTAAGAATTGCGCAAGCGACATTGTTCAATCTCCTCAGAAATCTGGTTCAGTTCTTGATAGATTTCCAAGGCTTCTTTTGCTTCGCCAAAAACTGTAGCTTCACGCTTAGCGAGCTCAGGAATTTGAAAGACGGAAGAGTTGCTCTGCATTTTTAGTAGTCTCCTTCTTGACAGTCTCGAAATCTATTTCTAGTTTTTTAGTTAGCCATTCTGCGATATCGTGGATATACGCTGGTTCATTTATTATACCACGAAACGGTATCGGAGTCAAGAAAGGTGCATCGGTTTCGAGGACGATTCTCTCGAGTGGCGGCGTTGGCAGAGTTGAATAAGTCGCGAGACCATTCACGCCCACGTAAAAGTCCGTTTCTTCTAAAATCTTTCTCAAAGTCTTCTTACTATCGGTAAATGAATGCACTACACCACGAACTTCCGGGAAATTCTTCACGACCGCAAAGAAATCTTCAAACGCATTACGGACATGGAAGGATAGAGGTAAATCATTATCCTTCGCGAGTTGCAACATCTCATTAAACAGTTTAATCTGCGCGTCACGGTCACAGTCTTCGGAATGGTAATCAAGTCCCACTTCGCCAATCGCGACCAGTTTCTCATTTTCTTTTTCAATCACGGAACCATCAAAATGTACCTTCTTGCCACCATTGGTCTCTTCTGGGTGAATCCCATAAGTCCAGAAGACATTTTCGTGTGCTTTTGCAAATTCACGCGCTACTAGCGAATCGTCCGGATCCGTCCCAATACAAACAATCTTCTTAACATTATTTTGAGAAGCATTTTTCACCATCTCTTCCGCCTGCTCGGCTTCAAAAAACTGGCGATCATGCAAATGGCAATGTGAATCGATGAGATAAGACATAAATTGATTATATCAGATTTTAGTAAGTCCGGTTTTCGCGTTTGCGCTTGATTGGATCAAGTTGACGCTTGCGGAGCCTCAAAGATTTCGGCGTCACTTCGAGCAGTTCATCATCCAATAGGAAATCGAGACATTGCTCAAGCGATAGCTGTGTGTATGGAGTAAGTTGAATTGCGCCATCCGAAGCATGCGTACGCATGTTGGTAAGTTGCTTTTCTTTGCAGATATTGATATCGATATCGTCCTTTTTATTCGAAAGCCCGACAATCATACCTTGATAAACTGGTACTTGTGGTGGAATGTAGAGGATACCACGAGCCTGTGCGGCGTCCAGCGCGTAAGAAGTTGAAACACCATCCTCAAAGGCAACCAATGCGCCATTACGTTCTGGCTTATATTTCCCTTCAATCGGACGATAGCCGCACGGAATGCTCGACATAATCACGGTACCCTTAGTAGCAGTAAGTAGATTGTTGCGAAGACCAATTAATGCGGCGGTCGAGATTTCGTAAACGAATCTCGTGGCACCAGTCGAAGTGAGTTCCTGAGATTTAAGTTCGGCTTTACGAATACCAAGTTCTTGCGAAACGGCACCGACAAATTCTGGCGAAACTTCTACGGTCAAACTCTCAATCGGCTCGCACTTCTTGCCATCAATCTCACGATAGACTACTTCTGGACGACCAGCTTCAAGCTCATAACCTTCACGACGCATTGTTTCAATTAAGACTGAAAGATGGAGCTCGCCACGACCAGACACTTTGTAGCCAAGACCATCTGGCTCAATTTTAAGCGCGATGTTGGTTTCTAGTTCACGCTCTAACCTCTCGGCGATTTGACGAGAAGTCGTAAACTCACCTTCGCGACCTTTGAGTGGCGAAGTGTTTGGGCCAATGTAGATCGAAAGCGTTGGTGGCTCAAGTTCAATTGTTGGGAGTGCTTCTGGCTTATCGCCAGTTGCAATCGTATCACCAATGTTAGCCTCCGAAACGCCAGTCAGCGCTACGATGTCACCAGCAATGGCCTCTGGTACTTCTTCTTTACCAAGACCCTTATAAATAAACAAATTCTCAATCTTGGCGTTTTTTACCACATCGCCACGCAGAATCTTCACGGTCTGGCCCTTTTTCAATTTGCCACGGAAGATTTTACCGATACAGTACTTGCCAAGGTAATTATCGGCAGCGAGGGCAGCTACGAGGAGCTGTGCACCCTCGGCATTTTCATCCACGCTTGGTGCTGGAATATCATTAATGATAGCTTCGAAAATCACATTAAGATTGTCATCGAGTTCAGTCGTCTTGCCAGCTTTGCCTTCGCGCGCAATCGCATAATAAATCGGATAGTTCAGTTGCGATTCATCCGTTGCGAGTTCTAGGAACAAACTTTCAATTTCATCTTTCACTTCTTCAATGCGAGCGGCCGGCTTATCAATTTTATTAATAATCACGACTGGGCGGAGTTTTAGATCGAGTGCTTTTTGGAGCACAAATTTAGTTTGTGGCATTGGCCCTTCTTGGGCGTCCACGATTAAGAGTACGCCATCTGCCATATTAAGCGTACGTTCAACTTCACCAGAAAAATCTGCGTGACCCGGCGTATCAATGATGTTAATCTTGTAGCCGTTGTAGTAAACGCAGGTTTGCTTCGCAGTAATTGTAATACCACGCTCATGTTCCTGATCCATTGAATCCATAATGAGCGTCTGGTTCATTTCGGCCTGATTGTCGCGAAAGGTATGGGACTGCTTAAGAAGCCCGTCAACAAGGGTAGTTTTACCGTGATCAACGTGCGCAATAATCGCCACATTACGAATTAAATCTTTATTTAAAGTCATAGGCGTTATTATAACACTTATTGACTAATTATTCAATATATGGTCTAAAATATGATATAATAATTTGGCATGACAAATCGTAAGCAAATCAGAACTGGAATCTACGAGCCCGAAAGGTGCTGGGTTGGCGATACTCATAAAATTTGCTACAAAACTCGCGAAGAAGCTGAAATGGCGGCCCGCGTGGCTGAATATGACCACCACATTGAAGGACATTTAAGTGTCTATAAATGCGAATATGGCGACCATTACCACCTGAGCTCAAACTAGTGCCCTCCCGTATTAGGGGCTTTTGGAATCACGACCGGCAGGTCGTTTTTTGCCCCGCCGAGTCCATCGGACGCAACCGTAATCACACTTGCCTCGCCCCGCGCGTCATTATTAATCGGCACTAACATAATCTCATTTTCAATTCTTCGATCTAGGTCGGTAATCGTTATTTCTTTTTCGTTCGTTGTTCCAATAATTTGTCCATTGATAATCACAATTACCTTTTGCCCGTCAGTCGCATATCTAATCGTTGCGGTATCTGCATAGTAAGATTGGAACAGGATTTCGAGCGCCGGCACTTCCTCCGGTATTTCCTCGACTCGTGGCAAGGCGTCGCTTCTTTCCATAATATAATCTGTGAGCAGATTTAGCTTGCCAAAATCCGTTTCCACTCTTCCGCCAGTTGCACTAGTCAAATCCACATATTCATCAGCTATCTCTTCATTCGTAATCACGTAAAAGTTCACCGGATCAATCTCCTTGCTGAGTTTTACAACGGCATCAAAAGTTGTGCCATCCCGATCTGGCGAATGATAGCCAGCGTCCGTCAGAACTACCAAAGATTTCGTCGAGCCAAGCTTCCAGTTTAGACTCTTCATTAAATGAAACGACGCAGATAAAAGCGACTCCGGTAAATCGCCGCCATATTCCGTTACAATCTCATTCATTTTACTTTCAAAAGTTTCAATTGAATCACAACTTTCAAAATCACAATACTGCACCAAGGAATCCGCAAAATCATCTAAATCATGGTAGGCGAATAATGCCACTCTGCCATCACTATCCAGCGTTTCTTTTGCAAGACGCAAAGCCTCAGACTTGTACGCGTCAATCATCGTTTCCATCGACCACGTTGCATCGATTAAAAACACCGTATCGTGTGGCGACACTACGCGCTTATCAATCCCGAACGCATCGGCAATTTTTAGATATATTACTTTCGCCGCATCTTCATAGAGCCCAGTACTCTCATAACTCACGTGGTCGCTAATACTAAACCTAGAACTGCAAAAGATATCTCGTTTGTTACACCAAGCCCCCACTTTGCTTAAGTATTCATCCGCCACATACGGAATGTAAGCCCCGAGCAATCCTTTATATGCCATGCAGTCCGGTACATACATGCGGTAGGGCGACAGGTTCTCGCCTCGGCAAGCGGCTGGCATTATTCCCTCGCCCTCCGGCAAATAGATTTTTGGATCGCCAAAGGTCACTGCATAAATAATCTTCTCCGGTCGAATCTTCTTCAGAGCTTTGATTATCACTATCGCACCCTGCGAATACCCACCAAGTACATATTTTGTATCCGCGCATTCGTCATTTACCATCCGTGCGAGATTAGTCGCCCCCGCCTTTACGCTTTCTCCAAACTCGTTCCCTTCACCTCCACTAATCACGGCACCGAGCGCCACATTCAAATTATCAAAACCTACGCCAATCGCCGGATAGTCTAAATCGATAAACTCATAACTAATACCAGAGTCACTAATCAAGTTCTCAATCGAATTCTTAAACGCCTGGTAATCCGCATTATTCTCACGCGGTGCACCAGACCCACGTGCAAAGACAATTCTTAAGTCCTTACAACTCGTTTGTGCCCGTGTTTCCCCACCATATATAATATATATGCCTAAAATTACGGCACTCACATACCACAATAATCTTTTCATTTTACCTCCACTATTTATTTTGGAGAATCAAATCACGAGCACCAAAATCTTGCAACCCCCCACCTGTTAAACTATGGTATAATAGAGATGAATTGGAGGAAAAATGGATAAAAAACAACGCGAGTGGGA
>CAMJXP010000013.1 GCA_946409745.1 uncultured Candidatus Saccharibacteria bacterium | reverse complement strand
GAAACCGCTTTCCGCTACAATGTAAATTACATGATGAGCGGCCCAGTGATTGCGATGGTACTCGAAGGCGTCGAGGCACAACCGCTCGTCCGTAAGATTGTTGGCCCAACCGAACCAAAATCCGCAGAGATGGGCACGATTCGTGGTGATTATTCACACATGAGCTTCGGCTATTCAGATGCTAAAGGTGTCGGTGTGCCAAACTTGGTCCACGCATCTGGCAGTATTGAAGAAGCTAAGGCCGAGATTGACCTTTGGTTTAATGCTAACGAGCTTTACGATTACAGCGATCTGAACGAAAAATACACTCGCTAGAGTATTGACAATTTTAAGCATATGTGCTATAATTAGGGCAAGTAGTGAGAAATCGCTACTTGTCCTTTTAATTGTTGTTTAGGTTACGGAGAACATCCTGTAACCCATTTTGATTATCTAGAGGGTAGTTAAAATGGGTTACAGTATGGTAAAGCTGTCACCCTATTATGGCGATAGGCCAAGAAATTTAGGAGGTATTTTACCATGATGTTTGAAGTGAGAAATCTCTTTAAGGAAGAGATCGCGGATCAGGTCTGCGAAACACTGGGGTTAAAACCCAATGCTCTGATCGAGCCGATGGTTGGTAAAGGAAATTACCGCATCGTCGGTACGGAAGACAGACTTGAACACAGGACCAACAAGGTCAGAATCCTGCATGCCTACTACAGTGATCACGCTGAGCGTGTCAGAATGGAGGAAATGCGGAAAAAGCAGCCCAAGCCGCGCGCGAAAGAGAATGAAGTCATCAGTCTGGATGCTTCAAAAAGAGCTCTTCGCGAGCGTTACGGCAGCGCTGGCCAGAAGTATTATGGTCGTAAGGCCTAAACAATTTAATATCAAACCCCCGACAACGGCATACCTTAAAAGCCCCCGTCGGGGGCTTACTTTTTTCTAAGGGTTCTAGAGAACTTTGTCGAGGAATTCTTTGACGCGTGGGGTCTTTGGATGGGCGAAGAATTCGGAAGGCTTACCTTCTTCGATGATTTTACCTTGGTCAATAAAGACGACGCGGGTGGCGATTTCTTTGGCGAAATTCATTTCGTGGGTGACAATCATGATGGTCATGCCATTATTCGCGAGTTCACGAATTAAAGAGAGCACATCGCCGATAGACTCTGGATCGAGGGCCGAGGTTGGCTCGTCGAAGAGAAGAACCTTCGGGGAAAGCATCATGGCGCGAATAATCGCGACACGTTGTTTTTGGCCGCCAGAGAGGCTGGCTGGGTAGGCATTTTCCTTATTGGAGAGATCAATGTGCTTTAAAAGCTCACGAGCGCGCTTTTCGGCGGCTGGCTGATCCATGATTTTGAGGATAACAGGGGCGAGGATGAGATTTTCCATTACGGTAAGGTTATTTATCAAGTTAAAATGCTGGAAAACCATGCCGATTTCTTGGCGCATCTTCTGAATGTTCTTGTCAGTAATTTCGGTGCCATTAAAGGAGATTTTGCCGGAAGTTGGCTCTTCCATGCGGTTGATACAGCGAAGAAAAGTGGATTTGCCGGAGCCGGACGGACCGAGAATGACGACGCGTTCGCCTTCTTCGAGCTCAAAATCGATGCCTTTTAGGACTTTGTTTTTGCCAAATTCTTTTTTGAGATTATGAACGGAGATCACTTTTTCTTAGTCCTTTCTCGATTCTCTTAATAATAAATGAAATGAGGTAAACTACAGCGAGGTAGAAGAGAGCGGCCACGAACATTGGGACGAGGTAGCTCGACATGTTTTGACCGGAGCCGATGTCTTTTGCGGCCATGTTTAAATCGTACATACCAACCATGCTGACGATGGCAGTTTCCTTAATGACGGTGATGATTTCGTTGCCGAGGGCCGGGATGATGTTTTTGATGGCCTGTGGGGCGACGATGCGCTTAAAGATAGTGTAGCGGGAGAGCCCTAAAGCGAGGCCGGCTTCGGTTTGGCCTTTATCGACGGATTGGATGCCGCTACGGATAACTTCGGCGGTGTAGGCACCGGAATTGAGGCCAAAGGCGAGGATGGCGGTGATGATTTGCGGGAAACCGCGAATAGCAAAGACGGCAAAGAACATGATAAAGAGTTGGAGTGCCATCGGGGTGCCGCGAATCACCGTGGTGTAGACACGGGAAATAAATTTAGGGACGATGAGCCATTTATTTGGCTTCGCAGTGTCGATTAAAGCGACAATCGTACCGATAATTAAGCCGATAATAATTGCAAAAAATGAGATTTGCATGGTGAGGAGGAAACCGTGCCAGAGCGATTCGACGTACGCCGGCGTGGTAAAGAGCTCACCGAGTTTTTGGAAAAAATCATTCATCCGTTAGCCCCATATGTTTTAATATTAATTTGTCAATTTCGGATTTTCCGTCTTCGCCGGGTTCTAGCATCTCGGTTAGAACTTCATTGATGGCGGACAAGAGTTCAGGGCGGTTTTTGTTAACCGCGATGGCATAGGATTCTTCGGCCGGTTCATCCGGCATGCCATCTGTGCCGCTGTAATAGAGAGGAAGAGCGGCGAGATTTGGGTTTTTCTCAACGATAAATTTAGCGGCAAGTTCGTCGGCGATGGCGTAGTCGATGATGTGAGCGCCGATAGCGTCAGCGGCGAGTTGGTGGGAATCAAAACCTTTTACGATGGTGTTGGTGCCCTCAAGGACGCCGGATTCGACTTCGTCAGACATAAAGAGATAGCCGGTACAGCCGGTTTGGGAGCCGAGAGTTTTGCCGGCGAGATCTTCCCAAACGAGGTAATTATTGTGAATGTTTGGGAGGTTGTATTGGCTGAAAATCACGTATTGGACAGAGGTGTAATAAGGAATGCTAAAATCGACTTTTTGAAGCCTCGGCTCGGTAATCGTAAGGCCGGCCGCACCAGCATCGGCGATAATTCCATCAGAGACATTATCAATAATCACATCAAATTCGACATTTTTTAGCTGGATGGTTTTGTCCATTTTTTCAGCGACGCGATTTACGATATCTACGTCAACACCTTTGATTTCGCGGTTGCTGTAGTATTCGAATGGGGCGAAGAAGGCATTAGTTTCGATGATGTAGTCGTAATGTTCAATATTTAGGACAAAGAAAATGACGCTAAGAATCAGCGTCAAGACTAGTGCCAAGAAGATTATTAATTCTACAGAAAAGAATCGTTTGATCTTTCTAGCCATAAGCTTATTATAGCACAGAACGGATTAGCACAAGGTTTATTGACAAAAATTAACTTTTGTGCTATAATGTAAGTATGAAGTGATTCACTTCTGTTTTTTAACTAGTGAGCGTTTTTCAAAAAAAGGGGGAATTATAATGACTTTTGAGAAACTGATGATGGATGCGATCAGCATCAAACGAGATGGAATCGATGTTTGGGAGGGCTACCGCGAAGGAGCCAAAACTTACCACAACGGGACCAAACATATCGAGGTGCTGGATCTTCTGAAGCGGAAGTACCACAAAAAGTACGCCATTCATAACTCAGTGGTAGCGTTTGTCTACCGCGAGGAAATGTTTGTGATTCCGCTCTGGAAGGATGTCGTCGATACTCTGGACAAACATGGTTTTTCCAAAACCGACTTCTTCGTGCCGTTCTCGAACGGCGAGGTGCCCCGGTGGAAAATGGGGCAGTGGCACGAGCTTCGGAAAGAGGCAGAAAGAAATAATAAAGCAAGCCTGGAAAAGGCAAAACGCGACTAGTTAAAATTATCCCCGGTTTAGGCCGGGGAATTTTTTATGGGGGCGACGCCAATTCGCAATAAGTGCGAGTTAGCTCGCTACGCTCGCTATTCGCCTTCGGCGAGCGAACGCGCGTTCGCCTCCCACTCGGTGATTAAGAAATAAAAATAAGCCCTTTTAGGGCTTCTTTTTATTTCTTGGTGACCCGGGTGCGAGTCGAACGCACAACCTCTTCCTTAGGACGGAATTGCTCTATCCATTGAGCCACCGGGCCAAAAAATATGTTATAATTATACCATGAAACTGTTTTCGAAGAAAGAAGAGAAGAAAACTGATCTGCAGAAGGTCGAAGAACGTCGTGAAGAGGTTTTGAGCGCCGGGCGCAAGTTTAAATACCCTTTACAAATGACCAAACATCGTGTGGTGATTAACACTGTACTGATTGCGGTGGTGGTTTTTGGAATTATCGCAACCAGTTTTTGGCTCGCGCTCTATAAATTCAATATGACAGACGAGCTACTCTTTAGGATTTCGAAATTTATCCCGGTGGCGGTGGCTAATGTGGATGGTGAAGAAGTGAGATTTTCGGATTATTTGATGTTTTATCGGAGTTCCATTCAGTCGATTGAGCGCCAATCTAGCCAGATTGATAGCGAAGGTGGCTCGATTGATGATTTGCGTAATCAGTACAAGAGAGCAGCGCTAGATGAGGCAGAGGAATATGCGTACGCTTTGAAGCTCGCAAGAGAGCAAAACATTGAGGTGACGCATGACGAAATTGTAGCCGAATTTAATCGTCATCTTTCGGTGGGTGGCGTGACGAGGAGCGAAGAGAGCTTTATGAAGATTGTAGATGATAATTTTGGGCTGTCGAAGAGTGAATATGAGAGAATGCTGTATCTGTCGCTTATGAAGTCGAAGGTGGAGATGGCGATTGATACGGTGGCGAACGAAACTGCGGCTAAGGTTGAGCAGATGCTAGCCTCTAATAATGGGAACTATACGGCGGTGGCGAATTCGTTAGGTGATGCCGTGATGTATGAGGAGACTGGCGGACTGGTAAGTAACAAAAATATCGATGGTGGACGTGCTACCGAAGCTTCAAAACTCGAAGTTGGTGGGCAGACCGGTAAGTTTATTTCAATGAATGGCGATGGTTACTATTTCGTGAAATTAGTAGCAAAGAATGAAGGGGAAGTGAATTTTGTGTCGATTAAGGTGCCATTTACCGAATTTGGTACGAGAATGGATGCTGTGAGAGCGGCGGACAGCGTGAAAGAGTACATCACTATCGACAGTGGTCAGTAGTAATGATATAATTTAAGAGTCGCGGGTATCGTATAGCGGCTATTATGTATCCTTCCCAAGGATGAGATCAGGGTCCGACTCCCTGTACCCGCACCAAATAAAAAATAAGCCCTTCAGGGCTTAGTTTTTTTGTTATGTGAGATCGTTCTCACTATTTATTTGTCAGTCCTGCAAATCTTGAATTATTATAAATTTTTTGTAGCCTGTTTAATTGGTCCATCTTAAGTTCATATTCTGAATTGAAAAAGTCTTCATCTTCATCATCTTGATTAACGCCAGCAATATTGTTTAGTGCCGTTTTTCCGATGGAGCCGTCGCGTTCTTTGGTTAGTGAGCCAATCAGTTTTTCAACAAATCCTATTGTGAACTTTTCGCCAAATACATACGCTTCTGCCTCGATTGGTTGTTCGAGATAAGCGAGTATTTCTTCGTTGGTGGAATTTCGGTTTGCACGAATATAATTATCAAAATTATTTTGATAGAGTGATGCTCTTTTACCATTTTTTTCTATTTCGCTATGTTGATAAGCATGCCACATCTCGTGTGCAATTTTTCTTACTGGACCTATTATCTTTCCAGTCCCCAAATATGATTCGCTGCCTGACAAAACTATACCAATACATTTTTTCTTATCATCATATATTGCTGACGGGTACTTACTTTTTTCTTTCTCTGGAACTGTCTTAAAGTATAAACTTGGGGCTTCTATGCCCAAAGTGTTAGCTAGTAACTCGACCAATTCTTTATAGCCAACCCTATAGTCACCATAAAGCAGAAAAGAGTCATTTATTGAAGCAACTTGATCCTCATCAATTCGTCTAATCATTGGGTCCATCAAATCTGAATATTCTTTTGAATGTAATGCTCTAGAGAGAAAATCGTCATATAATTGTTGGGATAATTCAGCTCCTGCAGTTTTTTCAGAATTATCAGATGGGATTTTTTCCATATTTATATTATAACATGCAAATTAAGGGAGTATGGTATCGTGCTTGATTACTAAAAGATAAAGTGGGATTAACTATGGTATAATAATGAAGTACGAACTTCGTATAGTATCGTGCACCATGCACCTCCCCTACTAGGGGTGGTTTTTATTTGGTTAGGTTATTAATTAACTGATTAATGGAGGCTTCGCTCATACCGATAGAGATGAGATAGGATTTAACTCGCTCATCGAGATCGGCGATGCCGGCGAGGTTTTCTTTGTCGGGACCATCATTACCGGTGACATAATAGAGCATAGTATCGATGTTCCGCTCTTTGATAGTTTCGTAGCGGGTTTTGTCGTTAGATTTCGTGATATTATAGTAGTTTTCGTAGGTGACCATGTAGTCATTTACGATTTCTTTATAAGAGGCGCCAGCGAGGGCTTCGACGATCATTAGGACGTAGCCAGTGCGGTCTTTACCTTCGACGCAGTGAATCAGATACGGACCAGGGTTATTTGCCATGGCAGTAAGGCCTTTAACGAGTTTTTCTTTGAAATCCTGGCTCTTAAACTGGGCAGTCATATCAAGGGCGATGACTTTTTTGTTGTTATAGAGAGAAAGGAAATAAGGGGAACCAAAATCGGTTTTATTGATGTGGGTGACGAGTTCTTCGTCACTATCGGAGAGGTCGACGATGAATTTGACGCCGGCGTCTTTGATGAGTCCGTCTACTACAGCAGCGCGGTTATGGGAGTTATCAACAGGGGAGGCTGAACGGAAAAGGATTTCATTTTTGATGTTTCCGACCTTGACGACACGGAAGTTGGCAAAGATAGTATCCGGAATACTGCCCTGAGTATCAGTGTATTTTAGATCGCTGGCTTTTTGGACGTCGAGATATTTTTCACGCTTGTTGAGGGAAATGATAGCAGTATCGGAAGTGGTAAGTTTCGCAGTATCCCAGAGGTCGTCACCGTAATTAACGGCTGCCTTAATATAATCATAGCCAGGGTAAGCGATGAGAAGCGGCTCGTCGATATCAACGTAATAGCCATTATAATATGGAATGTCTTCGAGCTTGTAACCATTGGAGAATTCAACATTGACGCTGTCGCCGTATTTGAAACCGAGTGCATTAAAATCGTCGATAGTGGATTTAATATAGACGCCACCGAATTTGGTTTCGTGGATAACAGGGAAAGCTTCGGTGATGATGTGATCTTTTGGTCGGAAAAAGATGGCTGCAAAGACCGCAAAGATAGCAATCAGCAAGTAAATAATATAAAGATGCGGTTTGTGAAGATTTTTCACCACGGTTTTATCCGATTTTTTAGTAGTTTTAGTCTTCGATTTCTTCGTATTAGTCATGTATTTATTACCCTTATGCTTCTAGTATATCAAATATTTTTATGTTATAAACATTGACATTTTAGGCATTGTGTGCTATAATGCGAATAGTAGCAAGAATTTTTGGATTTGAGCTATGAATTCTTTTTAGGAGGTACTCAGAGATGAGTAAGAGAATTATCAGAGGCAGTGAACCTACTTCCAGTGCGGATGCCGACGTCGAAGTGAAAGCCGGAACCGGCAAGGATTCGAAGTTTGACTTCGATTTCCACTTCGATGATAAGCCCAAAGATCCCCCCGCACCCGAGCCCGCACCGGCTCCCAAGCCGGCAGCTGAGCCCGCCCCCGCTCCGAAGCCTGCGCCTGGTGCGCACCTGAAGCCCGATTCCGCCCCCGTGGAGGAACCCGCTCCGGCTCCGAAGCCTGCCACCAAATCGACGACCAAAAAGTCGACGACCAAGGCAGCACCGGTGGCCGAACCGGAAGCGAAACCCATTGTGGTTGGCGTGACTGCATTTGCCTACGAGGGGCCCGGAAAGGCTTACAAGTATTGGCATTACAAGTCTCGCAGCTACAAGGTGACGCCGGATATCTGGAAGGCCAACCAGGCCGGGAACGGCGTCTGGGAAGTGATCTGGGTCTGGTTCCACAACGGAGCCGTCCATCACATCCTCGACGACGAAGAGCTTGAGCTCTACTGCCCGTGAATCCACGCACTTTGAAAGAACCTGGCGAAAGCCGGGTTTTTTCATGTTTTAATAAAATTAGACATAAGCATAAAAAAGTGATAATGCTATTGACAAAATTGGTGCTGTGTGATATAATGTAATTAGTCTGAGTTTAGGGTGTGTTCTCATAAACAAGACGACCATTAACAACCGAATCATCTCAGGTTTCATAACCTGATTTTTACATATATATCTCTGTTCATACACCCCCAACACTGGAGGCGTATGACGCCTCCCAACATTATTAAATGAAAGGAGGCAACTGATATGTTGTCTGCAATTCTTATCGCGGTCGCAATCGCGGCTCTCGTGATTGTGGCAGAAAGCCTGTTTGAAGCGGGCGCAACTGTAGTTACCCCTAGTGGGAGACATGTGGAGAACAAGAAGAAGGGTTGGTTTACCGACATTTCTGGTGAAACATGGACTAAGGCACTCGTGATGGGTCTCGGGGTTGGATTGGTTTCCTTCCTGACGACTAGAGTTCCTGCGGTGTTTTCACTGATCTTCTTCGCGGCGATGCTTTATTTCTACTTCTATCTGGCGACGTGGTGGAAGGAAGATGGCAGCAGATTTAAGGAATTCATTCCTTTTATCATGATTGGCATCTTTGCTTCTTTCGTGCTGAACCAGACGGTGGCTATGTGCATGACGGCGTTTTCGAACACCTTCTGGGCATGGCTGATTGAAGTCATTGGCGCACTTGTTCCGATGGTTTTCTTCTGGTATTGCATCATCTCGATGATGTTCTATCAGGAGGAGGAATGCAAGGCGAAAAAGGATCGTGATGGAGCTAGGAAAAAGCACAACTGGGCTTTGGTCTGGGTTGTGGTTGCAATCATCCTGATTCTCCTGACTCTGTTTCCGTTTTTTCGCACGGTGAGCACTAATTTCCGCGTTAATCCCGATCAGTTTGGAATCGACTCTAAGACCTCTTCGGATGGTAATGGTGGTTGGTTCAAACTGTTCCCGAGAGCGGGAAGTAGTGCCGTAATCCAGCAGCAGCCTGCTGCAACTTCCGCACCTGCGGCCACTGCGGCTCCGGTCGCAACGGCCAAGCCCTCAACTTGGTATCGTTTCTACAATACGGATGTTCTGAATGATAACGATCCGAACAATAATTTCAATTTCGGACCGAATCCGTACAACAAGAACGAACGAGCTGAGTATTACAATCAAAGCTACCGTAACCGCATGAGGTTGGATCCTGCTCTTGCAGCAGCGGACATGGCATGGCATGATGCGATTGTGGGAACTCGTTATCTTGGTACCTTCTATGAAGAGTGCAAGGGTAACTGGGCAACCACGATTAACTCGGCTAAGGAAAGGTTTATGAGCGACCAGGCCTTGTATTATAAGACTCTGGATGCTTACTTCGCCTTTCTGGATACGGCCGACTCGGTCGAGCTCCGTTATGTGGACGCTGGTCTTGAAGATCAGATGTACATGAACGGATACACTGTAAACGGTGTTCCTGACGTCATCGTCATGAAGACCGATAATCACGACGGATGGTTCCTGGTTTACACTTTCGTAATCAAGGGCCAGAAATTCGAAGTGGCTTACAGAATCGACTGTGGATATCAGCCGACGAACGTCGAAAAGGTGATGGGTATTAAACCTACCACTCCGCCGACTCCGCCGACTACGCCGCCGTCTCCGCCTCCGACGGATCCTCCTGGACCGCCTGATCCTCCGGGACCGCCCGATCCTCCGGGACCGCCCGATCCTCCTGATCCGCCCGATCCTCCGAAAGACCCGACTCAGGGCACTCCGGTGGGACCGAACGATGATCCTGGACCTGGTCCTGATACTAATACAGGAGTAGGTGGACAGCACTCGTCCGAAGACCAGCCGACAAATTCTGACCACATGACTCACGAAGAGTATGTGGAAACGATTCAGGATCTCAACGAGATTAACCAGGAGCAGCACGTTGGTGGCGATCCTAATACACCGACCGTGCAAACTCCGCCGGATACCCACGTCGACAATAATGGCGACAACGGCACCGGCAACGGTGGCATTGACGTACCGACTCCGGTTTCGGAGCCCGTACATGTCGAATCGCCAAGTGGCGAAGTGACGCAACTCTCACCTGATAATCCTGGCGAGGCATGGGGTGGCCCGCCAGACTAATATCAGCAGAGATATATAAAATGGGTGGAGCCCGTGGGCTGGACGCCCAAGTACCTTAGCAAAAGTCCGGTAGCTTCGGCTACCGGGCTTCATCCATGAAATTTGAGACGATTCGGTTGCAGATGAAAATTAACAATTCAGCTAGCGAACCAAAGTAACAGAATTTTTTAATATTAACTTTAATTTTATTAACTGTTAAACTTTACTGAAAGGGATTAATATTATGAATAAAGTTTATAAAGCTATTCTTGGTGTAGCTGCCGCTGCTATTATCTCCGGTGCTACCCTTGCTCCAGCCGCTGTGATGGCTTGGGGTGACTCTGCTGGTGGTCGTACCGTTTACACGCTTGATGAAATCAATGCTGGTAAACTTGGTGACACCATCACTTTTAACTCAATTACCAATGGTAAAATTGGTGATGAGCGCAACTTCGTTGGTGCCAAACTTTCTACTGATACTAGCAACGTTTGGAAAGCTAATGAAATCAGCGTAAAAGACGGTGACATTGTTACCATCCGTCTTTACGTTCACAACAACAGCCCTAAGGGCGAAAAGAAGATCGCAGAAGGTGTTTCTGCCAACTTCTCACTTCCTACGACTGTTGCTAAATCGCATACGGTGATTGGTTACCTCAACTCATCGAATGCAACCCCAAATCGCTATTGGGACGAAGTTAAGCTTACTTCAAGCGATGACTTCTATATGGAATATGTTGAAGGTTCTGCAAAGTACACCAACTCTAAGATGGGTACCGTTGCTCTTTCTAACAACATTATCAATTCTGCTGTTACTCTTGGTTACGAAAAACTTGATGGTAAGATCCCAGGCTGTTATCAATATGATGGCCAGGTGACTATCCAGGTTAAGATTCATAAGTCTGTGACTGCTAAACTCGCTAAGACCGTTCGCATCAAAGGCGCTAAGGGTTGGAACGAGTCCGTCGAGGCTAAGATTGGTGACGAAGTTGAGTTCCAAATTGAATATGTGAACCTCACTTCTGAGAAGGTTGACAACGTGATGATTCGCGATGTTCTTCCTACCAACCTTGAATACGTAAAGGATTCTACCGTTCTTTACAACTCTAACTATCAAAATGGTACTAAGGTGGTTGAAAATACTTTGACTACCTCTGGTATTAACATTGGTAGCTACGGTGTGAATGGTAACGCTTACGTTCGCTTTACCGCTAAAGTTGTTAACAAATCTCTTGCTTGTGGTAACAACCAACTTGTTAACTGGGCAAGCTCTACTGTTAACTCTAAGGTGACGAAGGATGATGCTTCTGTGATGGTTAAGCGTGATGACGCTAAATGTCACGAGCAACCAACTCCTCCAACTCCACCAACTCCACCGGTAATTCCACAAACTGGTGCGACTGAAGTTACTGCTATCGCTCTTGGTGCAGGTTCAGTTGTAACCGTTGCTGGTTATGCTATTGCTAGCTGGAAGAAACGTTAATTTAAGGACCGCTTTACGCTAAGCCGTAACACGGCTTCTTAGAAAAATTCCCATCGGGCAACCGGTGGGAATTTTTTGTGGTTTTTATTGTCGCTTTTCAAAATTCTTATGTTATAATTATTGTTATGAAAGCGTCATACAAAGAAGCTGGCAAGACCCGCAAGTGGTTGTTTTCTGTTTTGGCGACAATTGTTTTAGTGTTTTCTTTTGTTACGCCGTCGTTTGTAACAACGCAAGGTTCGGTATATGCGGATTCATCAATTGATGAAGTCGATGAATCGGTTCAGACCGATAAAGATGACGACGATGTAACTTGTATGAATTCTGGTGCAGGGAAGTCATTAGGTTGGATTCTTTGTCCGGTGCTTGATCTTCTAACAAGTACAGCGGAAAAAACATACAATAGTATTATTAAACCAAGTATGGATATTGAATCAGATTTGTTTGATCAAAGTAAGGCTGGGGCTGGTACGCACAGCGCTTGGTCGGTATTTCAGGGAATCGCGAATGTTGCGTTTGTGATTCTTTTCATGGTCGTGATTGTTTCACAAGTCACTGGTATTGGAATTAATAATTATGGTATTAAAAAGATTTTGCCGAAGTTAATCGTAGTGGCGATTTTGGTAAATATTTCATGGTATATTTGTGTGATTGCAACGGATGTTTCAAATATCATTGGTAATAGTATTCAAGAATTATTTAAGCATCTTCCTACTACTGCTGATGGTGAGGCGGCCAGCATCACACTTGCAACTGTAAGCGGCGGCAAGAGGGTTATTGACATTGCTGCAAAAGAAACACTAAATGCCGTAGCGATACTTGGCACAGTGGCTGGGATTGGTGCAATTATTATTAATCCAGCAATTCTATTATCACTTCTTATTTCTGCGCTCGGTGTAGTAATTTCAGTCTTTACATTATTCATTCTATTATCGGCAAGGCAAGCACTTGTGGTGGTGCTAACGGTGGTTTCGCCGGTCGCAATAGTGTGTTTCATGTTGCCGAATACAAAGAAAATTTTTGATCGGTGGCTGAAAATATCGGAGGGGATGTTGCTCGTTTATCCGATTTGTGGGTTATTAGTTGGTGGTGGCGATTATGTTTCGAGGCTTCTTCTTACACTCGCAAATCAGGGTGGATTCTTTATTGTACTAACTGCAATGATTGTTGGCATTGTGCCAATCTTCTTTATTCCGACTGTGCTAAAGAAATCGTTTGCTGCTGCGGGCGATATTGGTGCAAAGATTTCTGGGTATGGGCAAAGAGTCAGCCGCGGTGCTCAGCGAAGTATCCGTGACTCGAACGCATATAAGCAGACAGCAACAAGGATGAATGCCGGTGTTAACCGAAGTGGCAATTTGACTGGTCTAGGTAAGGCAAGGGCAAAGATTGCTGAATCGAGGATGGGTAGATCGCTGGGTATGGATAGAGCGATGGCCGGTAGTTTAGCGCAAGCTAAAAAGAACCAAGAAGCTTCAAATGCGGCTGGAGCGATGCTCCTTGGCGCTCGTGCAAGAGAGGGGATTTCTAAGGCTACTGAATTAGATGCTGCTGAGCTCGGTGGCGGGTTTGCGGCTGGACAGGAAGGTGCATACTATGGACGCATGTTTATCGAAGCTGCGGAAAAAGGTAATGAGACACAAATGAGTTCGGCTATCGAGGCGATGCGTAACTCAAATATGAAACCTAAAGACATTGCAAAATTAGTTCGCTATGCCGAAAATAAAGGGAAACTAAACTTTAATGGTGATTCAAATGCGAAAGCAGCATGGCTGAGAGACTTGTCGAAGAACTACGGTAATGATTTCCTATCTACCGATATGGAGCTCGCTACATGGGCTAAAACTGGTGGTAGCTATGGTAATAGCACAATGACTCGTTTGGGCGACTTTGGTGAGTATGCTAGTGGCTCCGGTATGATTGGTAATGATGATGTGAAGCCTGAAGATATCGCAAGACTTTCTGGCGACAGCTTAGCGGCTATGGCCGTAGGTAAGCAGCTTAATTCAAGTATGGCTAAGAGCGTGTTGGCGTCAAGCCCGAACCTATCTGCGGATAAGAAAATTATGCTTAGTGCAATAGCCGGAGGCGCAACGGTCACTGATGCTAATGCATTTAAGGAGCAAGCGAAGGTATTAATGAATGCCAATGAGGCCGACTTTGCGAACTCTGGGCAAACTAAGGTGAATAGCGCTGGTGTTAGAGAAGCTGCTATTGAAGTCGGCGGTAGATTATGGACGAGGGCTGAAAGAGATGCGATGACGTCTGCTCAGCCGCGTACTGTAAATATTGTTGATGTTGACGGTAATGGGCTAATTGTACCTCACGGAGGTGGAGGTGGAGGGACGCCACCAACGCCGCCTGCTCCGACTGGTGGCAATGGTGCCAATCCGGGCGCGGGAATTATAGACTAAAAAATATCGCATCCTAACGGGTGCGAATTTTTATTGCTTGAATTATTTTAAAGCGGCTTGAATGACATGGTCGAAAAGGCAGGTAACGGTGAGCGGGCCGACGCCGCCGGTTTTCGGCGTGAGGGCGGTTAAGTCTTGGCGGTTTCTAACTTCTTCATTAACATCACCAACAATGACGCCGTCTTCAGAAGTGGTACCAGCATCTACAATAACAGCACCAGCACGGACCATGTCGTTTTTAATAAGTCCTGGAACGCCAGTGGCAGAAATAATCACATCAAAGTCGGATAAGACATTTAAATCATCGCCACGACGAAAGACGGTGACGTCGTAACCGGAATTCTTGAACATACGCTCAAGTGGGGCGCCAACAAGTTTGCCGTGACCGACGAGGGCGATTTTTTTATGATCAAGTTCAATACTGTGACCGGCAAGTAGCCAATTAATGGCAGTAGCGGTAGCCGAATCAAAATCACTGTGCGATGATAAACCATCAACATCTTTGTTTGGTGCGATGAGGTCGGTAAGTTCATCGGTTCTTTCTTTTTCGGCAATTGGCAGTTGCAGAATCATGCCGTTTATTTCTGGATCATTATTGGCTTCGAGAATTTTATTCTTGATTTCTTCAGAATTCTTGGCGTCGAAAAGGGTGACTTTTACACCGATATCGTCGCCATATTCCATTTTGAGATTGACGTATTTAGCAATTACGGGGCTGTCGCTATTTCGGATGATTAAAAGATGTGGCTTCTTAGAAAGACCGGCAACTTGATGACGTTGACGCTCCTTCACAAAACCAGCTAGTTCTTTACCATCTAAAATTTTCATACGAGTTCGACCGGTTCCTGTTGAAGTTTGAAGCCATATTTTTCAAGAACGGTATTCATGATGAAATTACGAGCGGCTGCCAGTTCGTTGAAAGATTTGGCGGATTCATTAATTAAAACGAGTGAAGCTTTTGGATTGACGCGGATGCCATAAATGAGTTGGCCGGAAAGTCCGCATTGCTCGATGAGCCAGCCGGAATTAATCTTGATTCCATCGTTACCGCGATGAATTGGGATGCCACGGCTGGTGATTTGATAGACTTCTTCTTCGGTGATGTAGATATTTTTGAAGAAGGAACCAGCACTCGCGGTCGTAGCAGGATCTGGGAGTTTTTCGGCGCGAATGGCGGAAACCATTTTGCGAACATTAAGCGGGGTAAAGACGGTTTCGTTGTGCTTAGTGATGTATTCTTCGATAGAATTATAAAACGGACGATTCATGCGACCGACTTGCATTTGTAAGCGAATAGCAATGATAAAGTAGCGATTCTTTTCGGTCGTATTCATAATGCTTTTGCGATAAGAAAAACGGAAATCTTCTTTTGACAAAGTTTTGTATTCGCCGGTTTCGGAATCGTAAACGTCGGCGTTGTAGAAGCATTGTGAAACATCTTGGCCGTAGGCGCCAATGTTTTGAACTGGTGCAGCACAGGCAAGACCAGGAATTTTACTTAGAGCCTCAATGCCAGTGTATTCTTTTTTGCAAGCATATTCAACAACGTCATCCCAAACGGTACCACCCATAGTGGTGATGATGCCGGGATTGTCTGGATCTTCTGTAATGCCGGTCATGACGTTTTTGATGAGTACACCATTAAAACCTTCATCATGTCCCAGAGTATTTGCGCCACTTCCGATTGGTACGGCTGGCAAGTTTTGCGAACGTGCAAAAGCGTAAGCGGAGGCGACGTCGGCTTTGGTTTCGACTTCAATTAGAAATCGCGCCGGACCACCTAAACGCATTGTAGTTAGGGATGAAATTGGAACATTTTCACGTACTCTCATAATAGATATATTATATCACAAAGACGGGGTTATTTGTTGGCACAGAAGTTGTCGGCGTCGACGTGATATTTCGGGCTATTGGCCTTAATATTTTGCTTCGCGCGGGCGATAAAATCTGGGTTGTGTTTCTCGACTTCGGCGATAGCTTTTCGCATGTCTTTGCTCGTTAGTTCGATTTTAGAAAGGGAAGCTTCGGTCAAATCATCTTTGCCATAGCCAAGGCCCTCGCGGATTTCGGCGTCGGTTTTACCTTTGCTTTGCCAGATGGCGTAGACTTCTTGTCGGCCTTTTAAGACGTTTCTCGCGGCTTGTTCGCGAATGCTGGCAAGGTAGGAAGCGTCTTGATGTTCAGCGGCCCAAGCATCGGCGGTTTGATCGAGAGATTCTTCGAGGAGTTTGGCGCGGACTTCACTATAAGAGGATTTTTTCTCGCCTGGATGTTTTTCCGGATGGGCGCCATAACCAATCCAGCCGTCGACTTTGCCGGCGAGCATGACTGGTGCGCCGGTGCGGTCAATCATTTCGGAGTTTTCTTCTTTAATCTTTTTCAAGATGTCGTAGGTTT
>CAMJXP010000012.1 GCA_946409745.1 uncultured Candidatus Saccharibacteria bacterium | reverse complement strand
CTTTTTGACACAGATTATTAAGCTTGTGCTATAATACTAGCATGGACAATAATAAAATCATGATCGTGGGCACGGGTAATGTTGGTGCAAGCATTGCATTTGCTTTGTTAAACCAACGGACAGCCGTCAATGAAATTATTCTAACAGACATCATCGCGAAGGACGCCGAAGGCGAAGCGATGGACTTAACAGACGCTCTTGCCGTGGCGCCAAGTTATATCAAGATTAAGAATGGTACTTATAAAGACGCCAAAGATTGTGATGTTGTTGTCATTACCGCCGGTGCTGCCCAGCGCCCAGGCGAAACTCGCATGGAGCTTCTTAAGAAAAATGTGAATATCTTAAAAGGTATGGTTGAGCAAATCATGGAAAGTGGCTTTAATGGAATTTTCCTCGTAGTCACGAATCCAATGGATGTACTCACGTATTACACTTGGAAATTTTCCGGACTTCCGTCAGAAAAGGTGATTGGTTCTGGTACGGTGCTTGATTCAGCAAGACTTCGCTTCCGCCTCGGTAGTTTCCTTGGTGTAAATCCAAAGTCCATTCACGCTTACCAAGTGGGTGAACATGGTGATTCCGAATTGACATTATACTCGCTCGCAGATCTTGGCGGACAGAAGATTACCTCGATTTTGCCAAAAGAAACTTTGAAAGACATTTCTGAATATGTTCGTAACGAAGCATACGATATTATTGATAAAAAAGGCGCAACTCACTATGGCATTGCGACCTGCTGCGTCCAAATTTTAAATTGTATATTAAATGATGAAATGCGGGTACTCCCAGTATCGTCTTATGACGCGTTCTCGGACACGTGTTTTGGTTGGCCGACCGTGGTTGGTCGTGAGGGTATTATCAGGCGTCTCGATATTAAGATTTCTGAAAAAGAAGGCATCGAATTGCAAAAATCAATTAATGTATTAAAAGATGCGATTTCTCAAATTAAGTATTAGTATTGTTCTGGCGAGTCTAGCATTAGGCGTAAATGCTTTTGCTGATAGCCAGAATTTTTATTTTAGTGATTTTACGGCGGATTATTATTTGTCGAAAGACGAAGAGGGCGTATCGAAACTGCGCGTGAAAGAAAGCTTCACGGCCGAATTTCCGATGACAAACCAAAACAAAGGTATTTATCGCGACATCCCGTTTACGAATTTGGAAAACAAGAACATTACGCTTTATGATTTAAACGAATCGAATTTGAAACTTACCAGAAATGGCGTAAAAGAGCCGATTTATAGTATTGAAAAAATGAACGGATTCTTTAGAGTTAGTACCGGCACGGAAGAATATGTGCTGGGCAAACAAGTTTATACTTTTGAATACGAATTTGTGAAGCCGGTAACGGATTGGGGTGATTATCAGGAATTATACTGGGATACGAATGGCAACGGGTTTTCTCAAAAATTTGAAAAAGTGACCGCACGGGTGCATTTCTCGCCGGAAGTCAAAGAAAATTATGAGAATAAAAAATGGTGTTACGTTGGGAAATATGGTAAAAACGATGGGAAATGTGTAATCACAGAGATTGAAGATGGCGTGCAATTTGTAGCCGAAGATTTAGATAGTTTTGAGAACTTAACTTTTGACGTCCAATTTAAACCAAATTCCTTTGTAATCCCACCGCTTGATAAAAATTATACTTTGATAATAATCATGGTGGGGGTGATTGTAATTTGTGTAATTATTCTGTTTTTCCCATTAAAAAAATTCATCAAAGCAAAAGAAAAGCGAAAATTCTATAAAGGATTTTTTGTAAAACCGGAATTTCAACCGCATGATAAATATACGGTTGGTGAAATGGCGGAAATCTATATTGGTGATAAAAAAGACTCAAAGGTTGCAGTGCTACTTGATATGTTGGTGAAGAAACAAATCCGATTGATAAAAGACGAGTCGTCCAAGAAAAATAAATGGAAGATTTTGGTAGAAAAAAATGAAAACATCACAAAAGAGGGGAGCATAATTCTGAAGATTCTAAATGGTGGCTCATCTGTAAAAAATGGTGATGAAATTGAGATTAAAAAACAAACCCCAACTTCGTCGCTGGCGAATTTGGGTCGAAATTATACAAAGTCAATTATTTCGAATTTGAAATCGTATGGGCTCGCAGAATCAAAGTATTCAGAATATACTTCGAGTGGTGGTAGCATTATCGGGCAGATCACTGGTTTTATATTGGCGTTTTGGTATTTCATTCCGTTTACGATTGTGGTGTTTGCCGGACTTTTAAATCCGGAATCCGAGGACGCCCTAGTTGGTGTAGCGGTAGGAAAAGAATATGTATTACCGGTTATATGCGTAACGGTGATTTTAACAATTATTATCTTTGCTTTGCTTCGTGAGAATACGAATAAATACATGGCAAGGACGAAAAAAGGACTTGAGGCTTCGAGATTTATGGATGGGCTAAAAATGTATATCAAAATGGCGGAAGCAGATAGATTGAAATTTTTGCAGAGCGTGAGCGGTGCGGATGTTTCGGCGAAAGGAATTGTGAACCTATATGAGAAATTACTTCCGTATGCGGCGGTGTTTGGACTTGAAGAGAGCTGGATGAAAGAAATGGAAGATTATTGCAAAACAATGGATATCGAGGAACCGGAGTGGTATGGAAGTGGACTAGATTCATACCGGATGCATTCTCTTATCAGCAATGCCATGAGGTATGCTAATAGCTCAACAAGCTATAGTAGTAGTCGGAGCATTTCCGGTGGTGGTGGATATTCGTCTGGATTCTCTGGTGGCGGAGGCGGCGGCTTCTCCGGCGGCGGCGGCGGCGGAGGCGGCGGCGGAGGTCGCTAAAAAGCATAAAAAATACTTAAAATACTAAAAAGCTTGTGCTAATATAATATATATATGGACGTGGGAGAGAGTGGTTCTGTACCGGTTGAGGTAGAGAAAAAACAAAGTAACTTCATTTTATACGGGTTTTTGATTTTCTTTATTTTGGCAATCATCGGTCTTTCTGGTGGACTGATTTACATTAATTTCTTCCGTCCAAAAGCACCAGAGATTGGTAAGGTTGATTGTAATTTTAAAGATCTTAGCGAAGTAAGTAATGCGATTACGAGCGCAATGCAAAAATCCGAGAGCGAGGAGCTAGATTTACTCCAAGCTTATTCGGAACAGTGCGAGAACCGCGAATATAAATACGAATTTTTGCTAGCGTATATTCAAGAGTTAGACAAGGATGAATTTGGTTATTACGAAGAGGCGTTAAAAGAGCTCGATAAGGTGAATTTTCCGGAAGTGCCAGAAAGGCAACGGGAACATTTTTACCATACTTATGCGGTAGTATATAGAGATTTAGGTGAGACGGAAAAAGCGGAAGAGTATGAGGCTTTGTCCGTGCAGGCACATAAAGACTATTATGGATGTATAGAAGGGGGATGCGATAATGAAACCCAACATTAAAAGAGTTTGGGCAATTCTAATTGGTGGTTTTATTTCGTTTATTGTTTCTGGTACCGTCATGATTGGGTCGGTGCAAGCCGGTGAAGGTTATGGTGGTGGTTATGGTGGCGTTCCGGGTTGTCAGAGCTTGGTGCTTGCGACATGTTTTGGTGCGGTTTGGCGTTGGTATTCAACCTCTTCAAATGATATTCGTATTAGCGGTACCGTGGACGATAACACTTGTCAAGAGGATGGTGTGGCAGCCGGCGGCCATATTAGAGGTTGCGGTGATTATGGTGGCTATTGGCGTTATGCCTGGGTGGCACAGAGAGGCTATAGTAACTGGAACTGTGGCTATTCGTATGATCAGTACGATCAGCGTGGTATTAGCTCGATTGGTACAGGCTCGTACTATTCAGTCTTCTTTGGTGGGCCGATGAAGTATGCGTATGGTTATAACTGGAATGATGGTAGGTGGGAAGACGTACGAGAGATTTATTTGGCACTCCAAGCGCAAGATCCAAACACTTTTAGATCTGGTTGGGGCTATGGTAGTAACCTGGGTTGGTTCTGTGGTCCAAGTTCTGTGGAAGAAGTTCAGCCACAAGTAAAAGAATATACTTTGACAGCGGTGGCGGTGGACGAAAATGGTAATTCACTGAGAAACATTATTCGTGACGTGACAAGTACAGTGGAAGAAGGAAATTATACTTATGTGTATCGTCGTGAGAAGACCAATTATATATTTAAGGGTTGGAAGTACCGGAAGAATGATTCGTATTATGCGTCTACGGATACTTGGTGGGGCCAGTATATGTATAGTGACGCCACAATGTACGCCGTGTATCATGAATACAAGGAATATACTTTGACTGGTATTGCGTACGATACAGATGGCAATTCGCTTCGGAATTTGATGTCTAATGTAACGAGCACAGTAGAAGAAGGGCACTACGCGTCAATTACGCGGCGAACGGCGGCAGCGTATACCTTTGTGGGTTGGAAGAGTAGCTTGAGCAGCTCGTCGTATATTTCGACTAATATAACATATGCAGTGACGGCACTTTGGAGTAACCAGACAGTTTATGCGATTTATCAGCATCAGGAGTTTTCGGCGCGAGCGAGGGTATCCGGTGGTAGTTCGATAAGTGGGACTGGTACTGGTTTCTCCCAGCGAGACGCGACGCAGAATATCCAGA
Source organism: uncultured Candidatus Saccharibacteria bacterium (assembly GCA_946409745.1). Taxonomy (GTDB): domain Bacteria; phylum Patescibacteriota; class Saccharimonadia; order Saccharimonadales; family Saccharimonadaceae; genus Nanosyncoccus. Next base: position 12,005 of record CAMJXP010000012.1, on the reverse strand, counting down.
TAGATTGTCCAAACTCAGGTTGTGATGTAGCTTTTGATATTGCAATGAAACTAGAAAAAGGTGAAGGCAATGTGAACTTTGTGGTTTACCGGCAAATCACTGGTGGTTCTGCGTATCAGCAGACGACTAATCCGGCGGCGCCGTTTGCGCCTAGTACATCCGGGTCGACTCTCAGTGTGTGGCTACGATCGGCCTATCGAAATCCATATGTAGAAACGATTCGCCCGGGTGAGACTCTGTGCTATTATGTAGTATTTAGTCCGAAGGGGAATGGTAATGTAACAGTCAAGGCTTGCGCCTATGCTAAACCATCAACCTTCCAAGGTAAGATTAATGTAACGACGCCATCTGGTAGTGATACCGTGGATTGGACCGATGTGAGTAAGACGGTGGTAAAGAATATCGACAACTGTCCGGTGACGGGATGTACGGTTTCGTTTAACCATAATCTTAAGCGCACGGCTGGTACCGGTTCGACTAATTATGTGATTTCGCGTACTTCGAACTATTCCTCGACTGTCACGGCAAATAACAATCTTGGTAGTGGCGATGAATACTTTACGAGGAACCCGCACCAGGTACTCACGGACAATAATTTGACTTTGAAACCTGGGCAGGTAGTTTGTGAGATTTTACAATTCAAACCGAATAATAACTATGTAACGCCGCCGGCTTACACCTCACTCAAGCTTTGTGCTTCGGCGCTGGGTAAGGCACAACCGGATGATCCGACTAATGATCCGACGACGATGGAGGACGACCAACTCAGCGATGCTTTCCTCGATATGCGCGTGAAGAACCCAGACGGTCCGACTAAATATCATAAGTATCAGAAGGCGGTTTATGCGAAGCCGGGTAATACTGTTTCATATCGTGCAACTTATAACCCGATTCTCCAATACACGACTTATCTCGTGCCGCAAAGGTTGCAAATTGATGGTGGCACGGTCAAGCCGACCGGCTCGTTAAATACTTATTACTATCTATATCAGTTGTTTAACCAAAACCGTGGCAATAATAATAGTTGGAATAATGCCATCATGGTACATAGTAACGGCTCATTTAGCTATTCGACGCCACATTATTATAATCTTGGTAAAACGGATAAGCAAAAAGAAGTTAATACTCACCGCGTGACGATTTCGGAAGTAGGTAAGGATTTGGGTGAGTCGGTGACGACGAACATTACCAAATCGAACGCGACGGCGATGTCGCCAAGCCAAGTGACCTTTACGTCTTATAGCACGGCAAAAGATAACCTCGCTAATGTCAACACGACAAGCAAGACGAGCATCGCACACGCTTATGTCCCGTATAACTTTGACATGGCGCTCAAGATTAAGACTGACAATACCGATCCAGTTTATGCTGGTGAAGACAAGAAGATTGAATATGAAATCGACGTGGTCCCACGTAAGAACCCGGAGACTACGGATGGTTCCGATGCGCAAAAGTATGCAACGATTGTGCCGGAATTCTTAGGACGTATCATTATTTACACACCACTTAATGGCGTGAAAAACGCCGCAGATAGTTGGGGTAATGGTAAGACGCAGGATGTTTGTAGATACTTCGAGCTAACTAAGGATGATGTGAATTGTCGTTATGATAATGAGGAAAACAGCCCACTCAACACAACGGGTAGAGTTGATGGCATTGCTTACAATCGTGAGCTCAAAATGAGCGTGCCGGATCAAAAGGCCGGAACCTACATTTGTGTGGCCGTGGCAACTTACCCAGCATACAGCGGCGCTTATACCAACTGGAATGAAAAAGAAGGTAGCAAAACTTGGCGGATTTCCGAATCGAAATGTTTCTTAATTGCAAAGCGTCCGAGCTTCCAAGTTTGGGGTGGTAGCCTGTATTCCGGTGGTACGATTAAGACTTCTGCCGCGATTAAGAATAACTTGAAGAATCTTCCGGCATTTAGTGGTGTGTTTGTCTTCTCGTCATGGGTTGAGCAAAGTGTAACGGCTAATGGTACGATCCTCGCTCTCGCATCAGGTGCCGCTTCCGGTCTTGCTAATAACATCGCAGGAGGTGGCTCGCAAGAGCCAGCGTCGGACTATTGTAAATATCGGGTACCGCTCAGCTTAGCAAACTACGCTAGTAACATCGTGTCTGGTATCTGTCCGGGGGCACAGGTCACTGGTAATTCCGGAATCTCGGCCGTGCTGTCAAATCAGAAGTCGCTAATTGGGCAACTGCCGAATGAAGACAGCCTAGTCAATGAGCTTTCCGGTGGCTCGACGATTACGATTAACAATAGTTCAGTAAAGAATATCGTAAGGTACAACGTGAACGGCAATGCGACGATTAACGCGAACACTGTGAATGTTGGTAGAACGCATATTATTAATGTGGCTGGCGACTTGACGATTAATGGCAATATTCAGTATCAGAGTTCGACCTTCACAGCGCTCGACCAGATCCCGAAGGTGATTATCTATGCGAATAATATTAAGATTGGTTGTACGGTCAGGCGAATTGATGCGATTATTATCGCCGAGAATGATCTGAGCACTTGTGAATCGAATGACATTAATTCTAGACAGAACTCATATCGCTTACAAGTGAATGGTGCAATCATTACAAATAAATTGTTCTTTAACCGTACATACGGCGCGGCGACCGGCGTGAATTCGAAAGTTCCGGCCGAAATTGTGAATTACGATACTTCGACGATTCTTTGGGGTAGAGCAAAGTCAGATCCAAATAACGAACACAAGAATCTGACAGCGGTCTATACCCACGAAATCGCACCGAGGTATTAACAAAAATAAGCATTAATGGTAAACTAGAATAAAGTATAGTGTATTAAAAAAGTAAGGAATATAACAAATGGATCCACTAACTAATCCAACCCCGACACCGGCTCCAGCTCCAGCTGCACCGGCCGTCCCACCGGTACCACCAGTACCACCAGTACCACCGGTACCACCAGTACCAGCCCCAGGACCAGCTGCTCCAGTAGCTCCGGTTGCTCCAGCTCCAGAACCAGCTGCGCCTGTTGCTCCGGCTGCACCTGCTGCGCCAGTTGCTCCAGAACCAGCTCCAGCTGCACCTGTTGCTCCGGCCGCACCTGCTGCTCCAGGCGTGCCACCGGTACCGCCGGTACCACCAGTTGCTGCTCCGGGTGCTGCTCCAGTATTTAATCAAATGTCTGCTTCGGAAGTATTCGCCGCTCCAGGTGCAGGCGCTCAACCACTTGTTGGTGCAACTGACCCAATTACGATGCCAGCTCCACCAAAAGCACCAGATCCAGTTGAAGAAGAACTCAAGGCCCCATTCAAGGCTGCTGAACCAGTTCCTGGTTCGATTGGTAGTGCAATTTCCGTTCCGGAAGGTGCCGCTCCGGCCGCCGATCCAGGTCGCACGCCAAGTGTTGCTTTTAACGATCCAGCTGCTAGCGATCAGCCGACAAACACCTCGGCCCCAGCTCCAGCCAAGAAGAAAACTAGCAAATCAACTTTGATTGCACTCGTAGCGGTTGCTAGTTTAATCGTCGTAGTGCTCGTAGTTGTACTAGTAATGCAACTTGGTAGCGGCAGCTAGTTATATCCTTACGCTTGATAAATTAGACATAGCATTATAAAATTGTGTTATGTCTAATTTTTATATTACAACTGCAATTCCATACGTAAACGGTGTGCCACACATTGGTCATGCGATGGACTATTGTCTTGCAGATACTTGTGCTAGATATCATAGATTAATTGGCGATAATGTACGTTTTCAGGCTGGAACGGATGAACATGGCAACAAAATCTTTTTGAAAGCCAAGGAACTCGGTGTGCCAGTCGAAGAATACGTGGCTGAGAATGCAAAGAAATTCCAAGAGTTCATTCATAAACTCGGTGTAGAATATACGGATTTCATTCGTACGACGGATGATAGTCACGAAAAGCTTTGCCAACAAATTTGGTTGAAATTAAAAGACCACATTTATTCTTCAAAATATGAAGGTTGGTATTGTACTGGTTGTGAAAGATATGTCACAAACAAAGAGGCTGAAGAGAATCACGGTATTTGTCCGGATCATCAAAAACCGTACGAAAGACTCGAAGAAGAGAATTATTATTTACGAATTTCAGATTTCAAGGACGAGATTCGCGAAAAGATTGAAAGTGATGGACTTTTGATTTTGCCAGAGTTTAGAAAGCGCGAAATCTTGAAGTTACTTGAAGATTCACCAGATGTGTCGATTTCGCGTCCAAAGGCGCAACTTACGTGGGGTGTGCCAGTACCGGATGATGATACGCAGGTGATGTATGTTTGGATTGATGCACTCGCAAATTATATTACGGTGCTTGGTTTTCCAGAAAAAGATATTTCAGAATGGTGGCCAGCATCAGCCGAATTTGTAGGGAAAGACATTTTGAGGTTCCATGCAATCATTTGGCCGGCTATGTTACTGGGTCTAGGTCTCAAAGTGCCAAAGACTTTGGTCTCGCACGGCATGGTTCTTGCGGACGGACAGAAGATGAGCAAGTCGATTGGTAACGTAGTTGATCCAATTGAAGTGATGGACAAGCATGGTCTTGATGCGATGAGATATTATTTCTTGCGTCACATTGACACGTTTGCAGATTCCGACTTTACGTGGGAAAAGTTTGAGGATGCTTACAATAACGAACTTGCTAATGATCTTGGTAACTTGGTGCAACGTTTAGCGACACTCGCAAATAAGAATGGTATTTCAGTGCCAAAAGTAAAAGTGAACTTGCCAAAAGAATACCGCGAACTTATGGATAACTTTGAGTTCAACAAAGCCTTCGATTTCGTTTGGGAAAAGATTCAGGGTATTAATCGTAGAATTGATGATGAGAAACCATGGGCGCTCGCGAAGGCTGGTGAAACGGAAAAACTTGAGAAGGTGATGGGCGAGATGACCAGTGATCTTGTTGCTGTGGCTCACATGCTTCGTCCGTTTATCCCGGGCACGGCCGAAAAGATTGAAAAGATTTTTAACGGTAAGATTGTGCCACCAGAAACACCACTCTTCCCGAAGAATTAAACCTAGAGGTAAAAAAATAACCCGCCGGTTAAGCGGGTTATTTTATTGGATTTTACTCTTCGCCGGAAAGTTTACCCATGAAGTCGGAGAGGTAGAAACCTACCACGCCACCAATCATTGGGAGGAATGCATAGACTGAGAGTGCTTGGCAAATACCGCCAAGAACTGCACCAAAGCTATCACCAGAATCTGGGAAGATTTGGAACATTAATGCAGCTGCTGGGTTGTAGACGAAGTTGTTTTGGACGCCGACGAAAGCGGCTGAAACAACGAAGCCGATGAGCATTGCAAGAACAATACCACCAGCAGTGGTTGCTGCGAAAGTAAAGACGCTGCGCTTGTATTTGAGAGCGCGAGCAAAGAAGAATGCGATCACGATTGCGCCAAGAAGCTCAACCATTGCGAAGACCCAGAATTGGTTCTCGCCAATTGCAGTCATCTTTGGAATTTCATAGGCGGTTTCGCCACCAGCCAAATGGAAGGCGTTGAAGATGACCCAACCGAGCCAGGCACCGAGCACCTGAGCGATGAGATACATCACGCCACGAATGACCGAGATGCGGCGGGAAGCCATCATGCCAACCGTGATGATTGGGTTGAGGCAGGCGCCTGAAAGTGAGTAAATTGCAATGAAGACCGCTAAGATCAAGAATGAATAGTTAGCAGCACTTGCCACGCCCATAAGGCCGAGTGCGAAGAGGAACAATGTGATGAGCATTGAACCAAGTACTTCGCCGAGCAATGCGCCGTAGAACTTGTGATTCTTGAAAACCGTCAAGATGCTTTCTTTTTCTTCATATTTTCTTGCGAAGAAACCACTAAAGATAGATTTGCCTTTTGTTGAAGTGATAACTTCTCTCTCCACCGTTTGTGTTTTAGAGGCCTCGGACACTGGCTTTGTGACAGTCTTCGCGGCAGTTTTTGGCTTGGTCGTTTTGGACTTCGTAGTCTTAGACGATGCCTTAGGCTTTTTTGTTGCCATTTCTCCTCCTTAAATAATATTTACTTTATTATAGCATATTATCGGTGTGATATAATCAAAAATGGAATTTAATTTAGGGAACAAATCATGGGCATAATGGTTACCAAAAACGAAGACAAGAATGATGAACTGACGCGCCGAATTAATGCAGACTTGCGTGAAAAAATGAACAAGACGTCGAAGCAAGATGGCAACAAAAAAGATCCTGATTTAGTGGAAGATTCTGATTATGTCCGCGATATGAAAGAAACTCAGAAATATGCTTGGCTTTGGGTGGTTTGCACCATTGTTGGTGTTGTAGCGATTGTTATTGTAGTCATTTATCTTTTGACTCAGCAGCGATAATTTTAGTTTGAAAACGCTTCAAAATTTAGCATAAGTGCTATATAATATATTATATGGACGATAGGTCTAAACCGGCGCCGAGGAATGATATTCCTAAGATTGACGCGGCTAATAATGAAGCCGCGAGGGGTTTGCGTGCAGTTGAAGCTGGCGCAGCTTCGGATAAGCCGAAAGAGACCGGTGACAATCTTGATGCAAACCGCGCGAATGAAGAAGCTGCGAATGGGTTTTATACTGGGACTGGTAGAGAATTAGTATCTGTAAAAGGCAAAGGAAAAGGTAAGTTTTCCCTGAAAGGAAAAGGGCCGATTGGGCTAATAATTGCCCTTATAATGGGCTTTGGTGGATTGTTCGCTGGTGCGCAATTATTCCAGCCTTTTTCTTTAGTTGAGCAATTCCGCGAAGCATTTAATTCTATGCACGTTTCCACAAATAGAAGATCGAATGCTTTCTTTAAGATGCAGATGGGCACTGGGAAATATAAGAACCCAATTAAAGGCACTCTTTTCCGTGGCGATACGTTTAATATTTCTACTAAACAGCGGAATAGGTTGCAAAAACAAGGAATTGAAGTGGAGGGGTCCGGGTCTAGTACGGTTTTGAAATATACGGATGCTTCTGGTGATTTAAAAACTGTAACGGCAAGCGAATTTAAGAGTGTTTATCAAAATGATCCAGATTTTTTCAATAAGTATAATGCTGGCTCAATGACGTGGCGGGGGGCGATTTCAAACTGGTTTGGGACGGTGACGGCAAATTTCTTGTCTAAGAACAGAATTACGAGAAACATATTTAAAGATTTTATAGAAAAAGTTAAAGGTTCTGAAGATGGTGATTCTAGGCGGGTCGCGCTTGATATAATGTCAAAGGGTACAGATGAGGTTAAGGGCGGTGGGTTTGAGACTCAGAAATCTCAAGATGATACCGAAAAAGAGCCTCGGATCGGAGAGGATGGAAAACCAGTAATTGGCGAAGATGGAAAACCCGTATATGATGATGTTACCGTTGAGAAGTATGGAAGCAAGACCCGTCAGAACTTAAATGGGATTGATCGTCTGTCAATTAAAAGCGAAAGTGATGCAATGGCAAAGTTGACGGCAATTTCCGATGCTGTTTCTGGTGGCAGTATCGATAACGCATCAAAACTCGTTAACTTTGGTTGTTTGGCGGCAAACTTTTTGGGTGGCGTTACTCTCGTAGTCAATGCAGCTGAGGCACTGAAGATAATGGGACTGACAACATCATTCCTTGAAGCCATAGATAAAACTAAGGCTGGGCTTGCCGATGAATCACCTATAAATGAGTTGTCGTCTACATTAAATGAGTCAAAAGTGAACGAACACACTCTTTATGGTGAAAGTAGTGAATCTAGTGGATTGGATAGAACTACGACAGCGATTGAAGGTGAATCGTTGGCGGCTTTATACGAAAGAAGAGCGGTTAACGGTAGTGATCGTAGTGTGCAAAGCTTTAATTTCGCTGGAAATATTAGTAGAGTTTTCAAAAACCAAGGAGGATTACTTGGTGGTCTTTTGAGCGTAATGGGCAATGATGCTGGTAGTATGGCTACGTTTGAAAAATGTGCTATTGCCAAGATTGCGACGAATACATTGAGCGCAATCGGCGATCTTGCTAAAGCTGTTAAGATTGGTAGCTGCTTGGTTGGTTTAGTGGCGTCCATTTTCACGTTTGGCGCAACTGCGGTCGCAACTTGTCTGCCAATACTTGGCGATGTCGCTTTAAAGATTGCAGCTGGTGCCGCTATGGGTGCATTGATTTCTGGTATTATTTCAATAATAACGCCGATTTTCACAAAAATAATGATGAGAGATATCATAGGCAATATTGGTGGTGAGGATTTGGGCAATGCACTTGTTTCTGGAGCGAATATGTATCTTGGCAATACGCATCGTACAAATGGCGGATCTTTGGCTAATCCGCAAAAATATACGGAATTTGCGCTAGCGCAGCAAGAGGTAATAGCTGAAAATGCGCGATATGAGCGCATGAACCGAAGCCCATTTGATACGACGTCTAAATATACATTTATGGGCACTTTACTAACGAATATGATGAGTTTCTTATCGGCGAATTCATTGATGAGTACTATTTCTACCGCCAGTTCCGTAGTAAGTAGTTCGGTTGTTGCTTTGGCAACTCCTACTGCTAGGGCATTCGACATTAATTCGACTTTACCGAATTGGGATGAATATGAGGATACGTGTCCATATTTGTATTCAATTGGTGCGGTAGGTGACCAATTCTGTAATCCTTATTCAATTACTGATGTAACTACATTGGAAGAAGACCCTGCTGAGATTCAGAATAGGGTTGAGCAATATCGTCCCGTATTGAAGGCGACCATTGATGATAATGATAATATCACGAACGCTGTTCTTTCAAAGAATTTCCTTGACGATACTAGAAATGATAACGGTATTGAGGTTGTTCAGGTGAACAGCAAATCTGATTTGGCAAAGTATATATTATACTGCGATAATCGTGCTTCTGCGTTTGGCTATGCCGATCAAAATATCGTTTCTGAAGTAAGCTCATTCGGAAATGTTGAAACAGGAAACGCACTGAAGAATGCAAAGGTTAATGGTGGTATTGGTTCTATCCCGATAATTGGAGACTTGATTGATATTACGCAGAATACACAGGCCTTATTGAATGCTGGTTATATTAGTGGAAAGACTTGTGTAGCTGGTAACGAAACAAAGTCATTTGTAACGCCGGATTGGGAGGACGCTAAAAACTATCAGAGATTTATTGAAGATCAATCACTCGCAGAAAGTTCAGGATTGATTGAAAAATCTGCTGTTACGGCATTCCTTGAAGAATGGTATGAAGAGCATCCGCTAGATAATTCGTATGAAGGTATTATTGCTAGGTATTCAGGTTTATCAAAAGACACAGTTGTAGCAATTTTCGATGTGATGGATTATGGTAACTATATCGCCAATTACGATCCATCTACCCGCCATCAATTCGGTGAACCAGAAGTGGTGATGCCAGATCAAATCCTCTTTGATACTGAGAACTATGTGACGGAATCCCCAGCTACTATCCTCATGAACGCAATCTCATTTGCCGATGTGAGAAATCGCAGTTTTGTAGTATAATAATATATATGGAAGAGTTGGAGAAATTAAAGCTCGAACTAAAGAGCTTAAATAGCGAATACGCTAAAATAAAAGACGTTCCGGCCGAGAAGCGTGGCGAGCTTGGTCGTGAATTAAACACCAAGAAAATTGCAATTTTAGAAAGGATTATGCAGGCTGAAGAAGCATTGCTTGATGCGGACGTGGTGCCACTAGATATTACGGCGCCTTGTTCTAGCAATGAGCCTTTGCCAGAAGTCTATTCGGTATTTCAAGGTTCTGAACATCCTTTAATGACCGAACTAGATCGTGTCACTGAAATCTACCAACTCATGGGTTTTGACGTAGTCGAATCCCGCCAACTTGATGATGAATTCCATATGTTTGATAGCTTAAATTTCGCCAAAGAACATCCAGCTCGCGATGGTTATGATACTTTCCGTACGGAAGAAGGTTTAATCCCGCCAGCTCATACTTCCACGATGCAACACCGCGTGTTAAAAGCCTACAAACACAATTTGGATGAAGGGAAAGACATCGCCGTGGTCGTGCCGGGACGCGTGTATCGTAATGAAGATGTCGATGCAACACACGAACATACATTTTACCAATGCGAAGGTGTGTTCGTTTCGAAAGATTGTACACTTGGTAACATGCTAGGAATTTTGCGTGAATTCTTTGAGAAATATTACGAGCAGAAACTCAACATTCGCACCCAGCCGGGCTACTTCCCATTTACGGAACCATCACTCGAATTTATGATTGAGAAACCAAAGTCACTCGGTGGTAAAAAAGGTGACTTCCTCGAAATGTTAGGATGCGGCATGATTCATCCAAATGTATTAAAGATGGCTGGCATTGATCCGACTAAATACCACGGCTTTGCATGGGGTGGCGGAATTGACCGCCTAGTGATGCTCCGGTACGGGCTGAAAGACGTGCGCCATTTTGAATCTGGTAACCTTAATTTCTTGAAGGAGTTTTAAATGTTAATTTCACTAAATTGGCTCAAAAAATATGTTAAAATTCCGGTTTCTGATGAGGAATTAATTCGTTTGATCGGCGCTAGGCTCGTAGAAGTTGAGGGCGTTGTAGATGAATCGCACAAATATGATGGTATTAAAATTGTACGCGTCGAGACGGCGGAGAAAATCGAAGGCACACATTTAACGCTTTGCATGGTGAATGATGGTTCGGCGGAACTCACGCAGGTACTTTGTGGTGCACCAAATGTACGCGAAGGAATGCTAGCGGCTTGGATTGCGCCAGGTGCAACGGTGCCAGCTAGTGTGCATGAAGATGCGCCGTTTGTGATTGGTACGCGCAAGATGCTTGGTAAATATGATTCGCATGGTATGCTGGCGGCGCCGGATGAACTTGATCTTGGTGACCTTCATGATGGTATCGCAGAAATTGATCCAGAAATGGCAAAGCCAGGCGATAAATTCGCAGACATTTTTGAGCTTAATGATAAGATTTTGGAAATCGAAAATAAGTCTCTTACGCACCGTCCGGATACATTTGGCTTGATTGGTTTTGCCCGTGAAGTGGCAGGGATTTTGGGCCAAAAATTCGAAGAGCCGGAAGTGAAAGCTGAGCTAGAAGCTACTGGTGATATTAAGATTGAAGTCGATGAAAATGTCTGTGGTCGTTACACGGCGGTAGTGCTCGAAAAGCACGGTGAGATTAAAAAGAAGTATTTGTCATTACAGGATGCCTATCTCGCGAAGGCTGGCATGCGTCCAATCGATCTGATTGTGGATGCGACGAATTATTTGATGCTTCTAACTGGCCAGCCACTGCACGCTTTTGACTACGATAAGTTCGTAGCTGTGGGTGGCGCAAAAGAACCAAAGATCATCGTGCGCCTTGCTAAAAATGGCGAGAAGTTGACTTTACTCGATGGTAAAGATGTTGAGTTAAATGAAAACGATATCGTAATTACGAGCAACAACGTGCCAGTGGCACTTGCTGGTGCGATGGGTGGCGCTTCGACGATGATTGATGAAAACACGAAGAATATCATTATTGAATCGGCGACCTTCAGTCTATTTAATTTGCGTAAAACCCAGATGGCACATGGTATTTTTTCGGAAGCAATCACGAGATTTACAAAAGGCCAACCAGCTTATCAGACTCTAGCCGTGGCTGGTGAATGCGCCGAGATGTTGAAGGATGGGTTTAAGGTAGCGGCTGTGTCGGATTGCTATCCAAAACCGGAGAAAGCGCCGGCGGTAGAAATTGCGACGAGCGAGATTAATAATCTGCTTGGTACGGATTATTCAAATGATTTGATTAAGAAGACGTTAACGAACGTTTCGTTTGAAGTGTCTGGCGACGCGGACCTTAAGGTGACGGCTCCAGCCTGGCGTACGGATATCCATATTAAAGAAGATATTACGGAGGAAGTTGGTAGATTACTTGGCTATGATAATATTGCGCCGGTTCTACCAAAGCATGGTACGGCGACGCCAAATAAACTATTTAAACTAAAGAGTTTTTCACGCCAAACCTTAAAAGAATTTGGTGCAAATGAAGTTCTAACTTATAGTTTCGT
>CAMJXP010000011.1 GCA_946409745.1 uncultured Candidatus Saccharibacteria bacterium | reverse complement strand
AACCGACGGCCTCAGCGTCCCGAACGCTGCGCGCTACCAACTGCGCCACACCCTGATTTTTAGTATTATAACACAAAAATGGTCTGGGTGACAGGACTTGAACCTGCGACCTCGACTTCCCAAAAGTCGCGCGCTACCAACTGTGCTACACCCAGACGGTACTTTTATTATAGCACATTTTATCTAAAACGGGGGAATTTTATGGTAGAATAAAAGAGTTAAGGAGATAAAAAAGTGGCGGAAAATACCCCAAAAAAGAATATGGGTCGTCCGATGCCTAATCGGTCTAATGCTATTAGAAGCATTGTCTTTACAATTCTAATTATTTGCTTTGCAATGTTTTTAATAACTAACCAGAGAGGTGGGCAAGTTCAGAAAACTGAAGTCCCAATTTCTGATGTTATCAAGAGAGCAAATGATCCAAACGGAAACATTGCTAGAATTACAGTAATTGGTAATAATCTTGATATCACTTTGAAGGATAAAGATATGCCAACTGAGACTTCTAGAAAGGACGGTTCGGGAACGCTTTATGATCAGGGTTTGATTAATTATTGCGACAAACTAGAAGGTGAAGAACTGGCAAAGTGCAACGAAACTTATCCAGTGATTGAATACAAAGAAGACATCAATGTAATGGGAATCATCCTTGATATTGCGATGACGGTAGTACCGATTCTAATCATCGTAATGTTCCTTTCATACATGATGCGTCAAGCTTCCGCTGCTAATAGTCAATCAATGAGCTTTGGCAAAGCCAGAGCCCAACTTTATGGTCCAGACAAAAAGAAAGTTACCTTTAAAGATGTGGCTGGTAACGAAGCCGCTAAACAAGATTTAACAGAAATCGTAGATTTCTTAAAGAGCCCAAAGAAGTATGAAAAACTCGGTGCGAAAATTCCACGTGGCGTTCTCCTCGCTGGTGATCCGGGCACGGGTAAAACTTTGATGGCAAGAGCAGTGGCTGGTGAAGCAAGCGTGCCGTTTTTCTCAATCTCCGGTTCTGAATTCGCCGAAATGTTTGTAGGCGTGGGTGCATCAAGAGTGCGTGATTTGTTTGGTAAAGCCAAAAAGAATGCACCATCAATTATCTTTATTGATGAAATTGATGCGGTGGCACACAAACGTGACGCGAGGGGTGGCGCTGGTCGCGAAGATGAGCAGACTTTAAACCAGATTCTCGTCGAGATGGATGGTTTTGATAATGATTCTGGCGTGATTGTGATTGCGGCGACGAACCGTGTGGACATGCTCGATAAAGCATTGCTCCGTCCAGGTCGTTTTGACCGCCATGTGAATGTGACTTTGCCAGAACGAAAAGATCGTCTCGAAATCTTGAAGGTGCATTTCAAGGGTAAACCAATTGAAGCGGATGTAGATCTTGAATCACTCGCGAAGAAGACCGCTGGTTCGTCTGGTGCGGACCTTGCGAACATTGCAAACGAAGCAGCAATTACGGCAGCACGTGAAGGCCACAAAGCAATTTCGAATAAGGATTTGACTGAAGCGTTTGAGCGTGTGGCGATTGGCCCAGAGCGCAAGAGCAAAGTAATGAACGAAAAGGAACGCAAGATTACCGCTTATCACGAAGCTGGTCATGCGGTGGTTGGCCATGTGCTGCCAGATTCTGATCCGGTGCACAAAGTGACGATTATCCCGCGTGGACAAACCGGTGGTGTGACTTGGTTCTTGCCACCAGAAGATCGTAGCTACAAGAACATTTATGAGTTAAAGGATATCTTAGCTCGTGCAATGGGCGGCCGTGTAGCGGAGAAATTAATCTTCGGTGCGGATGCGATTACGACTGGTGCATCGTCTGATCTCAAGAACGTGGCGGAGCTTTCAAAGTCGATGATTATTGAAGAAGGTATGGGTGATGCAACGCGTAACCTCGTCTTCCCATCCGAAGCCACTGGATACTACACGATTACGACCGAGAAGCCGTATTCTGAAAAGACCGCGGAACTAATTGATCTTGAAGTGAAGAAACTTTCTGATGAAGCTGCTGTGAGGGCGGAAGCTGTTTTGAAAGCAAATAAGAAAGTACTCGACAAACTGGCCGCTGAACTCTTGGCGCACGAAACGCTCGAAGAAGCTGAACTCGCTCCGATTCTGAAAGATGCGAAACTGCCAGAAGTAGCAAAATTACACAAATAAATTTAACAGTGTGGAGGTAAAATGGATAGATTATTGAAATATTTTGAGCCAGAAAAGTACACACTGGATCTCAAGATTGATAAGAACAAAAAAACGATTGGCGGTGTTGTCACGATTGTTGGTGAAGCGAAGGCCGACAAGGTTAAATTTCATGCTGTTAGATTAAATATTAATGATGTTAAAATCGATGGTAGTGTTGTAAAATTCACAACGATTAATGATGAACTTGAGATTGCGACGAAAAAAGGTAAACAAGAAATCGTCATTAATTATGATGGTAAATTGAATGAGAATATGCAGGGTGCATACCTCTCGACTTATCAATTTAAAGGCAAGACTGAAACGATTGTGGCGACCCAGTTTGAAAGTCATTATGCGCGCGAAGCGTTTCCGTGTATTGATGAACCAGCCGCAAAAGCCGTATTTGATTTAAGTATTGAACTACCAAAAGACGCGGATGATTTAGTGCTTGCGAACACGCCGGTGAAAGAAAAAATCGGTGATAAATACGTGTTTGAATCGACGCCACGCATGAGTACATATCTACTCGCATGGGTGATTGGGCATTTTCATGGTAAGACAATTAAAAATGCACATGGCATAGAAATTACGACTTATGTGGCATTAAACCAAGATATTGATTCAGTGGATTTTGCAAATGAAATCGCGGCAAAGAGTTTGGAATTCTACGATGATAATTTTGGAATTCCATATCCACTGGCAAAATGTGATCAAGTGGCGCTGCCAGATTTTGAAGCGGGAGCGATGGAAAACTGGGGATTAGTGACTTACCGTGAATCGGCTTTAATCGCAGATAAAAATGCAACGATTGGTACGAAGAAAGGGGTGGCACTTACGATTGCACACGAACTTTCACACCAATGGTTTGGTGATTTGGTGACGATGAAGTGGTGGGATGATTTGTGGCTCAATGAATCGTTTGCGTCCGTGATGGAATACTATGCAGTTGACTATATCCATCCAGAATACAAAATCTTTGAAGTGTTCTTTACGAATGATGCGCTCGCGGCTTTAAGGCGCGATGCGTATGATGGTGTACAGTCGGTACACCAGGATGTAAATAATCCGGAAGAAATTGCGACACTATTTGATCCGTCGATTGTCTATGCGAAGGGCGCAAGATTAATGCTGATGGTGATTCGCGCGATGGGCTGGGATAAATTCTGTGCCGGCATTCGTGAATACTTTGCGAAGTATAAGTATGACAACACGATCGGTGATGATTTGTGGGCGGCACTTAATCCACATGCGAATTTTGATGTTGGCGAAATGATGCACGCATTCATCGACAAGCCTGGTTATCCGGTGCTTACAAAAACTGGCGACGGCTATACGCAAAAGAGATTCTTACTAAATGGGGAATTAAAGAAATCCGATTGGCCGATTCCGGTGGTGAGCGAAGACATGTCCGGGCATTATATTTTGAATTTGTCTGAAAAAGAGTTTAATGAAAGACTAGAAAGATTTGATGATTTGAATTTGGAAGAAAAGCTAAGGCTTCTAATTGACCGTGATTTGATTTCGAAAACAGAACTTGCGTCTTCGGCATCGTTAATTCCACTAGTCTTGAAATTCAAACATGAGAATTCGGCGGCCGTATGGACAATTATTCTTTCGATTGTGAGTAACCTCAAGATTTTCTTTGATTTTGACTCAAAAGAAGAGAAGAAGTACAAAGCGTTTATTCTCGATTTAGTGAAAGAAAAACTAGATGAGGTTGGCCTAGTCACACGAAAAGGCGATGACGAAAACATGCTTCGACTCCGTTCGATTTTGATGGCGCTTGATTATTATGCAGATGACGAAGAAGACATCAAGAAACTTGCTGAAATGTTTGATGAAGACTATGCGAAGCTTGATGCAGAAATTAGAAACGATATCTTAGACGCGACGATTTGGCTAAAGCCGGAAATGGCAGAAAAGTTTGTCGCGGACTATCAAAAAATTGCGAATCCGGAAATCAAATTTGATTTGTTATTTGCGACGACGCTCGCACGTGATGAAAAGACGCTTGAAAAAATGATGGACTATCTAAAGAAGCCGGAGGTGGTGAAACCACAAGATCATTTCCATTTATTCCTGTATCTTTTCCGTAATCCAAGAGTCAAAGCTAAGGTCTTTAATTGGATGGAAGAGAACTGGGATTATGTCCGCAAGATTTCGGGTGATAAATCACTTGATGATTATCCGAGATATACGGCGGCTTCGATTCGTACGGAAGAAGAGTTTGAAAAGTACTGTAAATTCTTTGAGCCAAAAGAGAACGATCCGGCGCTTGCTCGCGCAATCATGATTGGCAAGAACGAGATTTTAGCAAGACTGGCATTAATTAAAAAAGACAGAGAAGAAGTCTTCAAAATACTCGGTTAATTTGGTTGACAAAAAAGCATTAATATAATACACTAAAAGTAGTGTGGCCATGTGATGGCTAAATCTTTGAGCAAGATAGTTTTTCGGAGTAGCTATTTTGCAATAACAAAATAAAACAAAAACAAAATGCTAGAAAACAGGTATAAAATCAAAAGTTTGGAGCTCTCGTTTATCAAAAAACAGAGAATGCTGAGGATTGCCCCGATTTTTGCATTTTTGGTTTTATTTACAATTATGATTTTGACCGTCAGTCCGATTACCAATTCGACCAATATCACGAGAGCAAATTCGACGGCAGTAGCAAGTAATTTGAATTTTTATTCGATTAGAGATTCAGTCACGCTCGAAGTGACGCCGAGCAATCCAAATGGGAATTTTGTAGCGAGCACTTCGGAAAATGATATTAGTTTTGGGATTACAACCGATAATTATACTGGCTATACTTTGATGGCAAAGACGACGGATTCGGCGTTACGAAGTAGTGGTGGCGGAACAATTTTGGCACTGTCGAGCGCGGTGTCTCCGGCAGATTTTGGAAGTGACAGTAGCGCGGCTCTTAATAATCGCTGGGGTTATCAACCAAACAAGCTAAATTCGGCTGACAACACGAATTATTTGGCGCCATCAACTACGGCAGTGGTGCTAGACCAAACTACGGCTGCGAATATTTCGCTGAGGGAATACCGCATTGGCTTTGGTTTAAGAGTGGATGCGACGACGCCGGCGGGTGAATATTTAAACGAAACGTTTGTCCTAGAATATGTAGCAAACCCGGCACCATATGTAGTGAACTTCCTTTCTGGTACAGCGGACGACATTGTGACGGGACTTCCGCAATCATTTTCGGGTGAGGCGGTTTCGGCCGAGTCGATTCCATTATCGGAAGACACGCCAGAGCGTGACAATTATTCATTTATCGGTTGGTGTACGATTATGCCACATGCTGAGCCGGGTGGTGATGGTTGTAAAGGCCGTCAACTTGATCCAGGAATGGATTATGGCATCGATTACACTAAGGATTCGAGCGTGATTAATCTTTATGCGATGTGGCATTCGAATTATGGTTGTAATAAGGCGGCCAGAACGATTGGTAGAAATGTGAGTAGCACGGATGCAGTATGTATGCAGGATATAAACGAGACCGTGATTAATTCAATGACGGTGGGGACGCAGTATTCGCTCATTGATTTTCGTGATGGCAAAACCTATTTCGTTTCGAAACTGAATGATGGCAAAGTTTGGATGACGCAGAACCTTGATTTTGATCTTAATTCAAGCAAGGTTTACACGCATAATAATACGGACCTTGGCTACACGACAAATAATTTAAGTAGCACTTGGCAGCCAAGTCGCAACACGACTAATACGATTGATGATTGGTCTTCGGATGGAACTACGGCTAGGTCTTATAATGCTGGAGAAAAGTATTATTATCCAGTGGCAAGCCCAGCATCGAATGATGATGTGTCGACGACCTGTAATAATGTGTCAACTTGCAAGCATTATCACGCGGGGAATTATTATAATTTCGCAGCGATGGCGGCGGAGCATATTACGGGTGCCGACAATCAATACGCGAAGATGTCGGATTCGGTTTGTCCAGCAGGTTGGAGACTGCCGGATGGACCATCGGAATACATTTATGATGAATTAAATAATATGTTGGTGCTTCAGAATTTGGTGACGGAATACTCAAACCAGATGGGCGTGCTAGGTTATGAGACGGATGGTTTTGATAATTTGAAGTTGGCACCGACTTATCTGGCGACGACTGGTGCTGTGAATGGGTATGAAGTTTACACATCTTACGATGCATTGCTTCCAACTAATACTATATATAATTCTGGTAATGTCTTTATGAATACAATTGATTCAACTGGTTTTGGTGTAGCACAATACATTACAAAAGCGTATGGCTTACCGGTGCGTTGCGTGGCAAGAGCAGGTGGCGCAGTAACAGTAAACTTTAATGGTAATGGTGCGACGAGTGGTTCGAAGAGCCCGATTGTGGCAAAGAACGGCGATGCGGTGAAACTTGAAAACCCATTTGATAAGGAACATTACAGCTTTGTGGAATGGAACACGAAAGACGATGGAACTGGTACTTCGTATGACGAAGAGGGTGTGATGGTGATTAGTATGTCTGAAGAATCGACGGTGAATTTATATGCGATTTGGCGTGCCGAGATGGTGGAGATTGAATGTCCGGGCGGTTACATTTGTTATGGTTCAACCTTTGATGATGTGGCTGGAACGATGAATGATGGAACCTATAATCTCGATACGACGAGTAACATTGGTTATCAAAGCGCAACGGATAATACGGATATAACTTTAATGGCTTCGAATTATCGTAGAAATGGCTATGGGTTTGCGGGTTGGAATACGGAAGTGGACGGCACGGGTACCTACTACGGTCCAAACCAAACCATCACGGCGCCAAACGATGTTTCAGTGAATGGTTTGAAGCTTTACGCAATGTGGCTTGCGCCAGCCGGAACACTCCAGGATTGGGGTGGATGTAATAGCCTCACGGCGGCAACTTATGATTCGGCGAATGGCGTGATTACAGCGGGAAGTTCAAGTATTACGGCACTTACGGATACGCGTGATGGCGAAGTTTATGCCGTGGCAAGACTTGCGGATGGTAACTGTTGGATGGTAGAAAATCTTCGTCTTGGCGTGAATGGCTCGAGTGATAGTATAAAGTCGCAAGGCTTTGGCGGCGTCTTTACGGGCCTAGCGTCAAGTGAAAGTTCTGGCTTTAGTTCATCGGCAACTTCTGGTAACGGCAAGTATGCGAGCTGGGACGTGGGTAATGAAAATACTTGGTACAGGATTCCACGTCAGAATAATAGTAATGTGACGAGTCTGGCTGGTACTTATGCGTCGAATGCGAATTTGTATTCTTATGGTACTTACTACACTTGGTCAGCAGCGATTGCAGATACGACAAATCATACATCTTATAATGATCACGTTTCGAGTTTGACTTCGATTTGTCCTTCGGGCTGGCATTTGCCAAATGGGGCGATTTACAATAAGACCGGTTCGTATTATTACCTTGCGGCATCAATGGAAGCGACGGCAAGCAACCTCGCAAATGGTAATAAATTCCGTTCGTTCCCGAATAACTTTGTGTATTCTGGTAACTTTGATAATAATGCGGCGACACTCCGAGGTGAGGCTGGCGCATACTGGACTGGCACCGTAAATAATTCGGGCTCGGCCTTTAACCTTGGCTTTACTGCAAGTGGTAGTTTGTCGGTTGAGAACGCGGCGATTAAAGCGATTGGCCTGTCGGTTCGTTGTGTGCTCGGTGAAGTGACGGAAGATACTTCGATTGGCGATCTTGAATACATGCAGGATTTCGTTGATTTAACGAATGAAGAAAAACAAGACGTGATTGATTTAATGACAACTGGCGAAATTTATGAACTAAAGGATAGCCGTGACGAGAAGGTTTATTCGGTGGCGAAACTGACGGATGGGAATATCTGGATGGTTGAGAATCTCGACCACGATATCGTGACGACAGCGAATTTCTATACGCATGATAATACGGATCTTGGCTACGAACCGGGTTCATCGACGACCTTTACGCCGACGAATGCTTCGATTGCTTACACGAACTTAAGTGGTAACACGGTGACAGGATGGGGAACTGGCGCGAATGACGTGAGCTCGTTTAATATCGGCTCGGAAGGCGGGTACGGAAACTTTGGCAATTATTATAGCTTTGCAGCGGCGACGGCGATGGATGCGGATTCTGGCTACGGTTCGAGCGACAGCACGTATGTAGCGGTGGCAAATTCGATTTGCCCGGCTGGCTGGAGACTCCCAGATTATAGTAATGACGAGTTTGACACGATTAATACGTATTACAATTTTGGGGCTTCGAATGGAGATAGCGGATTAGTGGCGTCACCACTTTACTATATGCATATAAGCATGATTAACAATGGAGAATTAGATCAGAATGCGTTTGGTAGTGGTGGTGGGTATTGGTATAACACTGCAAATGATGCAGATGGCTACATCTTTAGTTATGGCACAAATAACGCGGGCGCTTCAAACGTGGGCCGTAGCACCGGCGCAAGCGTCAGATGTATTTTAAGACAATAAAAAACGAGTTTTCACTCGTAATTGGTGCCCCCGACAGGGGTTGAACCTGCACAGCCTTGCGGCCACTAGCACCTGAAGCTAGCGCGTCTGCCAATTCCGCCACAGGGGCAACTTTTGTAATTATAGCATAAAAATGCCCCGGCTGAAAGTCGGGGCGGGGGTTTAGGAAGGAAGAAGACTATTCTCGGTGAAATGCCGGAGTTTGACGTCGAGCAAATGCTCGCTTTCTAAAAGTCTCTTCAAAACTTCCTGAGCAGGGAATCCAGCATCGGAGTTGTAGATGGCGTAAACATAGAACCGGTTTCCTTCGCCAGAAAAATCCTGGTCGTCGAGCAGTTCGATGGGGCTAAATTTGCCCAGCGCGGTATCTCTAAGATGCAGTTTGAACCCGTTTCTTCTGAGTAAGCCACGGATTTGGTTGGATCCCTTGATTTCAAGTGCGACGCTAACCTGGTAATGCATTAGTTAATCCCCCTATTTTAGTATTTACTCCCTTAGGAATAGCATCTATTTATATTATATCATACTTTTGCAAAAAATGCAATACCTTTAACGCTTAAAATCTGATATAATAGAGGAAACGGAGGCATAAATGATTACTGTTAATTTTAATTCTAAGGTGGATGAAGCGAGGCTGTCGCAGATTTTGGCTGAGATTCGTAGCGATGCGATGAGTGGCTGGCTAGATTTGCCAAAGCGTGTGGATATGGCTGAACTGGTGCGGATTAAGGAAGCTGCCAAAAAGATCAATGATGAGTCGGAATATTTGGTTTGTATTGGGATTGGCGGTTCATATCTAGGCCACCGTGCGATTATTGAAGCACTCCGTCCGAAGGGTGAAACGAAGATTATTTATGCCGGAAATTCTTTGTCACGTCGTGAACTCGACCGGGCGCTAGAAAAGGTAGGGGATCACGATTTTTCGATTAATGTGATTTCAAAATCAGGGACGACCTTGGAGCCGGCGATCGCATTTGAGGAATTTAAGAAGAAACTAGTAGAGAAATACGGCGCTGAGGATGCAAAAACTAGAATCTATGCGACGACGGATGCAAACAAGGGAACTTTACATGATGAAGCTGTCGCAAATGGTTATACAAGATTTGTGGTGCCGGATAATATTGGCGGCAGATATTCGGTGTTAACGGCAGTTGGGTTGCTTCCGCTTGCGGTAGCCGGAGTGGACGTTGAGAAACTACTTGAGGGGGCTTCGGAAGCCTTTGATACAGTGGCGGGGCCGGCATCGGAATATGCATCAATGCGTTATACGCTCGGCAGCAGGGGATATGACACGGAAGTGTTTGCGAGTTTTGAGCCCTCGACACTTTATTTTAACGAGTGGTTGAAGCAATTATTCGGCGAATCCGAAGGGAAAAACAAGCAAGGAATTTTCCCTGCCTCGGTGATTTATTCGACCGATCTGCATTCCCTGGGCCAGTTTATGCAAGATGGACGTAGAAATTTGTTTGAAACGGTGATTAATTTTCCGACCGACGAAATGAACCAGAAAGTCGTGGCGGCGGTGATGAAGGCGCATACGGCCGGCAATATCCCGGTGCTCGCAATTACGGTACCGAGCTTTGACGAAAAAGGATTCGGGGAATTAGTGTATTTCTTTGAACTTGCGTGTGCGATTTCGGCGAAACTCTTTGGCGTCAATCCGTTTGACCAACCGGGAGTCGAGGCGTATAAGACAGAGCTGAAACAACTACTTGCGAACTAAAAAATAAGGTTTTCAGGGAATCCGGAGCGCGGCAGCGCGAGGACAAGCGCCGGTCACCCGTGGCGACGGGCTGACCGGACGCGGCCCTGAAATACCTTATTTTTAGTTCGTAATTATCGTTCCCGCTTTGCCGTTTAAAGCGTCACGGAGGTTGTCGATGTCGGTGATGATGCCGGTGCCACCGTGGCGAGCGAAAGCGGAAGCGGCTTCAACTTTTGGAAGCATCGAACCGGCCTTGAAGTAGCCGTATTTCTTGAGATCTTGGATTTCTTTGACAGAAATCTGGTCGAGCTTTTGTTGTTCCGGTAAGCCATAATTAATATAGACATTTGGTACGGCGGTACAAGAAATGAAGACGTCGGCTTTGACGAGTTCGGCGAGTTTTTCGGCAGCGTAATCTTTATCAATTACGGCATCAATTCCCTTCAAACGCTTCAAGACTTTGGTGCGAACGACTGGAATGCCACCACCACCGGCAGCAATTACAATCACACCATCGGAAACGAGTTCGGAAATAGTTTTCTTCTCAACAATATCAATTGGCTTTGGTGAAGCAACGACACGGCGCCAGCCACGGCCGGCATCTTCCTTGACCGTCCAGCCCTTCTCTTTGGCGAGGGCTTTAGCTTCTTTTTCGGAATAGAATTGGCCGATTGGCTTAGATGGATTTTTAAAAGCAGGATCGTTACGATCGACCACAACTTGCGAGATTACGGTTGCAATTTTCTTGCTTGGTTTGCCCTTTTTGATAAAGGCATTATTGATGGCTTGAGTTAGCCAGTAGCCGATTTGACCTTGGCTCATGGCGACGGCTGTTTCGAGTGGCATGGCTGGGGCTTTTTCGGTCGAGGCGGCCTCTTCGTGAATCAAGATGTTGCCAACTTGTGGACCGTTGCCGTGTGCAACGATAATTTCATATTTGTCGGCTAAGTCGGAAATAGCTTCACCGACGGATTCGGCGATTTTTTTCTGGGCTTCAGCAGATGCTTCGCCATTTTTTTGTAACGCGTTACCGCCTAACGCTAAAACTACTCGCTTTTTCATAATTTCATTATAGCATAAGCTGAATTAAACCTTAAAATGCTTGTGTTTAAATCCGACTTGCTATATAATATATGGTAGGTAAGAAGGGATAAAAATGAATTTCAAAGGAAGAGATTTTCTGCGAATTCTAGATTTTAGTGAAGAAGAACTTCGCTTTATGCTAGATGCCGCCAAAAGATTTAAGGAAATGAAACACGCCGGCGAGAATCACAAGTATTTCCCTGGGAAAAATATTGCAGTGCTATTTGAAAAGACATCGACGAGGACTCGATGTGCTTTTGAAGTGGCCGGATATGACCTTGGAATGAATGTGACTTATCTTGACCCGACGGGTTCGCAAATGGGGCACAAGGAATCCGTAGCAGATACGGCAAGAGTGCTTGCACGTTTTTACGACGGAATTGAATTCCGTGGTTTTAAACAGGAAACTGTGGATGATTTGGCTAAATATGCGGATGTGCCGGTTTGGAATGGTTTAACGGATTATTGCCATCCAACTCAAGCGCTTGCAGATTTTATGACGATTGAAGAAAAACTTGGTGGATTTAGCGGTAAGACATTAGCCTTTGTCGGCGATACACGTAACAATGTGGCTAATTCCCTGATGGCAATGGCTGCCAAAATGGGCATGAACTTTATCGCGTGTGGGCCAAACGAGCTTCACCCTTCTGAAGACATCGTTAATGCCTGTCGTCCGATTGCTGAGAAAAATGGAGCGACCATTACCATCACGGACGATATTAATGCGCTCAATGATACGGCTGATGCAATTTATACTGACATTTGGCTATCAATGGGTGAAGACAAAGAAAAATGGGGCGAAAGAATTGATCAATTGCAGAGTTATCGTGTGACGATGGAAATGATTAATAAAGCCAAGCCAGGTTGTATTTTCCTGCACTGCTTGCCATCATTCCATGATTTAAATACTTCCGTGGCACGTGATGTTCACGAAAAATTTGGCATTGAAGAAATGGAAGTTGCAAACGAGGTGTTTGAGTCGGAGCACTCAGTAGTGTTTGACGAAGCTGAGAATCGTTTGCATACGATTAAGGCAGTGATGTATTTAACGTTAACTGATGAATATAATCAATAAAGGAGGAAAGTGAAAAATTCAATTAACAACTTTAGTGAGATTGCTCCACTTAAAAAAGTGTTGATGCATCGCCCAGGTGATGAGTTCTTGAACCTTACGCCAAATACGCTTGAAAGATTGCTTTTTGACGATATTCCGTATTTAAAAATTGCTCAGGAAGAGCATGACGCATACGCTAATGCACTTCGCGCGGAGGGAATTGAAGTAGTTTATTTAACTGACCTCGCTGCGGAAGCGATTGAAGCTGGCGGAGCGAGAGTTCGCAAAAATTTCATCGAACAATTTATTCGTGAAGCCGGTGTAACTTCGCCGAAAGTTGAAAAGCATTGTTTTGAATTCCTAAATAGTATTAAAAACACTAGAGATTTGGTCAAAAAATGTATTGCCGGTATTGATATTTCAGAACTTAAAAAACTTGGTAAGATCTCCGGTTTTTATGCAACTCGTGATACCGGTAAAATGATTATTGATCCAATTCCTAATATTTTATTCCAACGCGATCCGATGGCCACAGTAGGTCATGGTGCTACGCTCCACAAAATGTGGTCAGTGACACGTACGCGTGAATCGATTTTTGCGGAATACATTTTCAAATATCATCCGTTTTATAATGATACGAAGATTTATTATGAGCGTACAGAGCCTTATTCGATTGAAGGTGGTGATATTCAAGTCCTTTCAAAAGAAGTGATTGCAATTGGCATTTCACAGCGTACTGAACCGGACGCGATTGCAAATTTTGCAAGAAGCTTGTTTAAGGATAAAAATAATACCTTTAAATATGTACTTGCAATTGATATTCCAGATGAAAGAAGCTTTATGCATCTTGACACCGTAATGACGCAAGTGGATGTTGATAAATTTGCCGTCCAGGATGCAATTATGGATATTTCAACGATTTACGAGATAACTCAAGGCCATGGTGGTGAAATTGAAATCGTGGAAATACACCAGAGTTTGCAGAAGGTACTAGAAAAATATCTTCATCTCAATAAGGTTGAACTTATCAAATGTGGTAACGGCAAGAGAATTGATGCCGAGCGCGAACAATGGAGCGATGGTGTGAACCTGCTTTGCATTCGCCCAGGTGTCGTGATTGCTTATGACCGTAACTTTGTGACGAACCAGACGCTACGTCGTCATGGTATTAAAGTGATTGAAATCCCGAGTTCTGAGCTATCGCGTGGCCGCGGTGGTTCACACTGTATGAGCATGGCATTAGTGAGAGAGGAGGATTAGCGGAAGAGGTTGAGTTTTTAGGCACAGGGGGTGGGGGAAATATTAAATTTAAAAGGATTAAAAATGTTTAAGAAGAAAAATCGTAAGAAGACTAGTCGAGCGATGCTGTCGGCATACTCGATTATCATGATTTTGATTGTGCTTCTTGGTATTCTGTCTCACGTGTTGCCTAAGGCAAAGTATCACGAGGCACCTGTTGAAGATGAGACGGTCCAAGTTGAAGAAGAAACTGCTCCGCAACTTGAAGCAACTGTCGGTGCTGAAGGTCAACTCATCACTAACAATGATTCAGTAACTCCACTTGATGCTGGTACAGAAACCACTCTTGATGGTGCTGAAGCGGCAACTACTACTGAAGAGGAAACAACGTATGATTCCCTCGAGGCTTGTGAAGAAGCCCTTGGCGAAGGTGCTTGTGCAATCGTTGATGGTTCTGGCGTAGTGGGCGCAAAACTTTATCAAATTTTAATGGCACCGATTCTTGGTTTCGAAAACGCAATCGATGTTTGTATCTTCGTGATGGTGCTTGGTGGCTTCCTTGCCGTAATGGCAAAGACCAAGGCTCTCGAAACTGGAATCAAGATTCTTGTGAAGAAGTTGCATGGAAAAGAATATCTACTCATTCTTCTTCTCATGCTTATCTTCTCGGTACTTGGTACGACTTATGGCTTCCTTGAAGAAAGCGTGGGCTTCTACGTACTCATCGCTGCAACGATGTATGCTGCTGGCATGGATCCACTCGTAGGTGTCGCAACGATTCTCCTTGGTGCTGGTTCTGGTGTGCTCGGTTCTACCATCAACCCATTTGCAACCGGTGTGGCAGTATCGGCAATGAAGGATGCGGGTATCGAATTTAATAACGGTACCGTGATTCTAATTGGTGTGGTACTTTGGCTAACTACGCTCGCAATTGCTGCATTCTTTGTAGTGAAGTATGCGAAGAAAGTTCAACGTGATAAGGGATCAACATTCCTAAGCTTACGTGAACAAGCGGCTGCTGAAAAGAAATATGGTAAATTCTTGGAGGCAAAAGACGATGCTTTGAAGCTAACTGGTACTCAGATTGCTTCCCTCATCGTCTTCGCATTTTCATTCGTGGTGATGATTATTAGCTTCATCCCATGGGGTGAATTCTTTGAAAATAATATATTCGCACAATTCCATGATGCACTAGGCGGCTTCTTTGCAGGTGGCTTAACGGGTGCAGCACTTGGTGATTGGTGGTTCTACGAAGCGGCATTGTGGTTCTTCCTCATGTCAATCGTAATCTCACTCATCAACCGTCAAGGTGAGCATGGTTATGTTGATACCTTTATCGATGGTGCAGATGACATGATTGGTGTAGTCCTCGTGATTGCAGTCGCTCGTGGCGCATCGGTGCTGATGGCACAAACCAGCCTCGATAATTACATTGTTTATAATGCTTCGAATTTCTTGGCAACACTTCCAGAAATGGCATTCGTACCTCTAAACTATTTGCTCCATGTGGTGCTCTCGGTCTTAGTACCATCATCATCTGGTCTCGCAACGCTTTCTACGCCAATTATTGCGCCAGTTGCACAAAACCTTGGCTACAGCACAAACGTTGCAGCAATGACGATTGTCGCAGCAAATGGTCTCGTGAATCTCATCACTCCTACCTGTGGTGCGATCATGGGTGGCCTCGCACTTGCTAAGGTAGATTATGCAACTTGGTTCAAGTGGGGCATCAGAGTGGTAGGCTGTATTGCAGTAGTAAACATTATTGTTCTCTGCCTTTTCTCACTATAAAAAAATAAAACAAAAAGATAAATTCGCCTCGTGAATGCGGGGCGAATTTTTTAAACAAAATCCGGTCTAGGTGGCCGGATTTTTGTGTTATAATATGCTTATGGATAAGCTGCAGTATGATGGGCCTGTAGTGCTCGCAATATTAGATGGCGTGGGACTCGCACCAGATGGTCCCGGTAATGCCGTGTCAAAAGCCAGAACGACTTTTCTCGGAAAAGCCGCAAGGGAATACTATCATATTGCACTAAATGCATCTGGTGAAGCCGTGGGTCTTACGCCCGGTCAAATGGGAAACTCTGAAGTTGGGCACAACACGATTGGTGCTGGCCGGGCAATTAAGCATGGAATTGCTAGGGCGAACGAAGCAATTAATAATGGTGAAGTCTTCGATTCGGAAACTTGGAAAGGATTGATCGAACAAGTTAAGAAGGAAGGCGACCATACGTTACATTTTTCGGGTATTTTCTCGGATGGTGGTGTACATAGTCACATTGGTCATCTTGAAAGAATGATCGAACAAGCTTATCGTGATGGTGTGAGAAAGATGCGTATTCATGCAGTTTTTGATGGTAGAGATGTTGCTCCACAATCGGAACCGCTTTATATTGATAAACTTGAAGATTTTGCTAAAAGATTTACGGATGCTGATATTAGAATTGCAACCGGTGGTGGCAGGATGGTATTTGTGGCTGACCGCTACGAAAATGACTGGCAGGTCGTGGCTCGTGGTTGGGATGCAATGGTAAATGGTGAAGCGGATTATTTCTTTAAGTCAGCCGACGAGGCAATCCAGGTGCTTAGAAGACTAAATCCAGAAGTGCAGGATCAGAATTTACCACCATTTGTGATTGTGGATGAAAATGACCAACCGATAGGAAAAGTTAAACCGGGTGATGCGTTTGTTTATTTCGATTTTCGAGCTGACCGCGCAATTGAAATTGCAATGGCATTTACCTATTGGGATTTCCCGTATTTTAATCGTGGCGATTACAAGCCGAGCGACGTTTATTTCGCTGGCCTTACAGAATATAATTCCGATACACATGTGCCAGAGCATCGTTTGTTTGAGCCGACCTATATTGATAATACTTTGAATGAGTTCCTGTCGAGAAGGAAATTGAAACAATTTG
>CAMJXP010000010.1 GCA_946409745.1 uncultured Candidatus Saccharibacteria bacterium | reverse complement strand
GCGACCGTATCACCATTTGTATGCCAAACACTCCAGAGGGAATCTTGATGGTTTATGCCGTCAACATGGTTGGTGCTGTCTGTAACATGGTCCACCCACTTTCCTCTGAAAAAGAGCTTGAATATTATATCAAAGTTGCCGATTCTAAATACGTCCTCGTGATTGACGCTGTTTTTGATAAGATTTACAGATTACGCGATACGGCTCAACTTGAGCGCATCATCGTCGTGCGCCCATCGGATGGTCTTGGTTTCCTCAAGAAAAAACTCTACACCACACTTCATGTTAAGAAAGTTAGGCTCCCTTCAAACGACAGCCGTGTCGTTTTGTGGGAAGATTTTATCGCTAATTCCTACTTCTATCAGGGAAATATTCACGAAGAACGCGGTGCGAACGACCTCGCCATTATTATGTATTCCGGAGGTACCACCGGCGCTCCAAAAGCCGTAATGCTCTCAAACCTCAATATCAACGCCGAGTCCATCTGTGATGGCACTGTAATTCGCCAAATCGTCCCAGGTGCAACCGTACTCTCGATTTTGCCACTCTTCCACTGCTTTGGTCTCGGTGTTTGTATTCACACTCCTCTCTGTCGCGGTATGGGCTGTATCTTGATCCCGGCCTTCTCGCACAAGCAATTCGCTGACATCATCAAGAAAAACGAGCCAAACTTCATCGTGGGTGTGCCAACTCTCTTTGAAGCCCTCGTTAACACTAAGCTTAAATCCGACGATCTGAAGTCCGTTACCGCTGTGATTTGTGGTGGTGATGCACTTAACCAAACCCTTCGCGACAAGATTAACAATTATCTCGAAGACCACGGTTCATCGGCTAAAATCCGCGTTGGTTACGGTCTAACCGAAGGTTCTGGCGCCGTTTGTCTTTCACCAGAGAATTCCTTTGCCGACGGCATTATCGGTGCACCAATGCCAGATACTAGCTTTAAGATTGTGAAAAAAGACACCTTCGACCAACTCCACGTTGGCGAAGAGGGCGAAATCTGTATCTCTGGCCCACTTGTCATGATGGGTTACCTCGGTGATGATGCAGAAACTGCCCAGGCGCTCCGTCTTCATGACGATGGTAAAATCTGGCTTCATACCGGTGACCTCGGTTACCAAAGTGACGATGGCCTCATTTACTTCGCTCAACGTTTGAAGCGCATGATTATTTCATCTGGTTACAACATCTACCCGACCCACCTCGAGTCCATCATTAACTCGCACGAGGGTGTCCTCACTTCTACGGTGATTGGTATCGACCACCCATACAAAGGTCAGGTGCCAAAAGCTTTCATTGTTCTAAAAGAAGGTTACAAACCGGGTAAAAAGATCGAAAAGGAAATCAGGGAACTGCTCGAAAGAAACGTCCCGATTTACGCTCTTCCAACCGCTTACGAATTCCGCGACAAACTCCCGACTACCCTAGTTGGTAAAGTCGCCTTTAAGAAACTCGAAGCCGAAGAAAAAGCCAAGAAATAAAAAAATAACCCCCATCCGGGGGTTATTTTTTATAATTTAATTTCACGCGCATTCTAAATTTCAATGGTTTTTGCTTCAAAAAGCGGTTTTTTCGCCATTTCGGGAAGTATTTCTTCATCATTTCGCGAGAACGCTGGAATCCTGGCTTACCCTCAGGGAATTTACCAAAATCCTTCGCCGAATCAATTAATAGATTCCAAATAAAGAACCATTCGAGTTCATCGTGATAGGTTTTCTCGGCGCCAACCTTCACGAATCTCTGATACAGCCCTTCAAGCGCTGGGAAAATATCAAAGGCGTGCGGGTCCCAACTCGTCTTATGGAGTACCGAACCTTTGTTTTGATAATAAAGATAAATCGGTTCGTCTACAGCGGCATACTTGTCTGTATGGATAATTAAAGCCGACATCATTTCCATGTCTTCGTGGATGATGCCTTCTTTAAACTTAAATCCACATTGAATCCACCACGCTCTTCTCGAGAATGCCTGCACCGGTCCGAGCCCATAGCGCACAAATCTACTCTTGTAATTATCTTCATCCGGCCTCACTGCCGAGAGATAATCCGTATGGCCATCTTGATAAATTCGCTTCATGCCAAGCATCGTTAGATCGGCTTTTTTCTGTTCTGCCGCCGTTAAAAGTTTCGAAACAGAGTCTTTCGTCACCTCGTCATCGGCGTCCACAAACCAAATATACTTGCCCCTCGCCTCTGTTACACCGAAATTTCTGACTGTTCCAGCCCCTGGATTTAGGCACCGCATCGCTCGAATCACGCCAGGGTATTTCTTGCGATATTTCTGAATTAATTCGACGGATTTATCGGTCGAATTATTATCAATTAAAAGAATCTCACTATGAATCCCGCCTACCGCTTTGAGTACTGAATTAACGCACCTTTCTAAGTGTTTTTCGGCATTATAGACTGGAATAATGATTGAGACCTGAATCATGACTTCATTATAGCACATATGAAAAACAGGGAAGAAAACGCCCTAAACTTGACACAAAGCGCTTATGCTTGCAAAATATAAGAATAATTGCTATAATTAGTCACGATCAGAGGTTAGAGATTGATCAACTAGCAAATTAATAATTAGGAGGTTTTATTAAAGATGAAAAAGATTCTCAACCTTGTCCTCGCGATTTCTCTGATCCTCACCCTCGCAATGTTCACTGCGCCGCCCGCTTTTGCGGATGGCGGAGACGCTGCAGCCGCTGAGACGACCGCCTTCGTGGTGGAGAAACACCCCACGGACGAGACAATCCCCGCTGGCGGGAAAGCCATCTTTATGGCTTACCCGAAAGGTACGCAGGTTTATTCTGTGTACTGGACCTTTGAAACCGATGACGGCGACACTGTCGAGGCCGAAAACGCCCCGAATTATTTCAGTGGACTCATCGTCGAGTTTCCCGACAAGCAAAGAATCCGCCTGAAGAACGTACCCGAGACCATGAGTGGCCTCAAAGTCCGCGCCCACTTCGCCAAGATGAATGGTGAAACGATCGTTTCTGATCCCGCCTTCCTCTTTGTCGAACCGGGCGAAAACAATCCGGCACCTTGCAACACAGCCCAAGCGCCCGTGTCTACGGCCAGCCAGATTGTCATCACGAAGCATCCTCTCGATGAAGTCCTTCTGAGAGATGGACAGTCTTCGACCTATTTCACATCGTACGCCACCGGTTATTCCTGGATTTCTTGGGAATTCAAAATCGGTGACAACGGCGGGCCTTTCTCCGCTGAGAAAGCCATTTCCGACTACGGCCTGTGCCTTGAAGGCATCAACAGTGAGAAAATCACTATCCGGAATATCACCTGGGGAATTAACGGGTGGTATGTGAGAGCCGTCTTCCACGACGACTGCGGTAATGTGAAATACTCCAACTGGGCCTTTATGAGACTGGTCGAATGCACTCCGTGCAAGCCGTGCCCGCCGAAGCCCTGCAAGCCTTGCGAACCGGTTTGTCCGCCTCCGTGCTGGGCCCCGGATCCGTATTGTGACCCGTATTGCGGAGTCCCTATCGCCCCCTGCACTCCCTGCACTCCCTGCGAGCCGGCAGTCATCATTATCGGCGGCTGTACGCCTCCGGTTGAGACCACCGTTACTCACAGTGAATCCTACACCGTTACTGACACTGTCAGCACCACTTACTACGGCTGGTAAACACAATCTCTAACCTCCTAAACCTAGCACCTTCCCCAGCAAAAAGGCCCCTCCGGGGGCCCTTTTTAATGCTTTGAATTATTTACCTTTAAAAATGTCTTTAAAGATTTTATTCGTGATGTTTCTACCGATGGCGCTACCAGCGGAACCAAGCACATTACCGAGGAAACGATCAGCGGATGATTTTTGTTTCGCCTTGGCTTTTTCCGCAGCGATTCGCTCTTTTTCGGCCTGTTTAGCTCGCTCGTTGGCAAGTTTCTCGGCGGCTTTTTCCGCAGCAATTCTTTCTTTTTCAGCCAGTTTCGCCTGCTCCTGAGCGGCTTTTTCCGCAGCTTTATCGGCAGCAATGCGTTGCTTCTCAGCAGCTTCTTCCTCTAATCTCGCCTGTTCTTCCGCGGCCTTCGTCTCGGCTTTTTGCTGGATAATCTCGGCAGCCGATTCTGGATCCTGTTCCTCATCGTATTTACCGCAAAGTGGGCTCATATTGATAACTTTATTGCGTGTAATATCGTCAATCGCACCCATTTTACTCTGTGGCGGGAGAATCGTCGCGCGCTCCACTATGGAAGGTGCGCCCTTCTCGTCCTGGAAGGAAATCAAAGCTTCGCCCGTGCCGAGCTCAAGAATTGCTTTTTCGGTATCAAACTTCTCATTTACTCTAAATGATTGAGCAGCAGCATGCACGGCTTTTTGCTCTGATGGTGTATAAGCACGGAGTGAATGTTGAACGCGGTTACCAAGTTGCGCCAAAACTTCATCTGGCACATCGGTTGGACTCTGTGAAATGAAGTAAAGACCAATACCACGTGAGCGAATCAGTTTCACAATCTGCGTAATCCTCTTTAGTCTATAAGCCGGCATATCGTGGAAGAGTAGATGTGCCTCATCAAAGAAGAAGACGAGTTTCGGCTTCTCGAGGTCACCCACCTCTGGTGAAGTGCTAAATAGGGTACTAAGAAGCCAGAGTAAGAATGCAGCATACATGTCTGGGCTTTCAAATAGAGTTACCGCATGCAAGATATTAATAATGCCTCTACCTTCGTTATCGACGGCAAAGAAATCATTTACATTGAGCGCTGGTTGGCCAAAGAAATGGTCAGCACCCTGATTTTCAAGCGTGAGGAGCGACCTCTGAATTACACCAATACTTTGAGTCGTGATATTGCCATATCTAGTGGAGTATTTGTCACGGTTTTCGCTTACATATTGAAGCACGGCACGGAGGTCCTTTAAATCAATCAAAGCGAGATTCTCATCTTTTGCAATCGCAAAAGCAATCGCAAGATTGCCTTCCTGCGCCTCCGACAAACCAAGCATGATTGAAAGTACTTCTGGGCCTACTGATTCTACAGTAGCACGTACTGGATGGCCACTTTGGCCATATAAATCCCAGAATCTCACCGGATATTGCTTCGCTTCAAAACCTTTTAAATCGAGCTTTTTTAGGCGTTTTTCGATATTTTCGTTGATTTCGCCGACACAGGCCGTACCGGCAAGATCGCCTTTTACGTCCGCGAGAAACACCGGCACACCAGCGTCCGAGAAGCTCTCCGCCATCACCTTCAGGGTAATCGTTTTACCAGAGCCACTCGCACCTGTAATAATACCGTGGCGGTTCGCCATTTGTGGCAAAATCGCAAGCTCCTTGCCATCATCGGTTTTGCCAATTAAAAGCCGTTTATCAATATACATATAAACTCCTATTTTAAGCCTATTTTAGCACGATTAATGTTAATATAAAAATATGAAAAGAGATGTATTTATTCACGGGGTTTACAAGCATTTTAAAGGGGATTTATACCTCGTCGAAGACATTATTTATGATAGTGAAACTAAAGAGCCAATGGTGGCCTACCGCGCCCTCTATGGCGACGGTCGCCTCTGGTGCCGCCCGATTAAAATGTTCCTAAGCGAAGTCGATCACGAAAAGTATCCGAACGTGAAGCAACAATACCGCTTCGAACTGCAAAACATTGAAAGCAAGAATAAATAAAAAAATACCCGAGCCTAAACTCGGGTATTAAGGTGCTGGGGATTAGGGAATAACAAGCACGGGAGTGCCAATCTGGGAATTGTTGTACACCAACTCGGCGAACCAAGCCGGCGTATTTACGCATCCATGTGAGCCGTTGCCCTGGTAGATGGTTCCGCCATACTCGCTTCTCCAGTGGTCAGCATCGTGAATCGCGATACCGCCATTAAAGAACGAAGCATAGGTCGTGTACCAAGCGGGATTGTCCTGCATGTTGAAGTTTTCGCGGAAATACCACATCTGGTAAAGGCCAATCGGTGTCGGTGATGCATAAGCATCGCCAGTCACGCAATCGGTTTCGCCCATCAGTGTGCCATCCACATAGAAATAAGCATGCTGGTTTGTCTTGTCGACAATCGCGCCGGTGCCGTACATGTTGACGAAGTGGTCCCAGATGTCCCAACGATTATCAGATACGTAATCCTTGGAAATGTAACCACTACCATCAGCCAGATGATACCAGTTGCCAGTTTCACCGTCCACAGCGACAACCTGCCCAGCTTCTACCGAAGTGTTCCAATCACCACCCGGCCAAAACCGGATTAGTACACCGGAACCGATGACGTAAAGCTGTCTTGCCTCAAAGTAAGTGATATTATCACCAGATGAAGGCGGATCGGGTCGCACGGGCGGTGCGGGCGGGATGTAGGGTTCGGGCTCCTCAACGAGCCTGATTCGTGCCCAATTCGTGTAGAATCTCTCACCAAGGGTGAAATTGTAGAAAATTGCACGAACCTGCCATTCGTTGATTGTCCAAGAAGCATTCCAAATGGTTAGTGTTTCACTATTATAGCCGTCGATAATCTGTCCATAATATTTGACAGCATCTTCGGCCGAGAAGACATTGCCATTTGCGTCCATAAACTCCCAGGACATTTGCTCGTAGTTTTCAGCACGAGCGATGAAAAGCACTTTTTCTTGTCCTTCCGTCACGGAAAGCTCGTCATACGGGTCTTTCGTGATTTTGATGCCAGGAATTGGCGTCGGTGCGGGGGTCGGTGCCACGGTTGGCACAGGGGTCGGAGTCGGCGTAGGCGTCGGCTCTGGCGTGGGTGTCGGAGTCGGTGTCGGCTCCGGAGTAGGCTCAGGCGTCGGTGCTACAGTTGGAACTGTGGTCGGCGTCGGAGTCGCTGTTGGCCTAGTTCTGTTTTCTTCGGTGGACGGCTTCTCGGCCGGATCCGTGGATGTCGCCTTCGTAAAGGGAAGCGAGCAACCAGAGGTAAAAATCACCGAAAGAATCAGAAAAATGACAAACAATCTGCGAATAGTCTTCATTTTTACTAACCTCCCTAATTTTTAAGGTACGATACTATAATTATAGCACAAAATGCCGAAAAAATCAAGGTATGTAATGATGTCACTCTGTTTTACTCAAGGTAAATCCTTGATTAACAATTAAATTTATGTTATTATATATACATCTTTTTGCACATTAATAGGAGGTGTATTAAATGGGTGAATATGGCGCATTTTACGGCACCATCGGATTCCAACTGACACAATTAGCCGAAGGGCTAAAAGAGCACAGTTATGCGATAGTTCCAGAGTCATTTTATCGCGGCTGGAAGCGTCTCGGTAGCTTCAAAGAAGAGAAGGACGGCTCGTATTATGGCACGGATTGTAGTGAACATCAGGTAACCACCGCCAAATTCGAAGACGAGGGCCACACCTGGCTAGTTACTACAGCAATCTGTGCGCACCCCAGTGATCCCAAGGAATTCTGCTGGCGGTACATCGTCAAAATCACCAAAAATGGCGAGGTTGTCTCTCGCCCCAGAACTAGGTTCGAAGATTATCTTCAGTACATCGCTCGCCTCTAACATTAAATCCCCCAAAATTTGGGGGATTTTTCTAAGATAAAAAAATGGCTCCCCCGGCCAGACTCGAACTGGCAACCTCGAAGTTAACAGCTTCTTGCTCCACCATTGAGCTACAGGGGAATATCCATACGTCAAAATGTGCGTATGTCTATTATAGCATATTTTTTATTTTTGTGGTAAAATTATAAGAGTTATTTTTGTTTTGACGTCTAAAATCATGAGAAAGGAGAGCTATGGAAGAAAAAACAATTCAGATTGCCGGTTCTATTACCGTTGACGAGCTTGCCAATGCGCTCGGCCTTTCTGT
Organism: uncultured Candidatus Saccharibacteria bacterium; assembly: GCA_946409745.1. Classification (GTDB taxonomy): domain Bacteria; phylum Patescibacteriota; class Saccharimonadia; order Saccharimonadales; family Saccharimonadaceae; genus Nanosyncoccus. The sequence continues at coordinate 9,350 of CAMJXP010000010.1, read as the reverse complement.
TACCCAATTAATCGGCGAACTCTTCAAAAACGGCATCGTCGCGACCATTAATCAGCGCCTCGATTACGAAACTGCCTCGATTATTATTGATGAATTAGGTCTAAAAAACGTCAAACTCGAGAAGAAAAACACCGCAACGAAAACCTCCGATTTTCATCGCGAACTCTCGGATAAAGCCGTTTCTCGTCCACCAGTCGTGGCCGTCATGGGTCACGTCGATCATGGTAAAACCACTCTGCTTGATACTTTACTTCACAAGAAAACCGTCGATGACGAAGCTGGTGGCATCACTCAGCACATTTCCGCTTACCAATTAAAGCACGATGATCGTTGGATTACTTTCCTCGATACCCCTGGTCACGAAGCCTTTGCTGCTATTCGCCAGCATGGCGCGATGCTTACTGATATCGTTGTGATTGTGGTCGCCGCCGATGATGGCGTGAAACCTCAAACCGTCGAAGCAATTAACTTCGCCAAGTCTGCCAATGCTAAAATCATCGTGGCAATTAACAAAATCGACCGCGAAGGTGCTGATATCCCACGCACCATGGCGGATCTCAGCCAACATGGCCTCCAACCAGAGGAATGGGGCGGTGATATTACGATGGTGCCAATTTCCGCGAAGCAGGGCACTAACCTCGAACAACTTCTTGATATGATTCTTTTAACCGCCGATATCGAAGAATTAAAAGCTGATGTCGACATTCCGGCCGAAGGTCTCGTCATTGAATCCCACATGGAAACCGGTCGTGGCTCCGTCGTGAACCTTCTTGTTACCGGTGGGGAATTAAAGACTGGCGATTTTATCGTGGCTGGCTCTGCCTTTGGTAAAGTCCGCACCATGCTTGATTTTAAAGGCAAGCCAAAGGGCAAGGCAACGCCATCCACCCCAGTTACAATTACTGGTTTTAAGGAGCTGCCAAACTTCGGTGACCGCTTCGTTGAGGTTTCAGACGAAAAGACTGCTCGCAAAATGGCGCTATTAAATGCTCAGGCTCTTGCTAACGAAACTGCCTCGGCCAACGTCACCTCTTCTGATCTTCTCCGTATGATGAACGTCGCGGACAATTCCAAAGTCTTTAATGTCATTATCAAAGGTGATGTACTTGGTTCAGTTACCTCTGTCGTTGACTCACTTAAAATGATTGATACCCACGGCGAAATCACCTTAAACATCGTTTCAACCGGTGTTGGCGACATTAACGAAAATGATGTCTATATGGCGGCCGGCGGCAACACGGTTGTTTATGGCTTCAACGTCTCTGTTCCAATCAATATTTCCAAAATGGCCGCGCGCGACAATGTTCCGGTCCGCACCTACCGCGTGATTTACGAACTTCTTGATGATGCGAAGCACGAAATGGAAAATCTCCTCGATGCTGAAGTTATCGAAGAAGATAAAGGCGAAATGAAAGTCCTTGGCGTCTTTCGTACCGAAAAGACCTCAATCATCGCCGGTGGGGAAGTATTAAAAGGCGATGTAAAGCCAGCCTATCTTGCCCGTGTTGTCCGCGACAAGACCTATCTTGGTGAAGTCGAAGTTACTTCTGTTCAAAAAGAGAAAATTGATGTGAAAGAGCTCACTGCCGGCGAAACTGGTGGTCTCGCTCTTAAAACCGAGAACAAACTCCAACTCCAAATTGGCGATCGTCTCAAATTCTTCACTCGCGAGATGAAGAAAAAGACGCTCTAACTTATCTCATTCATAACAATGATCATGCTTCTTTTGCATGACGCAAATAAAAATAAAAAATAATATGCTATAATCAAAGCATAAACGTAATTTTTGGAGCAAAAACTTTCCATGGACAATGTCTTGGCGAAAATCACCGCTGTCAAAGAGAAGATTATCTTTGGTGGGATTATCATCTTTACTCTCTACATTTTAATCGGCATTTTTACCTGCGCCATCGAGGTCGCTAATAATACTTCAGCTAGTAGTGCGCTTGTGGCATTCGGAAAGTTCCTTCCAACCATCTTAATGATGGGGATCTGTTTCCTCTGTTTCATTGATAATCTTAACAAAATCAGCAATAAAAATACGCTTTGCCGTATTTTTGCAATCATTTCGATGGTTGTTATTCCATTTTTCCTAATCCTTTATTGCCTCGGCGCCTGGGAACTTGTTAAATTCACCGAATGCGCCAAAGAAACCACTCTCTATGGGTATTCTTATTGTACGCACGAAGCTCTTAACGCCTTCGGTAAAATCACTGCTATCACCGGCTCTCTCGCTTCGCTTGGTACCATTGGCGCTCTGACGATGTCCATTAAATCTCACAATCGCAAGGTCATCGATATTTCTAAAATCATTGCCGCTTCCGCCCTTACCATCGCCATCATTCTTTCACTCTATCTCGCCCTGAAGAATGCTCAATTCCTTTATCTTTATGTCACTAGCACCGAAAAGGCCGATAGTATTACTCTCTTTGCAATCTATTTCTGCCTTATCGCATGGTTAAGCCTAGTTATCCTCGCCTTTTACCTCTCAAAATTTGATAACGGTGTCGCTCCGACTCCAATTAAGCCCCTTAATGCTAAAGTCGTTTCTGCCTCTGCTCCAGCCGTCCTCACTATCGAAGAAGTGAAGGATGAAAAGCCGGAAACTATCTATCCAGAACCGACTAACACTCCAATTCACCATGTTGATGGCGTTAATTTAAATGCTTCAGCACCGGAAGAAAAACCGGAGAAAACCCCAGCGCCTAAACCAGAAGAGCATCACGACGACGCTCCGCTCCACGCTAGCCCTGGTGAACCACTCTTTGAGGAGCATCCAACCATCGGCCCTGCCACTTCTGGCACCTCGCACGATGTATTTGATTCTTTAGATAGTCAAGAAAATGAAAATAAGGAGGTACTCTAAATGCAATTTGACGAAGAATTTCTAAAAGAAATGGGTCTTTCCGCTATGCCGGAAGCCGAAAAGCAGCGTTTTCTTGATTATGTTCAAGAGGAACTTGAAGTCCGTATCGGCCAGCGCATCTCGAAAGGCCTCCCAGATACACTGTTAAACGAATTTGATCTCATAACTGATCCCAAAGAAGCCGCTGAGTGGCTCCAAAAACACCGCCCGGATTATCGCGAGATCGTCACCCGCACCATTGCTGAGATGAAAGAAGAAATCCGCTCTAATCGCGCTAAACTCGTGATTGCTTAATTCTTTGCGTAGCCATTCAGGAAGCTTTTCGCATCCATTGGCTTTTTGCTCTCTGGTTGCAGCCTGTCAATCGAGAGGGCACCGTCCTTGCACGGTAGCTCAATCAGCGCTGTCTCACCCTGCTTCAGTATATGTGCCTCTAAAATGATGCAATTTAAGCCGTAAAACGTATATTTGGTTTTTGGAAAGCCCTGAAAGGCCACAATTTTTCGATAAATCGCTTCCGCCGTCTCTGTATCCGGCTTGATCTTTGACATCGATTTATCTAATTTTTCCGTGAAAGTCGCCCCCGATTCATCTTGGTCTACTGGGGTTGGTAAATCTGTAATATGCTCGGCAATCCACTTTGCACCCGCCTCTGAAAGCGCCTTATAAATCTCCGCTTTATTCATCGGAAGCCCAGAAATTGTCGTCTGGTAATAAATTGGACCAGCATCCATCGCTTTGACGAGTTTCATTACAGACACTGAAAAATCGTTATCACCATTAAGAATTGCGCTTTCAATTGGTGAAGCACCCCTGTATTTTGGAAGTAAAGAAGGATGGATGTTAAGAATCCCCTCCGGCTCAAATAATTCGAGCACATCCTCTTTAATCATCACGCCGTAGGACGCTAGCACCCCGTGAAGTTCCGGATGCGAAGCCTTCAACTTCTTCACAGCCTCTAAATCGCCACGCTCTTTCGCATGAAACACCACTTCAAAGTGCTTTTTGAGCACCCCCAAAGCGTTATCTGCGAGCGGTCCATTACCAAAAAAGATAATTTTTTCCATAATCTCTCCGTTTGATTAATCGTCAGGGAAAAGCTCTTTATTACCTTTGATTTCTTTATCGTAATCCACCGGTTCCAAATCACCCTTGTCATTCATCCGGTAGAAAGCGTCTTTTTCGTTCTTAATATGATCAATAAAGAGGATACCATCTAGGTGGTCCACCTCGTGGAGAAGCGTCCTTGCAAGTTCATCGGTTGCCTTAATGCGTACCTCTGTACCGTCCTCTAATTTCGCCTTCACGCGAACCTTCGTCGCTCTTGGCACCATGCCGTAAACTGATGGCACAGACAAACAACCCTCGTAATCTTTAACAGTTTTACCTTCGGTCTTCAAGATTACCGGGTCAATCAAAGCCGTAAAAGTGGCCTTTTTCTTGTCTTCCATATCGTCGCGAATAATGATAATTCGCTTATTAATACCCATCTGAGGCGCCGCCATCGCCGCCGAGAGCTCGTAAGGATGCTCTTTTTCCCAATCCAGCGACAATTTCCGCATTTTTTCGATGATATCAAGAATTTCCGGCGTAATCTTGCCGACTTTCTCTGACTTCTCCCTTAAACGCGGATCAGGCGTTGTAATAATTTCCATGTGACATATTATACCACATCGCTCTAGTGTACTAAATACTTTTGGGACACACTCAAGGCCGTTCGGCCAAGCTTATGGTCCCAAAAGTACTTAGTCCACTAGAGCAAGCTTGGCGGATCCAGTGTCACGCGGAAATTCTTATCCAACTTCTTGGCCACCTCTACGAGCGCCCCGCGTGAACTGGACCGGATCACCAACTGCCACGTAAAACCCCTGTTCGTACGTTCATGAAACGCCGGCATCGGCGGGGAAACGAGTAGTCTCTTGTCGGAGGATAGCTCGGCGCATAAATCTCTGACCTTCCTCAGCACAATCGCCTCTGTTTTTAGTGTAATATCGAGCCTCATTACGTGCTTAAACGGCGGAAAACCAGAAGCCGCCCGTTTCTTCAGTAAATACTTCGAAAACCCCTCATAATCTTCATTCACAGCGAACGAAAGCACCGGATGCTCCGGCCGAAACGTCTGAATAAACACCTCTGCCTTATCAATATGCCCACGCCCAACTCGTCCAATCACCTGGGTCAGTAACTGAAACACTCTCTCTTCTGCTGAATAATCCGGCAAATTGAGGCCCGCATCGGCCTGTACCACCCCCACAGTGGCCAGTTTCGGGAGATCTAGCCCCTTTGCTAGCGTCTGTGTGCCGACCAAAATATCCACGGACCCGTTTTTTACCTCTGTATAAACCGCCTCGAGCCCCTCACCTTTCTTATTATCGGCATCAAATCGCTGAATCTTTGCCCCCTTAAACAGCCTACCAAGCTCCGCCTCGAGTAATTTTGTCCCGAATCCCTTATGAATCAGCCCCGGCGCCTTACATTTCGGGCAGCAAACTGGCACTTTTTCATGGTAGCCACAAGTATGGCACTTAAGCTCAAAACTATCGGCATGGAGCGTTAAGGGTAGGAAACAGTTCGGGCACACCAACTCTTCGCCACAATTCTCGCAAATTGTAAGGGGCGACGACCCCCGTCTATTATGAAAAATTAGCGTTTGTCGGCCATGTTCGAGATTGTCCGAAATCGCAGCAAGCAGTGTATCCGAGAAATACCGGTTTTTACTAAAACTCCCTCTGTTTTTAAAATCAATAATCTTTATCTCCGGCTTCACTGCCGTGTCTTTCGCCTTTTCTGCGAGCTTCACCAGGGTATTCTTCTTATCTGCCAGGTAATAATCTTCCACGGTTGGTGTCGCCGACCCCAGAATACAGTCGCACTTTAACACCGTCGCCATGTAGCTCGCCACCCGGATTGCCGAGTATTTCGGCGAATTCTCCTGGTAATAGGTCGATTCATGTGCCTCGTCGATAATAATCAGCCCCAGATTAGCAAGCGGTGCAAACATGGCGCTCCTCGGCCCCACCACAATCCTCGGCCCCTCTCCAAGTAGCAGGGCATCAAAGATCTTCTGCCTCTCTACCTCTGTTTGTTTAGAGTGAATCATTGTAATCCTATCGCCAAACACCTCCTGAAACACCCGCACCAGTTGCCCCGTTAAAGCGATTTCTGGCACCAATAACACGACAGACTTTTGCCGTTTTAGCGCATTTAGAGCCATTTCTAGGTAGATATTCGTTTTACCACTACCAGTGACGCCAAAAAGCAGTTTCGTGGCTCCTAGGGCCTTCTGAAGGCCTTCTAAGGCCATTTTTTGCGCGGGGTTAAGCTGTATAAACGGTAATTTGACCGCTTCGACGCCTCTACCCCTGTTAACACCACCCTGTTCGGTTTTTGCTCTAATCTGTTCGGTTTGTTCGGTTTTTGCTGTTTTCACCCCTGTATTTCGGCGTTTTTTCAGCACTCCCACCGGCAGCATCATCCCCATTGCACCAGATAAAGGCGCCTGATAGTACTCACTCAGCCACACAGCCGTTTTAATTAGGTGGCTTGGCAGCGGTTTTGAATACAAAATTCGTGTAATCGATTTCGTCGGAAAATTCGGTTGAGCAACTTTTTTTACAACAATACCCGGCACTTTCATACGTCCGAGCGGCACTTCCACGATCGCACCAACGGGTAGGGAATCACTAAAATTATAGGTTAGAGCCGTCTCCAGCCTCCCCGTACCCCTCCCTGGTATCACCTCGTAAAACATACCCCTATTATATAACAGAAAAATTCATGATTGTTGTTGTAATTTTTACAGCCCGTGTGCTATAATAGGGAAGATTAAGCGAGGTAACATGTTAGATATATTTATCACATCTAGAGTCAGACGCAAAATTGTGGTTGTTTTTGCTAAATACCCAGATTTCAAAGCCCACGTTAGGGGTCTAGCGAAGCTTTTAAAGGAAGATCCGGGCAATATACAGAGAGAACTCGAGCGGATGGCCGAGGGTAAATTTCTAATTGTGACCAAAAAAGGCAAGACGAAAATCTACCAAACGAACAAACAATTCCCAATTTTAAAGGAACTTCAAAGCATTGTCATTAAAAGCCAGAAGGGCAGCAAACCGTCCAAAACCATCGGCTAACAGGGGCGCTAAATGAACAAATTATTTACTCAGCTGGTGAAAACTCGGCATTTAGACGAATCTTTTTTACATCCAAAGTATGAAGACCTCGCCGACCCGTTTTTGATGCCAGACATGGAAAAAGCCATCGACCGCATCAAAAAAGCCATTGAAACAGGGGAGAAAGTCCTGATTTATGGCGATTATGATGTCGATGGCGTCACTGCTTCGACCGTCATGGAGACCGCTTTAACCCTTGCTGGCATCAAAAATCCGGACATTATGCTCCCGGATCGCTTCGTTGATGGCTATGGCATGAGCCCGCGCCTCATCGACCGCGCCAAATCTACCGGTGTTACACTAGTGATCACCGTGGACTGCGGCTCCCGCAACCACGCGATTATTGAGGAATTAAACACTTTAAATATCGATACTATCGTCACCGATCACCACGAATGTGAAGCCACGCTCCCAGAGGCCGTCGCCGTGATTAACCCAAAACGCCAAGATTACACTGGTCCGTCGAAACTCCGTGACCTCGCCGGTGTAGGTGTCGCTTTTAAGGTCGCCCAGGCGCTCGTAAAAGCCGGTTTAATCGAAAATGGCAGGGGAAAATGGCTCTTAGACCTCGTGCTTCTAGGCACGATTTGCGATTCGATGCCTCTTACCGGTGAGAACCGCATTCTCTCTTATTACGGTATCAAAGTCCTCGAAAAAACCAGCCGTAAAGGCCTCCGCGAACTGATGCGCACCGCCGGTGTCAAATCTATTAATTCCGAATCGATTGGCTTCCAAATCGGCCCGCGTTTAAACGCTGCCGGCCGTCTCGACACTGCCGAACTCGCCTTAAATCTTCTTCGCACTACCTCTGTTACGGAAGCCGCTTCGCTCGCGAATCAGCTTGAAGAATTAAACAAAACTCGGCGCCAGGAGCAGCGCTCCGCCACCGAAGAAATCTTGAAGCGTGGCGACAAAGATGACCCCGTGATTATTGAAACCGGTAACTGGCACGAAGGTATTCTCGGTATTGTCGCCGGCCGTTTGGTCGAAACCAAGCATAAACCTGCTTTTGTTCTCTCTGAAACCGAAACTGGTGTTTTTAAGGGGTCTGGACGCAGTTTTGGCGATTTTAACCTCGCCGAAGCCCTCGATTACGCCAAGGATTCCATCGTGAACGGTGGTGGCCACGCTGCCGCGGCCGGTGTCCGTGTCCGTTCTGAGGATCTCTACGCCTTCCGTGAAAAAATCAATGAATACTACCGCAGTTTACATCTCACCAATCAAGAAAAGTACTTAAAGCTCACCGCCGATCTCGATACTGATAATATCGGTGATTTTGACCTGAACTTCCTCGCCGAATTAAGGGAACTTGAGCCATTTGGACCAGGGAATGAAGAGCCGATCTTTCAGCTTAACCGTCCTGAGATCCTTTTAGTTCGCCCGATGGGCGATAAAGAGCAACATCTCCGTATTGACGTCAGGGGCAAAGACGGCAAAATCATCAAACTCGTCGCCTTTTTCGCCCCCGAACGCTGGTTCGCTCTCTCTGAAGAAGATGAGTGTAATTTTCTCATTAAGCCTATCGAAAACGAGTGGCGTAGCGTCCGCTCCGTCGAAGGTCGCCTCCTCGATGTCCTCTGGGTCTAACTCTTTACATTTCTTATGTTTTGTGGTATAATTGAATTATGAAGAAAGTCATATTGAAGTGCAAACTTCAGAGTCGTGATACTTTTGAAGATAAATTGTCCGATATTGGTCTTGATTTTTCTGCCATGTATTGGCAACATGATCGCGTCTATGTGCCACGTGGCTACCAGAGGGGAATGAATTACCCTCGTATCATTATGCGTACCGAGATGGACGCTGTGAACGCTCCGGCTAGATACAGCATGATTTTACGCCGCCACATCGAAGATTCCGGTGTCGATATTACCGAAGTTACCCCAATTATTGACTATACTACGATGGTAAATGTCATCTTGCAACTTGGCTTCCGCCAAGCCGGCGAAGTTTCTCGCCGTCGCCAACACCTAATTATGGGTGAAGGCACCAAAATTTTCCTCGATGAAATCGACGGCCGCCCAGGCGAGTATTTCGCTAAAATCGAATCCGATCTCGGCGAAAACGAATCTGTCGCCGAAGCCAGAAACGATCTTCGTAAGACTTTTGAAACTCTCGGCGAATACAATATCGTCGAACTGCCTTACTTTGAAATGTAACAATAAAAAGTGCCATTAGAGGTAGTAAGACTCGGCCTAGCGGCCCGGAGCGCTACCGAAAATGGCATCTTTTTATTAACATTTAACCTCTAGGTGGTTCGCCATCTGGCTCGCCGAGTAATTTTTTGGACTTAATCTCATAGCGGCGGCCATTCA
>CAMJXP010000009.1 GCA_946409745.1 uncultured Candidatus Saccharibacteria bacterium | reverse complement strand
AAAGAAGGGCGATCGACGATGCTGTGATGCCCTTACCTAAACCTGATACTACCCCACCAGTTACAAAGACGTACTTTGTCATGTGTTACCTCACTTTGACCTTAAACTATTTTTTTATTATAGCATACGAAAATAAAGTATATGTTTTTATTTAACTATACATCTGATTGATGCCGTGCCATCACGATAGACACCGCCAGTCGAAAGCACACCGGTCGTGTCGAGGACAAATCCAAACATACTAGTTTCGTATCGGGCGGTTGATGAAAAGTAATATCCCCAGCGACCCTGGCTGCCATTCGACACGCCAGCAAGAGAAAAGGCAGTACCATTGCTATAGACCGGCGCTCTAATCGAAGCGTAATCGGAATTATAAGCAAGATAAAGTGTCCTGTATTCACCATTGTTACCGCCGGTAGGGAGCCGCCAGCCGAGTGGACAAATATCAGCCGTGGCGTTAGCGGTATTTTCTTCGCCCGAGATAGTTCCAGCCGAGGCAGCATAGAAATTATATTGAGTGCCGTAACTAGACATGGACGTACTATCGTAACCATTTTGCAAAATATATTCGCCGCTCGTATATGTACCGGAATCGGAAGTCTTTCGCCAGCCATTAAATACGGATGCAGAAATAGCGGTCGACATATTGGTGTTAGTGTAGTTTAAGTTCACTGAAATATCTGTACGGCCGAGGTCAAGGTTTTCGGCCATCCAAATTCTATCATCTTTGAATTTTGCAACTTGATATGTCTTATTATCGCGAATATCAATCAATCCATAAGTCGAAGTGGCGATCATTGAGCTCATAACAGAAGATTTCATTTCGTCGGTTAGCGTTGCCAAATCTTGCATGTAGGTATAATCGGTAATTTTCTTTGGTTTCATTTTAGCAATACAGCGGATCGAAAAGAGATTGGTGCGATTATCACTAGTATCGGCGCCTACACTAGTTTTGTTCATGCTTAGACGGTTGGCAAGCGTATCGGTTTGTCTGGTTGAAGACCAATAGCTTGCGAAATAAGTAGTGTATTCTGGGGCACCTGTCCAGACTACGCCTGCAAGTGCAAAAGCGGCACCACCATTAGCGACTGTGGCCCTGAATTTATCGGGAGTATTATATGAAGCATTATTATAAAGTTTCAATAGTTCGCCATATGGACCACCAGTTGGAAGCCGCCATCCGGCTGGACAAATATCACTACTTGCGTTAGTTAAACTAGTGGCACCCGAGATCGTGCCCACGGATGCTGCATAATAGTTATACAGAGTGCCATATGGTGTGCCGTTTAGTTCGTCGGTACCAGTAACATTGTAGTATTCGCCCGTTGCATTGGTGCCGGTGCCGGAAGTAACCTTCCAGCCGTTAAAGGTTGAAGCTGACACGGTGGCAGCTAAGTTGGTGTTCGCGCTAGTTAAATCGGTCGAGATGGCAGTACGTCCAAAATCAAGGTTCTCGGTCATCCAGATATTGCCGTCGCGAAGTTTCGCCATAGCGTAGGTTTTGTTATCGCGATTATCGATGATTTGATAAGTCGTATCGTAGGACATAGAATTTAATATTGAACCATAATCGTTAACGTTTAAGTTATTGAAGTCTTGCATATAGACCATGTCCGAGATTTTCTTAGAATTATCAACAATACAACGAATTGATAGGCCGGCATTGCGATTATAAATGTGGTCTGAATATGGGGAAACGTTGTTAGCATCAAGGTAGAAATAATTATTCTTATATTGATCCCAGGCGGTTGAAGTCCAATAGTAGCCTTTACTGCCTTCAAACACTGGACTACTATAATCATACATACCAGATAGCGAAATGGCCGCACCATTGTTGTCGATTGGCGCACGCATACTGTTTGCTGAATTGTAATATGTGTATAAGTTTTGGTATTCACCGCTCGCACCACCAGTTGGAAGTCGCCAGCCGGCTGGGCAAATATCCTGCGTGGCATCGTTGGTATTTGAAGCACCGGTAATTTGGCCTCCTGTAGCTGCATGATAATTATATAATGTAGCATATGGATTTCCGGAAGTGGAATCCGTACCGCTATTCATCAAATACTCGCCGCTAGTATAGGAAGGATTGCCTTCTTCTCCTCCTTTCCAGCCATTAAAGGTACTTGCTGTAATGGTGTTAGTGATATTGGTATTTGCACTAGTGAGGTCGACCGACAAGTTTGTAGCGCCAAGGTCAAGGTTTTCGGCCATCCAGATTCTACCATCTTTAAGTTTGGCGACTTCATAGACTTTACTGTCGCGGTTGTCTGTTAACTGATAGGTTTGTCCTTCAAACATGCTGGTGGCAACTTCGGCTTTTTCTCCATTTGAGAGAGCAGCAAAATCTTGCATATAGGTCAGGTCGGAAATCGCTTTTTGATCAAGCACACAACGGATGGAGGAGCCAGTCCTGCGATTCACCGTACTTACATCATTTGCGCCAGTCGAGAACGTCATTAGGTATCGCATGTTAGTATTCGACGAACGCGTGGAGGACCAGTAATAACCATTGCCGTTAGGGCTTACGGTCGTGCCATTAAAGCCGCCCGTCATACCAAAGGCTGCACCGCCTAAAGCAAGTGGCGCCCTAATCATTGCATAATCTATATAGGCATCAGTGATTACGCCGAGCTCACCTGTAGAACCGCCCGTCGGGAGACGCCACCCAGCTGGACAAATATCATAGGTTGAATTATTGGCGTTAGAAGATCCAGAAATAGTGCCGCCACTAGCCGCGTAGAAGTTGTAATAAGTGGCTTTTGGTATATTGGACGATAGCTCTATACCCTCTACTGGTACTACTACACCGGCACTATAGTCAGCGGTTGGCGAATCCGTAATCCAGCTATTGAAGGTGGACGCTGCAACTGTAGTGGATAAGTTTGAATTTGCACTTGTTAAATCGACCGTGAGGTTGGTTGATCCTAGATTCAGGTTTTCCATCATCCAGCATTTACCATCGGCGAGACGTTTCACGGTATATACTTGGTTGTCGCGAATATCCTTGTACTTTGCTGGCGTAGTTGTGCAGTTTTCTGGCTCAAGATTCTGGATGACATTTCCAGTGAAGATGGCGCCGTTAGCAGTAAGTGTCGCATTTGACGTACCGATAGTATAAGTTGTGAATTGTTCACTGGCTGAACCGATTGTGCCCGAAGTGGCAGTCCAGCTATTAAAGTCATAATTCTTATTGAATAACACTTTAATTGGCAGCGGGAAGCCCTCCTCAATGGTAACCGTGCCGGAGTTCGCGATGAGGTCGCCGTTAACGTAGACAGCTTGGACGCCGGTGCCGTAATTGATTGTAAGCGTGTGGGTTGGCTTCTTTCTAATACAACGGATTGAAACACCAAGCATGCGATAATCGGAATCGCCTAGATAAACCGCTGGTTCTTCAATTACGACCGGTTCTTCAGCAGTATCCGTGATATATAACTCCTGCATCATGACATCAAATTGAGCGGCAGTCCACAAGTTTGAAGTTGCGACCGTTGAAGCCCAATAAATTCCCGATGATCCGGCGCCTTGTGGTGCAGATTGTACGAAGGCACCCGAAAGTGGGTAGGCTAAACCGCCACTGGACTCTGGCGCACGCATATTATTAAATGAGTCGTGATAGGCATAAACAGCGGCAAACTCGCCATCAGTGCCACCAGTTGGCATTCGCCATCCGGCCGGGCAGATATCGTTCACGGCGTTGTTGGTATTTGTATACCCAGAAATTGTACCAGCCGAAGCAGCATAAAAATTGTACAGTGTACCATAAGGAACGTTTGATACTGGATCGGTGCCAGTAACAGGAATTAATTCGCCGGTGGCAACTGTCCAGCTACCAGTTTCCTTAATCCAGCCATTAAATGTTGAATATGAAAGTGTTGAGGAAATATTAGTATTTGTCGACGTTAAGTCTGCAGTCAAAGCAGTGCGTCCTAGATCTAGATTCTCCATCATCCAACACCTACCATCTTCAAGACGCTTGACTTGGTAAATTCTTTCATCACGAGTATCGATGGCGAGGCTGGCGGTGGTTGTACAATTTGCATCACTGAGGTTTTGGATATTTGGACCACTGAACAACCCTGTTGCCGTTAAGGTAGCGTCGGCGGACGTTATTATATAGGTGGTTGAGGCCGAACTAGCGGAAGCAATCGTGCCCGTAGTAGCCGTCCAACTCGGAGTTGAGAAATTTGCTTCTGTCGACATAGTGATTGGATATGAGACACCGACAATGAGTTTAACGGTTTCACCATTTGTAACTGGCGTACTACCAATGGTTACCCCGGTCACGTGCGGGCCGTAATTAATCGTAAGAATTGCCGTTGGTACGGTATTGGCAACGGCTTCAAGAATAAAATTATCATTAATGTAGCTGCCGGATGGGAGCAAGGAATCTGCTCTTGCGCCTAGTGAGATGGTGTAGTTTTTGGCAGTGCTATTGGCGACTGAGGTTTGATCAAGTGTCACAGCTGTAGTGGAAGAGCCAAAGTACCTAGTGTTTTCTTCGGAATTATAGAAACTTGGTTTGTAACCCCAGCGGTTATTAAGGGTAGTATTATTGGCGTTGCCAAATTGTTCAGCTGTAACTCCAGACACCAGGGAAGCGAATGAACCAGCGACGCCTTTATCGAGCGTAGTCTTCGTACTGCGGGCGGTCAATCTGTAACCGGTATAGTTGGTGGTGGAAACTGAGAAGGCAATATCACCAGCACCTGAGGTTGTTTCAAATACGCCAGTCATAGTTGGGTCAATCGTAACCGTGGCGGAATTCTTGCTAGATGTCATTGTAATAGTTGAATCGCCGGTTAGGTCAATTAATGCCTCTACGCCAACTTGTGTTCTGGCAAATGGTAGGAGAAAACCAATGGCGAGAATAATGACTAAGGAATAAAGACTGAGGACCGAAAGCCTCCGGATTTTGTAAAATTCGGATAGTTTCATCCCTCCTTTTTTATTTCTCAAAAACATAACCTTCTTTTATATCTATTTTACCATAACTGTTTCTATTTCTTGTCTTTTTTTATAGATGGAAATTTACAAAAAATATGTTAAAATATGCTAAAGGATTCTATGGAAGAACAACCTGTTACTGAACAGCCAAGCGTAGAGCAACCACCAGTTGAGCAGCCGGTTATCCAACAACATGTTGCGAGTCAGCCGAAACCTAGGCGTCACTGGTTTAGAACCATTCTTTCAATTCTACTTATAGTCGCGTCACTGACGACAATTGGCTGTTTTACAGCAACAAGCGAATTTAATAAACATATAAAGGAAAAGGCCGAGGGAACGGCAGAAAGTTTTTGTAAGACTTCTGATACGGAAGCACCGGAAATTACGCTAAATGGAAATGGCGCAGTTACTCTGAAAGTTGGTGAAAAATATGAAGAGCAAGGCGCAACGGCTGTGGACAGTTGTGAGGAGGTTGAGGTGGCGGTTTCAGGCGAAGTCGATACGTCAAAGACCGGCACCTATAAGATTACTTATACATCCATGGATAGTTTGCAAAACATCAGCAAAAAAGAGCGCACTGTAATCGTAGTGCCACAATATGCTGGGGTAATTTATCTAACCTTTGACGACGGTCCATGGACTAACACCGGTGCCCTTCTTGATGTTTTGAAAAAATACAATGTTAAAGCAACTTTCTTTGTGACTAAAAATGGTGAGGATGCAATCATTAAACGCGAATACGACGAGGGGCACACCGTGGCGCTTCACACTTGGTCGCATGATTATTCCTATGTCTATGCAAGCATCGACAATTACTTTGCTGATCTTGCTAGAATCCAGGAGCGCGTGAAGAGAATTACTGGCCAGACGACTACACTCATCAGATTCCCAGGCGGCAGTTCGAATACGGTTAGCCGCAAATATGATGGTGGTACCAGAATCATGACCAAATTAGTTCAGGAAGTAACAAATCGTGGCTACACCTATTTTGACTGGAATATTACGTCTGGCGATGCCGGCTCAACCACCGATCCTTACGTTGTTTATACAAACGTAATAGACAATTTATCTGCCGGTGGTGAATTTGTGGTGCTTCAACACGACTCAAAGAACTATTCAATCAGCGCGGTCGAAAGTATCATTCAATTCGGTCTTAAAAATGGCTTTAAATTCGAGCGTTTAACTGCCAACTCGCCAACAGCACATCATCACGTTAATAATTAAAATGTGATATATAATTAAGTTATGGAATATAAGGATGTTGAGAAAGCACGTCAGGTTTATCATGATAAACTTGTTCATGCTTGGACAATTGCATTAATAGTAAGTTTAGTAATTGGCGGGCTCTGTTTTCCGTTTGCTTCATTTATGGCGATCATGATTGCGCTTTTCGTGCTTGGTATGGGCGCTATCATTCTAGCTTTTGCGACAAACAAGGAAGCTAATGCCTATCGCGATGCTTATAAGGAATACTTTATTAAACGGAATTTAGCTAGTGTGTTTACGAACTTGCAGTATCATCAAAATGTCGGCTTGAACAGTGGGTTACTTCGAGCCAGCGAGATGGTAAATACCGGTGACATTTATCATTCAAATGATTTAGCGCAGGGCACTTATAAAGGCGTCAACTTCGTCCAAGCCGATGTTCATATCGAGGAAGAATATTACGATTCGGATGGCAATCGTCAGGAAGTCACCATTTTCCGTGGTAAATTCATGGTATTTGAATTCCCAAAGAAGTTTAGCTTTAAACTAGAACTTATCGGCAAGAAATTCGGTCGTGCGTATAGAGTACCGGGCAAGGATTCGAAAACCGGTCGCAAGATGAATAAACTTCAAACCGAGTCGACCGAATTTAACAAGGCTTTCAAAATTTACGCACAAGATGGTTTTGAAGCATTCTACATCCTAGATCCTGCCATTATGGAAAAAATTCAAGCCATCAGTACGTCACATAATGATCGCGTGTTATTTGGCTTCTTGAATAACACGCTCCTAATTGGACTAAATGACGGTAAGGATTCATTCGAGCCGCCAAAGTCATCCAAGCCAATTGACGAAAAGGCGGAAATTGAGAAAGTTTCAAAAGAAATCCGCGTAATTACGGATTTTGTGGACCTACTCAGCCTTGACAAAAAACTCTTCACCAATTAATTTTTGCACTAATAGATAAACTTGTGCTACAATGGAATTATTATGGAAGGTAAAAAATCTAAACCGCGCGCGCTTCTGGTTTTCGGTGCACCCTGTAGCGGCAAAACAACTTTTGCGATGAAGTTCGCAAACAAATTTAATCTGGCATATTACGATTTAGATGATATCGCCAAGAAAAATAAGTTTTCGAGAGAGAATATTCTCGCTATTCTCGAAATACTTACGCATACGCGTCAAACTGTAATTATTGAAGGCGGACTCGATACCGAGAAGCAACGCCAAGAAGTAAAAAATATTTTTATCGTCGCTGGATATGATGTCGATTTATTGTGGATTCAGACTGATATTGCCACCATTCGGAATCGTATGAAATTCCGCTATAAATCCGTTGCTAAGGCGAAAAGCGCCTATGACGAAGCGATTGAAAAGCTCGAAGCCCCTTCCGAACTCGAGCGCCCAATTATCCTTTCCGGTAAACATACTTTTGAAACACAAACCAAACACGCAGTCGCTGGCCTAGCCGATGCTCATAATAAATGATCCTGAATTTGGCGAAGTAAAAGTTAGAAAGAGCCCGCTTTCTAAATCGGTTCGTTTTTCGATTTCAACTTCCGGACGATTGCAAATGAGTGTACCGAAATACACTTCTGATTTTTTAGCGAAAAGATTTCTAAATACCAATCGTGATCTGATTCGCGAAAAACTACCAATTAAAGACCCAAAAGAACAACGTGCTCGTGACTACCAGAAAAAAGTTTTGATGAAGAAAGCCAAAGAATACCTTCCTTATCGCTTGGAATACCATGCGAAACTCTATGGCTATGAATATGATAAATGCCGCTTAACCCATGCGAACACAAGATGGGGAAGTTGCTCATCTAATCGGGTGATTTCACTTAATATCGGTCTCATGAAAGTGCCAGAGCCGCTACGTGACTATGTGATACTGCACGAACTGGCGCATTTAAACCACATGGACCATTCAAAAGCTTTTTGGGCGGAGGTAGGTTCGCACGACAAAAATTACAAGGCTCACGAAAAGAAACTGAAATTATTTAGTCCTGGTGTTTAGCTTGAATTGTCACGGTAGTACCGAATCCGAGACGGGATTCGACTTTGACATGTTCAGTCGATAATAAGTCGCAAGTGGTTTTTGAAAGAATCGTACCGTTGTCTTTGATGATGATTTTACCTTTTCTAACTTGAATCACAATGCGACCGTTATTTTTCGCACGTTTCACAGCGGATTCCATGGTCTTATCAAGATCACGTTCGACGCGTTCTTTTTCGCGAATGGTTAAAGTGGTGTCTGGAAAATCAACATCAAGGGTCACGCCAACTCGTTTCACTATTGGTAGATATTTCAAATAGATTTTATTGATGGTTTCGGATATGCGTTCCATTAACAAAATTATAGCATGCTTTTAAATACTTATGCTATAATGAATTAAAAGGAGGTCTGTGGAGATAAGGCATTCATTTGATGTAAAAAAATGCATCTTGTGTGCTTATTTTGTGACTTTTTTTGCTTATCTTGCGATTGGATTCGTGCCAGCCGAAGCAACTGATTATCTAGTTTCGGCTAGAATCAGCATCCCGGCGATTGATTTAATGTCTGATGTTACCGTACTCGAAAAAGATGGGCGCACGCTTCATACGCCGGACACGATTGTTGGCAGCTATTCGGAAGCTGAGAATAAAACACTTCTCATCGGTCATTCATCAACCGTGTTTAAGAATCTAGATGAAGCAGAGGTTGGTGATGCGATTTGGTACAATGGACACGGCTATCAAATTATTGATACTGATACGCTTCTAAAAAGTGAAATTAATATGGATAAACTACTTAAATCAGAAGATACTGATACCTTAGTTATTATGACTTGCGCTGGCGAAGAATTAGATAATTACGATGCCACGCATCGACTTATTTTGACCGCGAAAGCCGTATAGCAAAGCCACCGCCTGGCGCCATATATAATTCAATGGATTCTTTTTTGCTGACATTTTTGGTCGTGATAGTATGACCGAATTGGTTGTCGCGGTAGTGAGCGTCATTCGAATCGGCATAGATTTCGGCGCGGTAGATACCTTCGTCGAGGAAGTTGAGCCCGATATTAACTTTGCGGCCGGTTTCGTCGGTTACGCCGCCAATGTACCAATCGCCATTCCGGGCTTTTCTGGCCACAACATAGTATTCGCCGACTTCACCCGCTAGTGGTACGGTACGTTCAAAATTAGTTGGGACATCACGGAGAAACTTCAACATATCCTTAAATCTTTCTTCATAGATATATGGGCGATCAGCAGCCATTGCCATACCGGAATAGATGGTGATAAAGTAGGCGATTTGACGAGTAAGCGTGGTCGACATACGTTTAACACTATTCGCTAAATCGAAAATACCATTGGTGTAATCCATGCCACCAGAGAGTAATCTCGTGTAAGGCAAATAACAAGCATGTGATGGCGAAAGGGCGCCACCTTCATATTCCTGACCACGCGCGCCTTCACGCGTTAAGAGATTTGGCCAGGTTCTTTCAATGCCAGTGCCTTTAATTGGTTCGTGAATATCAAGACAAATATGTTTCTTAGCGGCCAGCTCAACGGTCTTTTGATAGTGGTTAACGCCAGCTTGAGAGTGGTGATACTCGCGGCGACCATGAATTAAAATCTGGCTGCCAGCGTAGCCGGTCTTAATGAAATGTACTCCGTTTGCAGCGTAGAAATTGTAGGCCTCTTCGAGTTGTTTTTCATAATTATCAACAAAGCCAACGGTTTCGTGGTGCCCGACAATTTCAACCGATCTAGCTCTAGCATAGCGAGCCACTTCCGCGAGGTCGAAATCAGGAGTTGATTTGGTAAAGCTATTATTAATGCCGTTTTCAAGCCAGTCGCCTTCCCAGCCATCATTCCAGCCTTCAATCAGGACTCCCGGAATACCTAACCTAACAGCAGCGTCAATGTATTCTTTAGTGTGCTGAGTAGTAGCGCCGTGACGTTCGCCTGGAGCCCAAGTCCATTCACCAACATACATTGCCCACCAGATACCGATAAATTTCAAGGTTCTTACCCACGAGAAATCGCCCCGCGGTGGATCATTCAGGCAATACATCACACGATTCGTGGTAAGTTCAATTGCAGAGTCTGCAATCATAATTAAACGCCATGGGGTTTCAAATGGTAGGGAAACGTGGGCTTTGGTGCCGTCTGAGAGTGGCGTAATATCAGTTTTTAGTTTATTCTCGGCGCTAAGTTTAATGGTAGCGGCACCATAGTTATAAAGTGCAGCTTCATGCAGTGAAAGATAGCAACCATTTGGCGTCTTCATCGTGAGTGGTGTATGCACGGAATGGTTCAAATCATAAACAGCGGCTTTCTCGTAATTATATTCATAGCGATCCGGTTGATAGGCTGGGATTTTCCAAACTGTAGTGTTCAAATCGATATTAAACTCCGTGAGCTCGTCAGCAATCGTGATTTGTTGGAATTTTGGTTGTGGTGGAATTTCGTAACGGAAGGCGACGGCATTATCGTAGACGCGAAATCTTAAAGTAAAAATCCGTTTTGGCTCTTGATCTTCAGCACAGTAGAAGGCAACCTCTTGGCATTTGTTTTTAATCAAGCGATCTTCGCCCCAAAGCATCTCGACAGTTTCGTCGATGTTTTTCGTGACAATGCGGATAACGCGCAGATTGTTGCCGAGCATCTTTTCACCGCAGATGTCAAAACCAAGCCGGGAGAGCCCGACGATTGGTTTATTGTCGCGATCAACTTTATAGAAAATCTGTTTACTCTTAAGTGCGACCGTGCATTTGTTCCGACCATTTGGCGATACGATTTCTTTTTCGGTATCTTTGCCGTTAAGCCATTTTGCCCACTTAAACATACAATTATTATAGCATATGTTATAATAAAAATATGGTAGGGAAGAAAAAACATTCCTTTTTAAAGCGATTCTTTGTGGGTTTATTCTGTTTCTTAATTGTGGGGGCCGGAGTTTTCTTTGGAGTCCAATTCTTTACTAAAACTGGTATCTTTAGAATTCCAGGTGTAGTTTATTACGATGAATCTTTGACTGAAACCGAAAAAGAAGAACTCGCGAAATACTTTACTGAAGAACTTGATCTTGACAAAGACGTCACAATTTCGGCTCGTAACGAGTTAAAGATGCCGGAACTTGAAGAAGGCGAATTCTTAGTTAATATCAAGGTGCCAGTTGTCGATTTCTACGAATTTACCCTTGATAATGTGGATGCCGAGACGGCCGATGCTTTGCTCGCGAACCCGAATGTTAAATTAATTGATTTAGGCGAGCTTGATAGCAAGAAGAATCTAATAAAGATTAACAATAAATACTATCTTGATTCGTTTGATGAAGGTGGCGTCTATCGAATTATGAGTTTTAAATCTGAAAAATACGAGGAAGAGATTAAGCCCCTAGTGGCTGACGCTTATACTAAAGCATTTCCAACTAAAGACACCGTGCTGACTTTTGCTCAGACTGGCGTCACGGCGCTTTCTCGCGGCATGAACACGAAACTACGTAATGTCGGAGGCGATGCAACTTATTTTGCCGCTAATATCAAGGATTTTCTTTCTAGCTTCGATATTACACATACATCAAACGAATCATCATTTACTGACTACGCTAGTTCAAGCAATATTTGCTCTGACAAACGGTTCATTAATACGCTCCTTGCGATTGGTCTAGACGTTGTAGAGCTGACTGGTAATCACAATGTCGACTGCGGGGCGCAGGCAGCTATTGATACGGTTGAAACTTATCTAAATAATGGCATGAAGATTGTTGGCGGTGGCAGAAATGCCGAGGAGGCTTATGTGCCACTTCGCATTACCGAAAAGGGTACGAATATCACTTTTCTCGCCTTTAACCAATCAACTGGTGGTGCGACTTATGGCTCTAGGCCTGGCGCTAACCAATATTACGAAGAGGTTATCGGGCCACAAATCCAAGATGCTAAAAAGCAGGGTGATTTCGTGATTGTTGATATTCAATACTATGAGTGTAACGCCTATGCGTCAACCTACGAGGATCCTATTTGCGACCGCGCCAATTCGTCTGCTGGTGACCAGATTGGCTTATTTAGGCACATTATTGACCTCGGCGCTGATGTAGTGGTTGGTACTTCCGCTCACCAGCCACAAACCTTTGAAGTTTATGGTAATGGTGTGATTTACTATGGTCTTGGCAACCTCTTCTTTGACCAGGTTTGGTGGCCTGGCACCACGAGAAGCCTCGTCCTTGCCCATTATTTCTACAATGGAAAATTGCTCCAAACAAAAATGGTTCCGACCGTTTATGGTAATGAAATGCAAACCAGATTACTGGATAAGGAGACATCAATATGGTTTCTAAACAGACTAGCAAGCGTGCATCCATAAAAGGATTCATCAAGATTTTTCTACTATTTGCCATTGTGGCATCATTTACGGCGCTCGTGATTCATGTTTGCGTGAACTATTTACCAAAGAAAGAGCCAGATCAATCGCAAAACCAAGAACCAGAACCAGAACCGGAACCAGAACCGGTTATTCCGGAAATCAACTTTCAACCAACCGTCGACGCTTGGGTTAATTCAGTAGGCGGCAATAAGGGTGTGATTGTTTACGATATTGATCTTGATAAGGTGGCTGGCATTTACAATGCTGATGCGAAATTTGCGACTGCATCGCTTTACAAACTTTATGTTGTGTACCATGGCTACCGTTTAGTCCAAAAGGGTGAATGGGACCGCAACGCGGTGGCAAATGGGCGGGGAAATACGATTCTAGAATGTCTAGATGCCGCGATCCGCTCATCCGATTCGGGTTGCGCGGAGCCACTCTGGTCTAAGATTGGCCATAGTCATCTGGATGATGTCGTGAACTATGAATTCAATATGATGAGTGTGACGGTTTCGAGTTTGTCGGCGACGGCAAGAGAGATTAAGGACATGATGCTGATGTTTTATAACCATACTGAGATTACCGATGAGTCTTTGATTGCCGTGATGAAAGATTCATTCTTAAATCAGCCAGTCACGACCTACAACTGGCGCCAAGGTTTGCCAACCGGTTTCTCAGCCGCCGCCAAGGTCTATAATAAGGTGGGCTGGAATTACAGCCCCGATGCGAGAGCTTGGACGATTTATGATGATGCCGCTATTGTGGAATTCCCAGCCGAGAACCGCCACTTTATCGTAGTAGTGATGTCAGGTTATGTACCATACCAACAAATTGCCCGTTTTGGCTCAGAATTTGAAGCTGCTTATCACGCTGGTATTACCGCCGCTGCATCGGCTGATTCGGCATCTGATTCCCAGAATTAGAACCAACTGTTGTCACGATCCCATTAATCGTAAACGATTCAGTTTTGGTGCCGTTTAGATACAAAGTATAAGTTTTACCTTCTTCAAATTTTTCGGTACCGGCGGCGATGTGATTAAAGGTCTTTAATGAGGTGTGCGATAATATAGTTTCACCGGCCGAATTCTTGATTTCGATCTTCGTGCCGGCCTTTTGGGATGAAGAAAGGTAGATACTGACATTATTAATTGAGGATGTAGTACCGAGTGATTCGGCCATGCCACTAGCACCAATCGCTATAACAGAGCCGCCATTAAATGAAATTCCAGAACCGGAATCCAGAGCGCCATTGCCATTGTTGGTTGGACCGTCAACTACAACTTCGCCACCGTTGAAAGTGAGATAGCCATTACTATCTAAACCATCGCCGGCCGCGTTAACATAGATTTTACCACCATTAATAGTGAGCGTGCAGCTCGTATCGGCAGCAAACGAATTTGCGCCTGGACGATTATTAGCCGAGGCATCGTTACCGCCGCCGGCATTCATGCCATCATCTGACGCGACGACCGAAATCTCGCCACCATTGACAGTAATTGCCTTCGCTTCTAGGCCTTCATAGCTCTTTAAAACACTAATTTTGCCGGCATCAACGATTAGTTCTTTGTCGGCATGGATACCGTCGTCACCGGACGAAATTTCGATGTTGGCACCCATAATTCCAACGTAATTATTCGAATGGACACCGTCGTCTTTGGACGAGATGATGAAGTTCCCATCGTGAATTAGGATACTATTAACTGCTTTGATGCCCTTAGCGCTGGCCGTAATGTTAAAGGTGCCTTGTTCGATTAATACAAAGCCTTTTCCGGCGGTGGTTTCGTTAGTAGATTTCATGCCGTCACCACCGGCTTCGATTGTGAAAACACCGTCCACAACATAAATTGAGTCTTTACCACGAATACCATCATCTTTAGCTATAATGGTATACTCGCCACCATTAAACTTTAAATCGTCTTTTGAAACAATGCCGTCTTGATAATTAGCGATAACCGAAAGTGAGCCATCGCCGATAAAAGTAAGATCAGCTTTAGAATAGACTACACTTTTAGCATCTTCATCAAGATTCGCGGCGTAGGTTTCACCATCTTCCAGCGTATTCTTGCCAACTAATTCAATTACTAAATCATCCGCTTCATAGCAGGCAATAGCCGGGCCATTCGGATTTTTGATTGTGACATTATCTAGAATTAATTTCACGACGCCGTCTTTTACATTAATACTAACAAGACCATTTTTAAGCTCGCCAGTTAAATGATAAACACCGGATTTTGTGATGGTATAACTTTCATCTAATGCCACATCAGTGGCTTCAAATTTGTTCCAGTTAATCTTTAAATCACCATTGTCGGCATTAATAGAGCGTTCGATTTTATTACCATTGTCGTGGCCGAGATTAATAATGGCAGTCGAGATTAAGGCCGTGGCCACCATGGCGCCGATGACAAGCCATTTATAATCGATTTTAGATTTCATTAAATCTCCTCGTCAGCACATGGTTCAGAAAGTAGAACCTTGAGGTTCATATTCTTTATGCGGATTTCATCGAGAAAGTCTTTTTCTTTTACACCGTGCTTGATTCTGACATCATAGGTTAATTTGTAGAGGCTACCCATATTCATCGTCTTCATACGGACAAGATTGTGCCTTGACGTATATTTCTTGAAAATCTCATCAAATACTTCATCGTAGTCCATATCTTCCGGAATAACAACTTTTAGAATCTTATCGTGGTGATCTGGTTCCAAGAATTTTGTGTAACTAAACAGAACAATGGCGATAATAGCAATAATTGTAATTATGGTGCCAAATAATACGTGCCCCATACCACAAGCAAGGCCAATCATCATCGCAAAGAAAATCGCAAGTAAGTCTTTCGCACGGCCTTGTAAAGAACGGAAACGAATTAACGAAAAGGCACCGAGAATCGCAATCGAAGTGCCGAGATTGCCGTTAATCATAATCATCACAGCCATCACGAGCAGTGGCAAGACGGCTAGCGTGATTAAGAAGCCTTTCGTGGTTTGCGAAGTCTTCATATGGGTGAGAGCTAAGACAAGCCCAAGGCCGAGGGCGACTCCTGCTGAAATTAAAGCTGTCGTGATTTCTAATCCAGTCGTGCTGGCGTCAAATATACTGTTAAACATTTTGCTCCTTTCTTAATATTCCGTATACTTTACCGATTTTAGAAAAACGCTGTGGGTAGGCATGTTCTTTCGAAAGTGCGTGGACGAGCCACATTGGATAACTTCCATGGGCTTTGATCTCCATAATCAGCTCGCCCCGTTTTAATGCCGACTTATCTTTCTTATTCTTCGTGAATTTTAAATTGCGGTTGCGGTATTTCAGGCTCGAGTCAAAGGTAATTCGTAGATTATTTTCGCCTTTGTAGCTCTCGCGATTATAATAAACCAGGATCTTTGGCTTCAAATTATATTGCTTGATGAAATAATCGATTTCGCGAGCGATTTGCATGTCGGTGGGAGTTTCAACTTTCCGCCCGGCAATCTCGATGAAATCGGCTTTCTTTTTAATAAAATCATTGTAGTCTTTATGCGTTACAAGCACACGGCGTTTGTAGCCGACGTTATAATCCTTACCCAGTAATTTGGTCTTAATTTCAAAGAAGGCTTTGCTGTAGCCATAGTATGAACGCACACGTAACTTTTCTTTAAAGACAGGGTGATCGATGGATTGAATAATAAAGTCGTAGTTGTCGTTGTCAAAATAAATATTAAATACACCGGACTTATGGAACTTATCCTTCTTCATATTCTTCTTAATGACCTTCAGGAGTTCCTTTTTCTGTGCGGATGTAATTAAATACTTCTTTTCAACTCGATCAAATGTTTTTTCATCCATACTCTCTCTATATTAAACCACGAATCTTAAAATATTTTTAAATTTTAGAAATTTTAAGTTTTCAAAATTAGCACGTGTGTTATGATGAAACTATGAGAATATTATATGTTGAAGATGAAAAGTTCTTGGCGGAAGCCGTAATTCATTTATTAAAGAAAGAAAAAATCATGGTCGATTGGGCCGCCGATGGCGAAGAAGGTCTTAGCCTCGCTCTAAAACCAAACTACGACTGCATTGTGCTAGATATTATGCTACCAAAGATGTCTGGGCTCGATATTTTAAAGATTGTGAGGGCGCGGGTGATTAAAACTCCGATTATTATGCTGTCTGCCCTAAATGAGGTTGAAGACAAAATTCGTGGCTTAGAAGATGGTGCCGATGATTATCTCGCCAAACCATTTAAAACAGCAGAATTAATTGCGCGCATTAATGCTTTGACGCGTCGTCCACCACTAGTTGAACAAAAGAAAATTACGTTTAAAGATCTGACGTTCGATCCGGCAGATCGTACGCTAAATGGTGTGTCTCTCACTGACAAGGAAGCAGAGATTTTCTTAATGCTAGTGAAGAGCCCGGATGCCGCGGTTACAAAAGCGCAGATTCTGGCACACGTTTGGGGCGCCGAATCCGAATTTGAAGAGAATTATGTTGAAGTTTATATGAGTTATTTACGTAAAAAGATGAAAGGCCTAAAATCGAAAGTGTCGATTAAGACGATCCGTAACCTTGGGTATAAATTAGATGTTCAGAAAGCTTCGAAATAGATTAATCTTAATTAACTTCGGCATCTCTTCCGTCGTCATTTTGATTACTTTTACAGCGATTTATATTTCTTCGACGCGCTCGGCTGATATGCGACCACCAATGATGAGCGTGAGTATTGACTCGGAGGCTAGCAAATTATTTGATGCTTGGATTCGAAGCGAACGCGAGGCGGCAGCTAGGAATCTGTTGCTATCGCTCATTGTTTCCGGTATTGGGATTGAACTCGCCGTAGTATTTATTTCATATTATCTAGCCGAAGAAGCGATTAAACCAGTGAAGGAGGCCTATGAATCACAGAAGGTCTTTATTGCCAATGCTTCACATGAGATTAAGACACCGCTTGCTGCGATTTCGGCTAACCTTGAAGCTGCCGATATTAAGAATAATCACTGGATTGATAACGTGGCAATGGAAACGGAGAAGTTAACAGCGCTGAATTCTGAACTTCTGACACTTGCACGGACCGATCTAGTGAATACTGTGACTAGCGAGGAAATCAATGTGAAGGAACTGGTTGAGAAACAGCTGAAAAGCTTTGAGCCGAGAATGAAGGATATTAAGTTTAAGAAAGAACTTAATGTCTCTGATAAAATTAAAGTGAATGCCAATGATTTTTCGCAACTACTCGGCATTTTGATGGATAATGCAATTAAATATTCTGACAAGAAGATTACTCTGACGCTCGAGGACCACGTATTAAAAGTCACGAACGATGGCGCGACAATTAGTAAAGATGCGCTCCCCCATGTGTTTGATCGTTTTTACCAGGCGGATAAGAACTCCGAAGGGGTCGGACTCGGACTTTCGATTGCCAAATCTCTGGCTGATCGCAACCATTGGAATCTAAGCGTAAAATCGAATAGTAATACCACATTTACGCTGAATTTCTAGCATTCTGCTCCCATTCTTTTTATGCTAAAATAATAGTGTATGCTAGAGCTAAGGAGTGTGACGAAAGTCTACGAGACTGGTGGTATTAAGCGCACCGTCCTTAATAATGTTGATGTCAATTTTCCGGTCTCGGAATTTGCGGCAATTCTTGGCCCGTCTGGTTCCGGTAAAACTACGCTACTTAATATTATCGGTGGGCTTGATCACTATACTTCTGGTGATTTGATTATCAATGAAAAAAGTACTAAAAAGTTCAAGGATAAAGATTGGGATAGCTATCGTAACCACCGAATTGGTTTTGTTTTTCAGAGTTATAATTTAATTCCGCACCAAACGGTTTTGCAAAACGTTCGCCTAGCACTCACGCTTTCTGGTATTTCAAAGAGAGATTCAATTATTCGCGCCAAGAAGGCTCTAAAAGATGTGGGGCTATCTGAACATATTGATAAACTACCAAGCCAGCTTTCAGGTGGGCAGATGCAACGCGTGGCGATTGCACGTGCGCTTGTGAATGATCCGGATATTTTACTTGCGGATGAGCCAACCGGCGCTCTTGATTCTGAAACTAGTATCCAAATTATGGAGCTCCTAAAAGAAATCGCTAAAGATAAGCTTGTGATCATGGTGACGCACAACCCGGAGCTTGCTGACCAATATGCGACGAGAATTATTCGTTTGAAAGACGGTAAAATTACTGCGGACTCCAAGAAATACGATGGCAGTATTAAGACGGATTTAGACGCTTTTAATGCTGGAAGCAAGAGCAGAAAGACGAAAATGTCTTTCTTTACGGCATTATCTTTGTCGCTCAAAAACTTAATGACTAAGAAGGCCCGCACCATTTTAGTGTCGGTGGCTGGCTCGATTGGCATTATTGGTATCGCCTTGATTTCAGCCGTCTCAACTGGGTTCCAAAACTATATTGATTATATTGAGGAGAATACACTAACTTCTTACCCATTGATTCTTTCAAAAGAGTCGGCAGATATTACGGGAATGTTACTTAGCCTTACCGGTACGGCCAACAGTAATATCGAAGGTAATATTGTGAACGAAAATCGCGTCCTCACGTCGATGCTTGGCAGTGTTTCATCTAATGATTTGAAGGCCTTCCAGGATTATCTCGACCGCCACAATGATGAAGTGAAGGATGATATTAAAGTAATTAATTATACTTACAATGTCGATCCACCGATTTATACGATTGATGCGACAAAAAAGGTGGCAAAACTAAATCCGAATAGTTTGTTTGAGTCATTCTATGGTGGTAGCACCATTATGAGTTCATATTCTAATCTAACTTCCGTGTTTGAGCAGTTTAATATTGAAGTAATTCGCGACACCACTAAGGTCGTGAGTGGGCGTTATCCGGAGAAATACAACGAGATGGCAATTATATTGTCTGATCCACACGAGATTTCAGATTTACTCGCCTATTCGTTGGGTTATCATGATACGAGCGAATTATCGACGCTAATTACCAAAGTAATGAGTGGTGAGAACGTACAGATTGAAGGGGAACCGCTCAAACTCTCGTACGATGACTTAATGGATAAGGAATACAAACTTATTTATCCGTATGATTTGTATAAATACAACTCGAAATACGAAGTCTACGAGGATATGAGCGAGAATGAAGAATACATGAAGAAACTTTACAATTCAGCCGAAACGCTCAAAATTGTGGGTGTTTTGACGCCGAAAGATAATGTATCTTTGATGACGAGCGGTGTATTATATCTACCAAGTCTGGTTGAGAAGATTATTGAAAAATCCAGCGAGACGGAGATAGTTAAGAAACAGTTGTCGACCCCGGAGATTGACGTCTTTTCGAATACTGAATTTGGCAAAAAGAAAAATGATTTCAACTTCCAGTTCTCCGATTTGGTATCGGTTGATTCGAATAAACTGGCGCAGGCATTTGATGTAAAAATCGACCAAAACATGGTGGCCGCTAAAACTAAGGATTATATAAATCAGATTTCGGAATCAATTGATGCGGATATTCGCCCAATCAGAAAGGAACTCGCTGACAAATTAGACGAATTGACGCCAGAAATGATGAGCTTTGTCGCAACGAAGGCGATGGAGCCGGACTTCGACCCAGCCAAGATGCCAGATTATATTGATGAATTTGTCGCAACGAAGGATTTCTCGGAATTTGAAACTAAATATCTAATCCCGAAAGATCGGTTTGCATTGGCTTACGCTGGTATGCTAAAACTCACGATTGCTGGTGGGCAGGATGAATTAATCGATAAGACACTCGATGAGTTTGCGATTGCGATCCTCGAGGTTAGAATGAAATCCGACATCTTGACGAAAGTAGGAGGTTTGTCATCGTATCTCACGAGTAGTTTTGCGAATGCCTTTTCGATTGACGAATCGGCAATTGTTGGTGCCTTTAAGTTGAATTTTACTGAGGATGAGCTTGCAAGGGTGGTGACAGCGATGTTTACGAAGAGCGAATCTACACTCGAAGCGAATCTTTCGGCGATGGGTTATCAAAAGCTCGATGAGCCGACCTATATGCAATTCTACTTCAATAGTTTTGATGGCAAGAATCATTTTGTGAGTTTCCTAGATCAATACAACGAAACCTTTAAGTCGATGGGGAAGGATGAAAAAGAAATCAAGTACACCGACATCACAGGCGTACTGATGTCTAGTGTAAAGACAATTGTAGACGCGGTGTCTTACGTCTTAATCGCCTTCGTTTCGATTTCGCTCGTAGTCAGTTCTATTATGATTGGCGTGATCACTTATATTTCAGTTTACGAGCGCACGAAGGAAATTGGCATTCTACGTGCCATTGGCGCAAGCAAACACAATATCTCGAACATCTTTAATGCTGAAACGTTTATTATTGGATTCTTGTCTGGAATCTTTGGCATCGGGATTTCATATCTACTAATCCCAATTATCAATGCGGTTCTTCATCATTTCACGGGTGATATACCTTTATCGGCAACGCTCGCCATTAATACGGCAATCGGGCTAATTGTACTGAGTGTAGTACTAACTCTGATTGGCGGCTTGATTCCGGCTCGCTCGGCTTCAAAGAAAGATCCAGTCGAAGCGTTGAGAAGCGAATAATATATATGCATTTTGGTGTTTTTGTGGTATAATATATCTATCCTGATGGGGATTCGCCAAGTGGTAAGGCAGTGGGTTCTGGTCCCACCATTCGGGGGTTCGAATCCCTCATCCCCAGCCAGAAGATTGAGTAATACTAGTCCGTTTTAGCCGGAACAAAGCCCCTGCAATTGCAGGAGCTTTTTTGTTTTATCTAAGGGTGGTGCATACATGATATATGTGTGCTTCTAAGATAGAAATCAAGTTATTAGATTAATCACCTGGATCTGGCTCTGGCGCTGGAGTTGGATCTGGCTCTGGCGCTGGAGTTGGATCGGTAATCGCAATCTTAAAGTTGCTGATTTGGCCAACGAAGAACCGACGTGGCGTGCCATTTTCTTTAGGGC